>JBLINP010000071.1:0-16624 GCA_047639415.1 Planctomycetota bacterium | reverse complement strand
GTGACAATGATCCCAATCGATTCGTCGGAGTCGATCACCTAAACGAGCGAACTCGGAGAGTTCGGTGGGGATGAAATGCTCTGCAGGGAATTGTCGAAGCAAACTCGACATTGTTCGATTGAGAATAATGGGGAGACCGGCGCAGCCGAACAACATCGCAGCCGACGGAGTCATTGTCGTTAAGAAGTGATAGGCCAATTCGCCGAGAACGCGCTGCTTATAACCCGCAATCATCCGACTTAGCTCAACGGTGTCGTTGATAATCATCCCGGCGTGATAACGGGACAACTCGCGGGTTAACTCGTATGGATTTTGAATCGAATCGTGCACATGAAAAAACGTGCGTTGACTTGAAGTCAGGGTCGATTCAAAACGCCGAGGAGCAAGGGCGCTCGAAAAGACGTGCAGATGAAGCTCTTGATCGAGCAGTTCTTTGAAGAAAGAGAAGCCGGGCAAAAACGGATTGTCCGAATCGCTGACCAGAGCTCCGCCCACCATCGCAATGTGAATTCCATCACCAAGACGTTCTTCGAGTCCTTCGACATAAACGCCATAGCGATAGAACGATTCAACGGGAGTCGTAACGCCAAACGCACTTACGGCCTGGATGCCTGCTTCAATCGAATTCGCTCCAATGCTAATTGCGCTAGCGTTTTCAAGCATAGCTTTGAACGTGACCATCAAGTCAGATTCAGAGTGCAGGCTTTTCGTAACGGGTTTGATGATGTCATACAGGCCGAGCAAAACCGGTACTTTAGAAAACTGTTCGATGGCGGCGACATAAGCGGCGGAAGCTGCGGCCCGTGAGCAATCGAACGCGCACCCTATAAAGCTCTCTTCCGCGCCAGGAATAAAAATCGATCCGTGATCTAGTCGATCGAGCAGCAGCAGCATTCCATCTAGATCAACCGTTACAACATCGGCAAAATCGAGCGTCGAATCGATCTTGGCTAGATGCCCCGCGTGTATCCATGCCGTCGAACTACGCGCGACAACAAAGATGTCGTACCCCTCTTTCGCCAGTGCGCGAAGTGTGGGCGTATAGGTATTGAGGTAAATGCCACTGAGAATGACGAGCGGTCGGGCTGCGTTCGCAATTCGGGCAACTAACTGTTCGATGCCTTGTTCTGAAGACAGACTTCCAGTTTCACGCACGAGTGCTGTGGCAAATTGATTGAAAGAAACACCACATCCATCCGGGATCGATCTCTCGAATAGCGCTTCTACTTCGCGCGAACTCGTAGTGTTCACATAGGCATCATAGGTCAAGCCGGAATGATCGAGTTGAGTTTGACTGAGTACCGTTCGCCCAGCAATTTCGCGGCCAGCTTTCTTATTGTCGCACAGCACAACTTCATCAAAAGCTCCATTGAACGTCGCTACATGCTCTTGGATGTAGCTCGCAACCGGCAGAAGACAAATACTATCGATCGATTTATCGAGGCAATTACTTAGGAGCTCTCGAAGATCAACTTCGGCACTCGCCAAGACTTCCGATAGCTCGACGTAACTGTGTTGGCAGCGCTCTTCCGCCAGCTCGACAACGTCGGTCGTTGATAGGGAGGTTCGCGTCAGAAGCTCGTCAAGCAACGCCAGAAAGCGCGTTCGATTTGAATGTGCAGCTTTCCTCTGAACCGGCTGAGTCGTTTCCATAATTGCGCTAAACCGAGAGTAAAGAATCGACAGAGCTTGAGCGCTTCTTGCTAAGCAACTGAACAGCTGCTGTACAAATATCCCTACTGGTTAGACCCAATGACTTACGCAGGTCCTCAATAGGTCCATAGCTTTCACAGAAGCGATCTTTTAAACCGAGACATGCGAAACGAGTAGCGGATTCGTCGCTCTCCATTAGCACACTCGCAACCAAGCTCGCGAGTCCTCCTGTCGTCGAGTGCTCCTCAATGGTAAGCACAGCACCAGTAGCCTTCGCTGCACGCAAAACAAGTTCACGATCGAGCGGCTTCAGCGTGTGCATGTTGATCACCTGCGTGGAGATCTTTTGCGCTTCAAGTTGATCCGCAGCGAGCATGACCTCGCTCAAAATCGTTCCAGTCGAGATCAAAGTGACATCGGTCCCCGCGCGAAGCTCGACTCCCTTACCGATTTGGTAGTTGTAGTCCGCTTCGTAAACCTCGGGATTGCGACCGGTTCCAATGCGCAGGTAAACCGGACCGTCATGTTCGCAGGCTGCTCGCGCCGCCTTTCTTGTCTCGCGCGGATCGCAAGGCGACAGAATCGTTAGGTTTGGCAAACAGGCGAGCAGCGAAACATCTTCGGTGCCGTGATGTGTCGGACCCAATGTCGAGTACGCGAAGCCCGCGCCAATACCGATCAACTTTACGTTCAAGTTTTGGTAGCAAATATCATCGCGAACAAACTCGAATGGACGCATCACCAAGAACGGAATGATCGAGTACACGACGGGAATGAAACCGCAGCTCGCCAACCCCGCAGCGACTCCGATCAAGTTCGATTCGGCAATCCCTAAGTTGAGCAGTTGATTGGGGCGTTGCTTGAGATAGTTGTCATAAACGATAATGCCGTTATCAGCCAGGAGCGCCATGATGCGCGGGTCCTCGGCAACTTCCGTTAGTTCGGCAATAAATGCGTTTCTCATGGCAGCACCGTCTCAATGCTCTCTAGTTCAAGTTCCTCGCAAGCCTGAGCCATTTCCTCATCGTTAGGCAATCGATAGTGCCAAATGGCTTGACCTTCCATAAACGAAACGCCTTTGCCTTTGACCGTACGAGCGATCACAACGAAGGGCCCAGTGCCTTCCGTAAAGCCTTCAGAAACTGCAGAGTCGATCGCTCGCAAATCGTGCCCGTCGATTTCGCGCACGTTCCATCCGAAGCTGCGCCATTTTTCAGCAAAGGGTTCGAGCTGGTTGATCGATTCAACTTCGCCCATTCCCTGCAGGCCATTGGCGTCGACGATCACCACGATGTTGTCGAGGCCCAGTTGAACGGCGGCCATAGCGCTCTCCCAGATTGAGCCTTCTTGGCATTCACCGTCACCGAGAATGGTGGCAACTCGATAGGTTTGTTTTTTGAGTTGAGCAGCGAGGGCCATTCCAACCGCCATTGCAAAACCGTGACCGAGTGATCCCGTCGAGGCTTCGACACCCGCCACTTTATTGACGTCCGGATGCCCGCCCAACTTCGAGCCCATTGAACAAAAGCCTTTGAGCTGATCGCGCTCAAAGAATCCTTCTTGAGCGAGTACGGCATAGAGAGCGGCTGACCCATGTCCTTTGCTCAAGACCATACGGTCGCGTTCGGGATCGTCGGCCGTTTCCGGCGTAACGCGCAAGTGTCGACCATATAAAACGACAAGCATGTCGATGATCGAATAGGCCGGCGAAACATGAGCGCCACCAGCATGTACCGCCATCGCTAAAACGTCCTGGCGCAATTCGCGCGCACGTGTTTCCAATTCGTCGAATTCTCTCATCCCACGACTCGCTTCTTCATCCATTTCACGTTGTAGCAATTCTCGGTGTCGGTCAGTTTTCCCGCTCGATAAGCAGCGGCAATTTCAACAATCGCGTCATTAACACACTTGCGCGGTTCGAAACCCGTCGCGAGCAGCTTGTCGGAGTTCAAGCGATAGGAGCGCGGGTCGTTGGATTCGGTAACTTGGATTTTGGCCGGGATGTGTTCGATAACGCGTTGCGCGATATCGAGTACTGATAGGTTTTCGAAACCGGCGTTGAAGATGCCGCGCGCTTTGCCGCCAATATCCATCAGGTGAAGGTAAGCATCAGCAACATCGTCGATGTGGATGTTCGGGCGAACTTGGGCGCCGCCGAACACGGTGATTTTTTGAACTGTCAATGCCTGCATAGTCAGCATGTTGACGGCGACATCGAGTCGCATTCGCGAAGAGGTTCCGCAAACGGTTGCGGGCCGCAAACACTGCACGATCATGTCGTCTTGATAGCTGAGCAGAACACGCTCGGCGACCATCTTGCTGCGGTTGTAATCACTAATGGGTGTGAGCGTGAGCTCTTCCGTCACGTGCTCTTCGTCTTTGATGCCATAGACGCTGCCCGAACTCGCAAAGATGAACTGTTCGACGCCTGCCCGAACGGCATTGTCAGCGAGTTGCATTGTCCCGAGCGCGTTGACTTCCCAGGACAAGCGCGGGTCAAGGTCTGCGGAAGGATCGTTCGCAACATTCGCGAGGTGGATGATCGTATGAACACCATCAAGTTGCGCTTGGGTGCAATCCCGAACGTCAGCTTCAATAACCGTCAAGTTCGGATGCTCTTCCAAGACATTTCCAAACCACATGGCGTCGATGACGGTGACCTTGTCGCCGCGTTCGAGCAATTTGGGGACCAGTACGGCGCCTTTGTATCCAGAGCCTCCGGTAACGAGAACGTGCTTCATCAAAGTTGTAGAGGGAGAGGATCCGTGGTGTCAGGACAAGGAGTGGTGGCGTAGACTTGCGGCAAAGATTCGGCAAGACGGCAGGCGCGCTCGTAATCGTGAAGCGTGCCCACGTCGATATTGAAGCCATCGATTTCGTAGCCGAACATCAAGCCTTGGTATTGCGGGAGGATTTCGCGACTAAAATCGATAGCGCGATCGGTCGGCAAGTCGGCGATGACTTTGGGCGCCATGCAGAAGATCGCGGCGCTGGCCAGATTCGACTTTGGTGAGATCGGCTTCTCTTCAAATTCTAAAATGCAGCCGTCATCCGCAAGCTCGTTGACGATTCCACAACTCTCTGGAGTTTCGGAGCGGAACAAGGCCAAGCTGAGAACCGAATGTCGTTGCGCGTGGAAGCTGCAAAAGGCGGTGAGGTCAATGGATGCGAAATTGTCAGCATGACAAAGCAGGAAGGCGTCTTCCTCGCTAACGAAATCGATCTGATCGCGAACGGTACCTCCGGTTCCCCGCAATTCGCTTTCGCGCACGAATTGAATGTCAAAGCCGAAGCGCTTGCGTGCATGGACGAGGTGCTGCTCCACTTGATCCGCAAGGTAGTGACCGTTGATCAGTACTTCGGTGATTCCGTGGCGCTCGAAACTTTCAAGCCAGTAGTCGAGCAGCGGCTTGCCGTTCAACGGAACCAGGCACTTTGGAATCGTGTCGGTGAGCGGACGTAGTCTTGAGCCAACTCCCGCGGCAGCCAGGATGGCCTTCATCGGTCCAGCGGCGCGAGTCGGTCCACCCAGTGATGCAAAATCGCTGCGTGTGTTGTTTCCGCAAGCCCGTAGGTCATCGCTGGAAGGTAGAAGTTCAGTTCACCGGTGTGCCGCAATGTGTTGCCCGGTTGCATGGCGCTCAGCGTGACGCTGTGCCCTTTACGTTCACGTGCTTTTGCAACGGCGCGAATAACGTTGGTCGAGTTTCCAGAACTACTAATCGCCACCAGGACATCGCCGGCATTCATCATCCAGGAGAGCGGCTCGGCGAACACTTCGGCGTATTCGACGTCATTCGCGACCGCCGTCATCAAAGCAGGATCGGTAAAGACTTGCGTACGGACACGCGCGCTCTTCCCGACGTCGGTTGCCGTATGACTGGCCATGGCAGCGCTGGCACCGTTGCCGACGAAGAAGAGACTACCTTGGGTGATCTGTGCTTGGCGCGTCCAGTCGCACCAAATCCGAAAGCCCGCTTCGCGGCGCATTTCGTTGCCGCTGCGATCGGTAACCACCAAAGAGTTGAGCATCGCCGTGATGGACTGGGCGTAAAGCTCCCAACTCGTTCCTGATCGCTTCTTTGTTGTCGTGAATTCGTGCACAGTCATCTCCAGAGGTGACTTCAGCCGAGCAAGGGCTCGATGAACTCTTCTATGTTGCTTCGATCGATAGATTCGCGATTGCCGAGCACCTCGACAGCCAAGCCACCCACGACGTTTCCCAGAAAGCCGAGCAAATCTGGAGGTGTCTCGAGGCGTGCCGCGAGTGAGGAAATTGCGAAAAGAGCGTCGCCGGCGCCAACGCGATCGACGATTCGAGGTGTGAAAGAGGGCACCCGAAAAGTAGAGCCATCGCCAGCGCGAACGATGCATCCATTCTGGCCGCGAGTCACAACGAATGCACGCGTGCGCAGCCGTTCGCTGACCGATTCCAACATTGGGGATAGATCGCCGCGGGGATCTCTGAATTCGAGGCGTATTTCGCCTTCAGAGAGACTTGCAAAGTCTGCGCGCGAATAGCTTCCAATCGTGTGAAACCCCCGATTGCCTGCATTCGCTTGGGTATTCACGGCGAGAAAACAGGAGCTGTTGCAGAGTTCATCTCGAAGTTTAGAGCTGATCGTTCCGTGCCCGAAATCAGCGGCGACAACCAGATCGCACTCCTCCAATTCGCGGGACACCAACGCCCGAAACTCGCCCTCTTCTTTGTCGGCGAGCGGGGCGTCGTCCATCACGTAAACTTCGAAAAGCTTGTTGACGAAATAGCTGTCGACGAATCGCCGCTTGAGAGTGGTCGGCGCGCCCGGCTTCGTCACGAATTCACGTGAGACTTTCGGATTCAGCTTGGATTGGATGAACTCGCGATGTGAATCTCGTTCGCCCACCACGCTCAACAATCGAACGTTATCACTGAGGTTGGCGATGTGGTTCGCGACGGCCAATACTCCGCCCGCAAACATCTCGCTGGATTCGTGCTGTACGGCGAGCGCGGGGTCTTTCGAGGAGGTTCCCAGCGTTCGACAGAAGTGGTAATCGTCGAGAATCGTGTCGCCGATGACGAGCACGCGCAGCGACTTCATGCGGTCCAGAAGTGAACTGATATCGCTGGTCCGATATTTGGTGCCCAGTTCATTCGCAAAAGCGCGGACGCTATTTGAAAACTCAGAGTTGAAACTGTTAACGCGTTTCGTTCCGTCTAAGTTTTGATCGTTCGAGGCATTCATCGGGCAGGCTCCCCATTCGAGAGATCCGCCTCCGTCTATACAAGAGTGCGCTCTAAAAGCTCGACGATTCTCGGCGTGCCATCGGTGACGGTTGGAACCAGGGGCTGGTCGGATCTCAGAAGTTGGAGCAGCAAATCGAGCCCGGTACTTTTTGAAAGAATGGCAGATTCGAGGCCTAGAGCGCGAAAGAAGCGCGATGCGTCGGCAGCGTGTTGGTCTGAGAGAGGCCAGGCGACAGGGCGCGTTCCCAGGTGAAGAGCCTCGTAAAAGGTGATTCCAAAGCCACTAAGGAAGAGTTTGGAGCGCGACAAAAGGTCGGGGAAATCGTCCGCCGGCTTTTCGAGGAGATGCACGCTTAGTCCGTTTTGATCTCCGAATGCGCGAAGAGTTGCGCGTTCGCTTTCGCCATAAAGGTAGGCCAGAACGTCGATATCTCGACCGGAGAATTTACGCGGCGTCGTCCGAATTTCTTCGCGTAGAATCACATACTCCGAACCACCGTGAATTGGAGTGTCGGAGCCTTCCAAGGTTTTTGGAAGCCGCCATTCGGGCGGAAAGGTCACTCCGGGAATGACGATAAGCTCGGCCTCTCTGGCCCAACTAACCGCTCGGTCGAGCACGACGGTGGGACGTTCGAGGCGAGCGCGCCAACCGGACTGAAGCTCGCGTTTTCCAAAGACATCGAGCACGACGTAGGCACAGCCCGCTGCTAATCGTTGAACGTCGGCGCTTTGTCCGCCATCCGAAGCCGTTCGAGCGTCTCTATCGAATGCTCCCCACTCCGTTCGCATTCCCGCTGTTTGAATTCGAGCGACTGCGTCAGAGTCGTCGACCAAGAAGATGGTTTCGCGTCCGGTGAGTTGACCTATTTGAAGCGCCAGCTCTCGACAACGCATCAGATGTCCAAAGCCTATTTCGCCACCAGCGTCGGCTATCAAGAGTACCGGTTGCTTGGCCGTGTTCATCAGCGGGGCGCGCAGTCTTGACGACGAGTAGGAAGGTCATTGCCTCTCATCGTTTACTCGTTCTCTTCGGGCAATTCCGGCGTTGGGCTAGGAGTGGGGTCCGGAGTCGGCTTGGACTTGGCCTCGACGGTACGCCCCCGCGCAAAAGCTTCCGCCTTTTCGAGCCGCAGCTCAACGTCGATTTTGCGCATCTCGCCATCGAGATTGACTTCGCGCTTCAACTCATCGACGGCGTTCCGAAACTTAGCGACCATGCGCATCGTTTGCCGGGCGACTTCGGGCAGACGACCACCGAAGACCAACACGACAACGAGCACGATTAGCAGCGTTTCGAGTGGTCCGAGGTTTCCGATGAGAGCGAGCATGGAGAAATTGTACACCGCTTGCTGCTTAACGACGGAGCGCGCCGAGATGACCGGGTCGCCAGTTGAAAATCGGGCGGAAACTGAAGCCAATTGATGAGCCGCCCTCGCCGGTGCGGTCTTCAAACTCCAATTCGAACACGAAATCATGGCCGACGCGGCGAACGATGAATTGAGTGAAATCCTCGCCGTCGTCGAGAATGGAGAAGGAGACGCGGCCGTCGAATTCCCATTTGGGCGTCCACTTGAAGCGAGTGCCAATGCCCGCGCTTTCAAACACAGCCTCACCAGATTCATCGCGACCACGTTGGTGTCCAAGCTCTACACCCCAGTTGCGAGAGATGTCAAAACCGAGGGCGGTGGCGGAATAGGCGGTTTGCGAACGGTCAAAATCGTAAAGCGCTTCGTGCCGCATGCCGTATTTGACGTCGCCAATGTTGGAGAAGAAGCCCGAATACATTTCGAGCGGCAACCAGCGATCGCGTTCGCCGGGAACGGAACTTTGGTACGTGCTCTTTAGGTCGACATCAAACTCGTCGAGGCCATCGTCTTCAAGCCAGCGGGAGCGCAAGCCCAGTTCGTATTGATTCGCATCGATGTTGTCTTCGGTGACGTCAAAGCGCACCGGCGTACCATTGTCATTGCGAACGCTAAGCGCGGATTTTGCTTCGAGAGATGGCGTCAATACGTGCAAGCCGCCGCCCGCGCGTCGCTTCCAAAAGTTGCTGGCGAGGCGCAGGCCGACAAAGGAACCGACGCGAGTTGGAGTGTTCGCGGGGTCTTCGCCTCGATCCCACAAGGTGGCTTGGACTTCGGTGAAGGGTGTGGCACGCAGGGCTCCGAACGGCAAAGAGAAGGGCAGTTCGATGCGATGCATCGTGTCGATTCGTTTGACTTGGCGATCGCCAAAACCATCTTCGAAGTTTAGTTCGAGCCCATCCTCTACCGCGGTGGTTCCGACCGGTGGAATAACGCCGCCGCCTTCAACGCGCCGCAGATTGGCAGCAGTGGTTCGCGTGCTGTACAGAATCGACTGCGAACCAATTTTCGCTACCTCTGATGAAAATCGAGTGAAGCCGATTTCGGGAGCTTCATTGACTTCAGTTCGATAGGAATCAACTCGCGCCAATGCCGTGGCGTCGAAGTAGTACTCGTTCTTCGCGTTGCGATAGTGCAGGTAGGTATCGCGATGTTCGTAGCTGAAGAAGCGGCGCTCCCAAAATTCGGATTGAACGCCGGGATCGGATTGGCTCGAGAAAGAGACGTCGTACCACTCGGTCGGACTGGCGTTGAAGCGACCTCGAGAGCGGTACCACAGACGTGCGGTATCTCGCAGGTCTTCGCCGACTCGAATAGCACCGCGGTCATCGCCTCGGTCGGGCAGTCCACCAACGGCGAGTTCAAAGGCGTAGCGACCGTCTTCCCTGAACTTGACGTACGAGTCGAGCAACACACCACGTGATCCAAGCCAACGCAATTTGAGTCGCGCTTTACCCTTTGGCCAAACGGACTTATTGCCGAGCGCGCTGGTTAAGCGCTCACCCAACTTTCCGATATCGCCGTTGACCTGAGCTTCCGCGAAGTTTCCGAAGCGCGCGCTGTTGCCCAAGCGAAAGCCTTCGTACTTCGGTGTGAAGTCGGTACCCGCCGGATAGGAAAGTTTCGGCAATGGAATCGAAATCGATTCCGACAACTTCAATCGGTTGGTGCGCAGCGTGACGTCGAACAGTACGTCGTCCTCTGATTCTTTGTTATCAGAGGGCGTGATGCGCAAGTCTTTGGTGCTGAGGTGGTAATGCGGCGAGTCGAAACCGCAGGAAGTGACGACCGCGTCATCGGCGCGAATCGAACCATCGGCACTATGTCTCAGCCAATCGGCGAGGACACGTAAGTGCGTCACACGGCCACGAATACTGCGTTTGACGCTGATCGCTGCTTCCGCAATCCAGCCGTGCCCGTCGACCATGTCGAGGTAGACGGCTCCGGCCTGCCCAACGTGTTTGCCGTCGACGAGATACTCGATCGGACCCTCGAGGTAGATCTCTTGCGCGACGCTGGTCAAGCTCGACGACTTGAATCGCGAAAACAGCGAGGGCGGACTGATGAAGTCGTTGGCTGCAAAGGAGTCGAGCTCGCGAGAGATTGAACTTTTGGTTTCGTCGAATTGATCGCCCGCATCGGAGTCGAGGTCGGCCAACTGCTTTTTATCTAGCCAGATCACGAGCCAACTGGCACGCAGCGTTCGGTTGCCGCTGGTGAATACCGGGTTCTCGACCAGCTGAATGATGGAATCTCCATCAAAACGACGAGGTTCGAACCGACCGGACATGGTCCAGCGTTCGGAGTCTTGCTGAGGTGCGAGCAAGGCAGCGCTAAGAAGGAATCCGGCGATCACTTTTTGTCTGCTTTGGTCCTGGTCTGCACGGGCAAGATAATCGTGTTATCGGCGGACGCGAACGTGTGAAGCTGAAAGAAGTATTCGAACCAATCAGTTTCGATGTTCATATCGCGGTAGAAAATCTTGGCGGGCGAACCTTCAATGCGGACCCGCTCCTTCGCACTTTGAAACTGAAAATTATCTCCGCGAGCGTACATGATGCCTTGGAAGTCGAACTCTACTTGGCCAACGGCTCGCAAGGCACCCATGACTCCCGAACTTTCAGTTGTTTGAACATCAACATGAGCGGAGTCGGAGAGCAAGATCCAAGAGCTCATGCCTTCGATAACGCCTTCCAACCGAACATCGCCGTCGAGAACCAACGAATCTTCGGTGGCTTCCATTCGATTGGCTGAAGCCCGCGTGTGGATTTTGTCCTCGCCCTCTTCGAGTGGCTCGGTGGAGTGGAACTCGAACTCGGGGTAGGCGGCTTCGAGGTAAGTATCGGAGAAAACCAAACGGCGAGCGGTCATGGCGTAGGGAAGCTTGTCCTCGGCCAACATACCTTCCGCGCTGATTCGATTGCCTTCGTTCGCAATCAGCTCACCGCGGCCCAACTTGTCGATTTCAAGTCGGTCGCCTTTGCCGTGCATACGCCCGTTACTAGCGGTTTGAACCTCGACGTTTCCGATCGCGATTAGTTTGTCCGAGGTCAACGTCTCGGAACCACGGTTTGTTCGCGAGAGGGACAACGAATCCGAGGAGAGGTCGTACCTGTGCTGGTCGCGAGTGAATTGAGCGATAACGCTATTGGAGGCGGTGAAGCTCGACTTGGAGTAGAGGAATTCTCCATCGCGAAGCTTTTCGGACCATTCGCCATCGAACTGCTCACAGTTCAACTCGAGCTGTTCACCCGCCGAGCTAGCGGTTCCGACCACCGATCCTCCGCCTGAAAAGCGAACGCCTCGCGATTGCATTCCGTTCGCGCTCTGGTCGTTTGTTCCGAGATCTTCGACGAGTAAGCGATCGCAATCAAACTCGAATTTCGAGACGCCATCGGTGAAGACCGCGTTCTTGACCCCTGTTGCTGTGACCGTTTCGTATTGGCGCTCGACGTGCAACGCGAACCATTCGCCGTTGTTGGAGCGGAAGTGTGCGAGCTGATCCGGGAGACCATCGATGGACATGCTATCGAGACCGCGAAGAACCAATCTCTCGCCCTTCACATCGCCGTTCGCACTGGTCAATTCGATGTCACCGACAGCTACGAGTTCTAGCGGCTCGGCAGAGAACCCGATGACTTCATTCGCGCGGGCTACGAAACCGTGTGGACCTTCCACAACTAGGGCGATTCCGGACGCGCGCGGCACGCGCCACAATTCTCCCTGTACCGAGAACTCGATCGGTTGCTCTGTTGTCAGCCGGAAATCGTGATCTTCGTCGATCGAGCCCGTCATCCACGCCGGCCCAGCCGCCACGGCCGTCAATTCGCTCGTGCCTTCGCTTCTGCGTCGATGCTTCAAGCGAAATTCAGGCGTGAGCATCGAGCTATTCTCGCGCTGAACCCGGACGTCGCCGACAGCAACGAAGAGCGCTCGTTCGTTTTTCGGGCTGAGTGATCCGTGAATGTCGTCCACCGCTAGAAGTTTCGCATCGGCCCAGCTCAGCTCGGCGGGGCCGGCCAAATTGAACTCAACCTCCTCACGGCGCCTGACGATCAATGGTCCATCACCGTTGAATGCGATCGTAAAATCCTCTTCGCCCAACGCGGCACTGCCGTCGCCCACCAACTGAAAACTCCCGTGCGGTGATCCGGACAGTTCGGCGTGTAAATCACCTTCGTCACCAACCAAAGTGACCGTGGCGGTATCCGAGCTGAAGCGATTGCCTTCCAGGGAGAGTTCGACGTCGCCCTCTGCTTGAATACTCTGAAAGCCGAGCGTTTTACTCTCATTGCCATCTGCCTGGCCGGTAATGGCGAGGTGCTCGGCGCTCAACTGAATTGGATTGGTACCGACTTGGGCGAGCACGGCGTGGCCCTCTGCCTTGAGCAAGATGGGACCTTCTCCGTCTTCGGTGCGGCCGATTTCGAGCGCACCCTCACTCGTTAGCTTCGCGCGATGACCAAGTTTGAGTTCCACATCCGCGAACCCGTCATGATCGAATCGCAGCAACTCGTCCTTGCTATTGAATTCGAAACCGGTTCCCGACGCTTCTATCCCTTGGCCTTGGATGGTGACCCGCGAATCCGTCCGGAATCGACCGTTGTCCTGCAAGCTACAGACGAGAACTTCGGTATCGAGAGCGAGGGGGACGATTGGAGCGTTAGCCAACAGGGTTAATCGGACATCGAACAACACGATGTCGTCACTGAAAATGTCGCCGGTGCCACCGAGCAAATCGATCGTGGCCACGCGCCCTTTGGCGGCCTCAATCAACAGAACTTCACGACTGGTCACCGGGTCGTAAGCGATGGCGGAAACGTCGATCAACTCGACAAAACCGCCCGCGACCGAACGACTTTGCTTGGACTCCAGGTAATAGAGCTTGTTGGGGCGATTGGGACCCTCTTCAACCCGCTTGGTGATGTGCATGGGGCCCCGCACTTCAACCTTAACCTCGGCATCGTCCTCATCGCCAGTTCGCGGCGTCGCCTCCGGCTCAGAAGCGTCGCTTTCGGAGTCTCCGCGGGGAACGGAAATCGGCGCCGACTCTCCAACCTCTGGGTCATCATCGACGACCTCCACAGCCTCGACGGGCAGCGGAGATTCAATCGCGCGCAAGACCATGAATCCCGCAACGAAGAGCAGGCTGAACAACAGGAACTTCTTCACGGCGCCTCGGTGGTTTCGCCCGTGTAATTGGTGAGCAGGGACTCGAGTTCACCGCGAGCGGACAAGATGCTTTCGCACAACTCGCGAACTGCGCCACGCCCTCCGAATGCCGAGGTCACGAAGTCCGCTCGTTCGCGCACTTCGGCGCGCGCGTTCGCGGGAGCCACAAAGCAGCCCGCTTCTCGTGCGAAGGCCAGGTCAGGCCAATCATCGCCCATCGCGACAGTTTCATCTCGGGCGATGCCGAGGCGACTCTGCACATCGGCGAGAACGAGATGTTTAGGACCGCTCTTGACGTGAAGTTCGACGACGCCGAGTTCTTCCGCCCTTCGCCGCGTGGCTTCACAACCACGCCCGGTGATCCACGCAACGGTGATTCCGACCTTGCGAAGCCAAGCGAGGCCCTGCCCGTCCTGCACGTCGAAGAATTGAAATTCCTCTCCGCCGCCGTACACAACTCGTCCGTCGGTCAAGACGCCGTCAACGTCGAGAACCAGGAGTCGCGTTCGCTTCAATTTCTCTACCAAGGTCATCTCCGCAGTCTGACAAAAATTCTGCGACGACCCCACCCTGGAACAGCCTCTTGCGACCGAACTCTCGATGAAGTCCAGCTTTCAGCGATTCGGGTTTTTTGGTGGCTCAGGCGGGCGGTTACTCCGGATTCGCCTTGGACGCCAATTTCACCGATCGCCCCAGTTTCGGGCTTCCAAGCGTCAGCGCTGATGAGCGAGCTGTTGTGGTCTGGCGGATAAATCACGATGCGCCGAAAGTGAGAGTCTGGGAGCCAGTGATTCGTTCTTGAAGCAGTTCGGAGGATGGCATCGCAAGGCATGGAGAGTGCGCGGTATAGTCGGCATCCGAACCACAACGATTTAGAGGGTTGTCGGCTCACACGGTGCTCGGAGGAAGGAGCACTATTTTCGGATGCGGCCCGAAAGGCCGGTTTCGTGACACGAGCGAGTCAATCGAGTTCCAGTTCCAGGCAGAAGATGAGCAGAAACGCACTGAAAACAGGCCACTCCCGCATCTTTCAGGTCCAGCGGGGCCTGGTGCTCCTCGTTCTATTTCCGTGGCTGTTCCTCGCATCCTGCAACTTTGTAGCGAAGACCCAGCCGGCGGTTTCCGAAGCTCAAGACTCTTATTCCGTCGTAGTTAGCGGCCATCTCTACAGCCTCTACGTTCGAAACAAAACGATGATTCGGGATGAACCGATCTTTGACGAAGGTGTGCTCGAAACCTTTGCCGGAGAGTTGGGTGAGATCGCCCCCAAAGCGACATTTTTCTTGGGGGACAACACGCGCTTCGCCTTTGATGAAGAGTGGGAAATGCTGAATCGCGTGTTTGTGAATGTTGGCGGACAAAAGGTGTTTGCGGCGGGCAATCACGATCACCGCGACATTCAAAAACTAGAAGCCAATGGCGGCGTTCGAAACAAATCGATCGTGATCGGTCGAAACAAGTTCGTCGTGCTGGACAGTAAAACGATTTTCAATCAGTCCGATCTCGAGTTCATCGAACGCGAAGTGGTCGATCACGAAAGCTACGACAACGTGTTTGTCATGATGCATTTCGTATTGGCGGGCGCGGGCTACCCGGAAGGCGAAATCGATCCGTACGCGCAGTTCAAGAATCAGAGCAATTGGAATCGCGACGTGGTGCCGTTAATAGCAGGCAAGGTTGATTACGTGTTTACGGGCGACTACTACCCGCGTCATGTGGGACGCATGGTGCAGCACGTCGGTGAGCACGAGATCAATTACGTCCGCAACTCGTTCATGTTCCGACGCGGACTCGAAGACAACCAAACCGGTGACGGGCCGATGATTTACCTCGAGCTGCGGTTCGAGGGCTCTGACTTTTCGATTGTTCCGCACGCTCTTGCCGTAGATGTAAAATCGGATTGGTTTGAAGATTTGAACGTGCTTGGTCGGTTCAAAGAGGGCTACATCTACGAGACCGGTCAGTTCAAATCAGATTGGAATAAGCACCTTGTCGAGGACGCATTCACGCTGCCTTTGCCGGATCGTTGGAACGTTCAGATAGACGATGCCGAGGCGGTGTTGAGAGTGACGGATGAATCCAACTCAATCGACCTGAGCGTTTATCAATACGATTTCACACAGCCGACGAGTTTTGCTCAGCTCGGCGAAAGTTTGGTTGAAGAAGCAACGGGCTCAAACGGGCGCGAACTAACGATCGAAGAGCGCGGTCGCATCAATATCCACGGCATTCAAGCAGTGTGGACGATCTCCGAGTTGTTTCGAGATACGGAAACCAAAAGCGGATTGAATCTCTGGTTCCTGCATAAAGGCGTGGGCTATTTGATCACTTGAAAACTTCCAACCGCCGAAAACAAGTACAGCCAAAGAGTCACGGAGCTCTTCACGTTGTTTACGGCTATCAACTCGATGGAATTCGTCGAATAGAACGGCTGCTTGAACTCGAAGAGCGGTAGTTAGAGAATACTCAAACTTGGTCCGGAACCCATTTTGATCCACACAGTTCAACGGCTCGTCACGATCCATGAACTTCAAAACGATTCCGTTCGCCGAAGCATGCTCCCTGCCCATGCTGATTCCGTGCCAGCGGACTCTGTACGAGAGTCAGAGGCGAGACGCTCTTCGATATTCGGTGACATCCGGAGACGCTACTCCAAAGTTTGCTGGCGACATCCGGTTCATCCGCGCCCTCAACCGAACGCTTCGATCGAACCAATGACACGATCACTTTCGTGCGAGCGCGGCATGGGGACGAGTTACTACCTCGTGCAACTGCCGCTCTTTGCCTTGTTGATCGTCGTTTACATTTGGACCGTTGTTTTGAGCGGGATTCTTTCTCTCGGGTTTTGGCGTCGGATTCTTGAGCAATTGAAAACGAGGATTAAGTGCTTTTTCGTGCGCCCAATCGCTAATTCCGTTCCGATTGACTTTTCGAAATTCGATCAAGATCAGTTGCACACCTTTAGGCTACACCGCAGCAAGAGCGGAGTTGAGTCAGCGTTCGTGCGGGGCCGACCCATCTACTTGACATCGTCAATAGAATCCCGCGACACCAGCATCCTCGTCGCCTTCCCACTGAACGAAGTATTCGAATTTCATTGCGTCCAAGGCCACCAGGTCGATAACAGCTAAATCCGAACGTCGAGCACGCAGTCGGCCAGACGTGCGAGGGTGGACTCGGGCTTTGTTCTCGGCTGATTCGACGAAAT
>JBLINP010000070.1:0-16705 GCA_047639415.1 Planctomycetota bacterium | reverse complement strand
CGCAGACGACCTTGTAAGGTCGTCGAGGACGCCAGTATCTGCAAAGTGCCAGCAGGAACCAATAGACCGGCAGTGCCGGTCGTTCGTGGTGTTTGGTCCGCGTGTTCATGAATAATTCGGGCTAGTCCGCGAGTAACTGAACCAGTTGCCGGTATTGGCCGATCATTTCGGCCTGTAGCGGTTTCGGCGCAGGATGAAAGCCAGCATCCGATCTGGGGTCGTCCGTTTGTTCGGCGACAAGTTGGCCGATCGCATTGGGTGCAACACGAGTTCGACCAAATCGCAGTACGTCACCGTACTCACCTCCGATGAATAACCATTGGTAACCGCTGCCGCCGTTGAGCAAGCGCCATAGATGCTCGCCACGAGAATGAAGCGGTTTTTGGGGAGCAATGGGCGGGGGGAGTTTCAGAAGCGATTGCAACGTACCGGCTAGGTCAACCACACTCGCCGCTCCGCTGCCTTTCAATCCTGCAGCCGTGCCGCCCGGGATGATCATGTGCAAAGGCGCTCGTGATTGTCCGTCGAGCGTCAGGCTCTTCGGCGTTCCGAAGCCCGTTATGACGATCAGGCTTTCATGTCCGATACCGGCATTATGAGCCACCGCCCGAAGGTTGGTCGCTAAGGTCGAAAGCTGGACAATGGTTGGCTGAGTCACGTGTAACCAGATGCAGTTGCGTTTGTTCGACGTCTCTTTCAAACGCTCGACGACGAGAGTTGTCATGGCTTCTAGATCAAGCGTTGGAGCTTCGGTTACAGACTCGAAGCCTTCGATCCCTGATTGGCTGATCAAGGGTTCCTGCAAAAAAGCGGCAGTCCGTGCGCCACTGGCACGCAGGCTTTCAACGAGTGTCCAGCTATTCGGTGGCAATCCTTTAAAGGCAGCACGATCGCTCTGCCCGCTCTGAAAACGACTTTGGAAACGACCGGTCCACAGGCTCGCAGCGCTCGAAACGGGATTTAGAGAGGGAGCGTAAAGTTGATCAATCGATCCGGACTGACCCGCGAATCGCGACAAGCCCGAGGGCTCGCTGAAGGACACAGCGGGCCATTCGGAAACTGTAAGCACGAAGAGCTGCGTCCAACGGGGTTTGGGTTGGATTGGAGAGGGCGTTGCTCCAAACAGAGCGCTTGCAAAATAAACCACGGGAAACAACAGCATCAACGCGATCGCAATCCCGCGAAACAAACCCTCGTTCGACGGGCGCGCCAAATTCATTGTACGCCCGGCCGTCATTACAGTTTGCCGATGATGGCCATCCAACGCAGTCGCAGGACCATGGTGTAGCCCTGAAAGAGAATGCGCATGGTCAGTGTGGATTCGCCGCGGACGCGATCGACGAACTCAATCGGAATCTCGCCGATGGCAATTCCCGCGCGCGCGGTTTTGAAGAGCAGTTCTTGAACGATTGCGGGGCCAGTCGAGAAGGTGTTCTCCACGCAAATCGAGCGGAGCGTGGAAGCTCGCCAGCAGCGAAAGCCGGAATTGCAGTCCCAAACGCTGACGCCGAGGAAGATGCGAATGTAGAAATTGGCGATTTGGGTCAGCAAGCGGCGGGCGAAACTGCGATCGCCATCGCTGCCGCCTGGGACGCCGCGCGAGCCGAGTACCAGACCCAGCTCGTGGCCATTGCGGTTGGATTCGAGCAGTTTGGAAATCATGCTGGAGATGAATCGAGGATGGTGCGAGAAGTCTGCATCCATTTCGATTACGAGGTCGGCGCCCATCTCCAAGGCTTTTAAGAAACCATCTCGCCCCGCCACTCCGCGACCGCGCTCGGTAGTGCGATGCAACAAATGCAACCGGGGTTCGCTTGAACTGGCCTGCTGGACCAACTCCCAGGTCCTATCCGGGGAGTCATCATCGATCACGAGGACCTGAACGCGGGGGCCGAGGGCCAGGAGCTCATTGGCGAGCAACAGGATATTCTCCGACTCGTTGTAGGTCGGAACCGTGCAAATGACGGATAGGTCCGACGCGCAGGCGGGGATTTGCGGCGGAGTGGTGGAGTCGGGGACGGCCATCGAGAGGTGAGCGTACGGCCCGCTCGCAGGTGCGGCAACGCTGTATCGGCGCTCTCGTGTCCGTATACTCGCACTTCCTGTTCCCGATATGGATTCGAACACTCCCCACGCCAATATTTCCGAGCTCGAGGTCCCAACGATTGCTGGCAACGACTCGCGTTGGGACCGGCGGGCGTATGGGATGCTGGCACTCTCGCTGGTGCTTCTGATTGCTGGAGCCTTCCGCGTCGGTCCGACCTTTGACGAGCACTTTTATATCGCCAGCGGATATTCCTATTGGCAGACGGGGGATTTTGCGCTGAACCGCGAGCATCCGCCGCTCGTCAAGTTGCTCGCCAGTCTGCCGCTACTTTTGGATAGCGAGGTGAAGTGGAGCGAGCACGCCACGGAGCTACTGGATTTTCCGCGCGCCTGGTTCTTCCAGCAAAACGCGAGACACTGGTGGACGATGCTCTTTTTGGCGCGCCTCCCGATGTGCCTGTTGATCACCGGTCTCGGATACTTGGTCTATCGAACGGCGCGCCGCTTGTTTTCTGCTCGCGCCGCCTTTTTTGCACTGGCCTGCTTCGCTCTCAATCCGAACATATTGGCCCACGGTCGACTAGCTGCTTTGGACGGGGGACTGACGGTCTTCCTATTTTTGGCCGTCCTGTGTTTCGCGCAATTGATGACGGCCTTCTCTTGGAAGCATCTGACCTTGGCCGGAATTGCTTTCGGTCTCGCCAACTTGGCCAAATTCACTTCCTTGGCGTTGGTGCCTTTCTTCGCGGCAACGTCGGTCATCATTGCGATTCGTGAGAGGAAGCTTACGCCGATCGCGCACTTACTCGGTGCCTCCCTGATCGGGCTGGGTGTCTTTTGCGCAGGCTATGGCTTTGAGGCCAGGAGCTTCAGTGAAGTCAGACAACTGGAAGCTTATGTCCAGCAAGAGCCTGTTCGTGAAGGGGCGCCCGCTTCGAACTTCTTCAATAATTCAGTCTTGAACGGTTTGGTCGGAACTCTTTTTGGCGAGGATCGACGCGTTCCGGTTTTAACAGCACTCAAGGGAGTGGACTATCAATTGCAACACGGTTCGGATGGGCACGGCAGTTACTTTCGAGGAGAGCCGCTGCCCGTTGGAACAGCTTTCGATGGCGGCAACCCGCATCCCGAATTCTACGCCTTCACATGGGCGGTAAAGAATCCGATCAGCTTTTCGTTTCTGATGCTGCTTGGTCTGGGAGCCGTGTTCCGTTATCGGAGCAAGTTGGGATTCGCGCGAATGTTCCTTTTCGTGGGCTTTCCCATCGCTCTCTTTCTCATGTTCTCGTTCGGGAACGCGCTGATGGGCATCAAATACATCTTGCCGATCTTTCCGTTCGTCGCACTTTGGATTGCCGCTGCCGTTCACTCGTTTCCCCGACTAGGAGCAATTGTCGCCAGTATAGCGGTCATCGAGGGCAGCATCCTCTTGCCCGAAACGAGTGCCACGCATCCACACGAACTGATGTACTACAACGTCGCAGCCGGTGGCCCCGTAGGTGGGCCCTGGACTACCGTGATAGGAGACGACTGGGGGCAAGATGCCTTCATGATGGGTGAGTTTCGCTTTCGCAACGCCGCTTTCATCAAGGATGCTGGTGGGCTTTTCTACGATCCCTACACGCGTGCGGACCTTGCGAACATTCAGCTCATGGACCTCACCCGTAACTTCGAACAGCCCAAGGGCATCGTGGCTGTCAACGCGATCAATTATTACCGAGATGCGGCGCGCTACGAATGGTTGCGGGAGTACGAGCCCTTCTTACGGATCGGTTGGTCCATCTACGTTTACGACACACGCGTTCCCGCTCCCGGTGGCGATCCGTTGGAAGCGTGGCGAAGAGAGCACGATCAACAAGTCTTGAATAACAAATGAAGATCGTTCTTGGTTGCAGTCTGCTGTTTTGTTTCGGCGTCGCTTGCGGAGGCGATGCGGTGCGACCCAGCAATGTCATTTTGGTGACGATCGATACTCTGCGTGCCGATCGATTGTCGTCGATGGGCTACCGACGTAAGACGACGCCCAACCTCGATGCGCTCGCCGAAGAAGGTGTTCTGTTTGAACGCGCATATTCCAATGCGCCCTTCACCGCACCCGCGCACGCGAGTTTGTTCACGTCTTTAGTAACGCAAAGTCATGGCGTCGAGACCTGGGGACGCACGCTCGATCCCGAATTGCCAGAACTCTTTGGTTTGTTTCGAACCGCAGGTTATCGAACGGGCGCTTTTTATAATCATCCCGGCTTGGTGGCGTCAAATTTGTTGCACAGCGTCGATCATGTCGAGTTGCGCTACTTTGAGCCTGCCGAAGATACCGTACAGAGCTTCTTGGATTGGGCGCAAGCCACACCGCGTCACTTTCTGGCATGGGTGCATCTCTGGGATGTGCACCGTCCCTATGGTTTCCGGAATTGGCAGGCGGAACACCTTCATGACAAGGTCGATCGAGATTCCAATCTGCTAGCCTTCGCCGAAGGACCGTGGGGCACGGAACACGACGCTTCAATCGGTCGTTCCGAGCAGTTCTACAATCTCAACAGAGAGCGATTGGCGCGAACCAAGACGACAACGACCGGGGAACGGCTGCTTGTGGATCAGGACTTGGCGTACCTGGAAGACCGCTATGACAATGGTGTTCTGTACGCCGATGCGGGCATTGGACTTTTGCTCGCGGGACTTAGGCAGGCGAACCTGCTCGATTCAACCTTGTTGGTAGTGACGTCCGATCACGGTGAGTCCTTGCGCGAGCGCGAGAGTTGCCTATTTACTCACGATCCCTTTCTAACCGAGGAAACCCTCCGCGTTCCGTTGTTGATGCGCTTTCCAAAAGCGCAATTTTCCAAACTGCGCATTCCCGACCTCGTTCGCAGTATCGATGTGCTGCCCAGTTTGCTCGAGTTTGCCGGGATCAGCTCGCCGAGCAATTTGCAGGGGCGCAGTTTACTTCCGCTGACCAAGGGGCAAGCGCTGCAGCCCGTTCAGCTCTTTGCTCAAACTCAGACGAGACACGCGAAAGAGAACATCGAACACGCGGATGAGCCCACGCTTGAGTTTAGGCAAGCCTTGATCACAGAGCAGTTCAAGCTAATTCACGACCGTTCGATTGATCAGTACGAACTCTACGACCTCGCACGGGACCCGGGCGAACAGAACAACTTGGTTCAGGCGGAAGGTTCGAGCGAACTCTTCGACCGCATGCGTGCGCTATTGGAACTGGCGAGGCAAAACTATCCCACGCGAATCGCCGAGGGCCAGAGTGGCGAAGATCAGCAAGAATTGCTCGACGCGATGGGCTACACCGGTGGCGAATAGCGGCTCATTCGCCTTGTACGATCTCGATGGTCTTATTGGCGCCTTTGACGCGCACTGAAGATTGGGTGCCATCGGGCCAACGCACGCGGACTTTGGACGCGCGTGTGCCAGGCGGGATTGCGAAGAGGGACGCCAATTCGTTTTGCGATAGGAAGCCCGTCCCCGACTGAATCCAACGACGCTGAATGGACTTGTCGCTGAGATCGAGCATGACCATGGCTCCGATGGCCGAAGTGTTGGAGCCAAGCCCACGCAGTTTGACTTTGAGCCAGCGCGAATCTGGAAGGGCAAGTTGATTGTGCACCACGGTCAACGGACCGCCTGAGGCAAGCATGACGATATCCAATTGCCCGTCGTTGTCGAGATCTCCAACGGCCGAACCGCGTCCAACTCTAGGTACGCCGAGCACATCATCGCCAGCATCCCAAAGCTCGAATCGCAGGGAGGATTTGTCGAGTTTGCCGCGGAATAAATGGTCGGGTTGAGCGAAGCGCCAGGGGCTGCCTTCGCGCCCGGCGTTGCGCATCACGTGACCGTTGCTGACCACCAAGTCCATCGCACCGTCGCGATCGAGATCGCCCAAGACCACCCCAAAACCGAGCGCGGGACGCGAAGCGGCGGTGATGCCCGTTTGACGCGAGACGTCGCGAAAATAGCCACCGCTTTGGTTGAGGTAGACCGTGTTCGACTCTCCCGCAAAATTCGTGATCAAGAGATCGGGAACCGCGTTGCCGTCGAAGTCGCCAGCGATGACACCCATGCCCGCTTCCGCCAAACCGTCCAAGTTATACGCCGCTCCGGATTGATTGGTTCGGTCGCGCAAAGCGCCATTCTCGTTGAGGTAGAAATGGTTCTCCACGGAGTCATTGGCCACGTATAGGTCAATGTCGCCGTCCCTGTCAAAGTCAAGTAGCGCCAAACCGAAACCGCGTCCCGTGCGTTGATTCAAATCGGACTGCGCAGTGACGTCGACGAATTTACCTGTCCCATCACCCTTCCAAACTTTGTCACTTAAGCTGGGGTACAGACTGACGTGGCAGTAATCGGAAAAGCCGCCGGCATGGCAGACCTGTTCGGATTCGGCGGCCCAATCGACGTAGGCACACACGACGAGGTCGAGGTGTCCGTCGTTGTCGAGGTCGGCGAACCCACAACCCGTAGTCCAACGTGGATCGGCGAGCGGCGTACCCTCTGCTTCATCGCTGAAGGAAAGGTTTCCGCGATTGATCAGCAATGCATCGGGCCCGGTGTTCGTCAGGAACATGTCCAGTAGCCCGTCGCCATTGACGTCGCCGGCGCAGACTCCCATGCCGTATCCGTCGTGCGCTGCCGCGCCGCTTCCATCGGTGACGTCCTGAAAGGTGCCATCCCCGCGTCCGGCGAACAATTGGTTGGTCGGCGTCCCGGCTGGTGAAACCAAACCACCCGGAGTACGTCCGCACTGTATCGCGTAAACGTCCACATCACCGTCGGCGTCGAAATCACATGTGGCGACCCCAGAACCAACCGTTTCGGGAAAGTAGTAGGTTTCGCGATGTCCGTTGTCATGTACGAAATTGATCCCAGACTCTGTCGTGATATCGACGAGTTTGGCGGTGGATGAGACTTTGGTCGCCTCAGCACCCGTTTCCGAATTGGAGTCGGATTCAGCGCATTGCAGGCCCACGAATGAAGCGCACAGAATTGCCCCAATTCGGCTTTTGCTGCGGAGCGCAGATCCCAATCGATGCAGAATCATTGTGCGGCTCCCTTAGCCCAAGGCGTACCCGCTAGCTTTGCGTGCCGTTCGGCGCCAGGAATGTCACCGGTTCGTCGTAGCAAAGAGGCCATTAGCTCGTGAAGTTCGGCACTGCGTGCCTCAAGGGTTAATGCGTGATCGAGTTGCTCCTTCGATTCTTCAAACTTCTCGTCTTGCATCAGTGCTCGGCCAAGTTCCATGAATCCGAAATACCACTCGGGCAAGATTTCGACAACGCCGGTGAAGGATTCAATTCGCGTCGATGGTTTGAAGTGTCGATAGCCGCCGGGCATCGCTTGAATCAGCGTGCTATGGATCTTGCGATGTTTGCGAGATTCCTTGCGGCGTTCGAGACGCAATAAAAGCGTGGCCAAGTGATCGCGAGCACCGAGGTGTCCGGGATCCACGAAGATCACGCGCCGGAAACTTTCGATGGCGAGCTCGGAGTCGCCAGCAAACTCGCGCGCCAAACCGATGACGTGGTGAGCAGTTGTTTGTTCCGGAATCAACTCAACCGAACGTGTGGCGTGCTCTTCGGCGGCCTTCAACTCGCCCGATTCAAGATAAACCCTCGCCGCCAGAATTTCTGTTTGCGCAGAGCCGGGATCCACGCGCTTCAATCGATTCAATGCCTGGCGAGAAATATCCAAAAACCCGCCGTTCAAACCCGCGCGCACAATTCTTCCGATGAGCACGGCATCGCCCGGCGTACGTTCGAGTAGCCATTCCGTTGAGGCGATCACTTCTTCGAAATGACTGACGCGTTCGCCAAAGAGCGAACGCGTTTGATGCAACTCTTCGGAATCTGGGTTGTGCTCCAGGCCCTCGTTGAGCAAGGACATGGCTTCGATATTGGAGCCTTCGTCTAATGCTTTCAACGCCTCCTGATAGAGTGCGGAGGCGCGTGCCAGCTCTCGGTTACTCGGTTCGTCATCCGGCTTTGTTCCGCCGCAAGCGGTCAGGCCAAAGACAATCAAAGCGGCGAGGATCAGGATGCGTTGAGGCACGGTGATGAACATGGGGGAGACAGGGTTCCGAATCGAATGGACGTGCTTCGCGATTTACTCGGAAAGATCGCCAACGGCGGCCAGGACCTCGGCGAGTTCCTCGTCGGCCAAGCCACTGCCTTCCGTCAAGGTTTCAACAAAGCCATCGAGTTCAGTCGAGCAGTCCTCCGCTCGAATTTCACCAGCTACGCAGGCCGGGTGCACATTGATGGGGCTGGTTCGTGTTTGTTGCCCGAATTCGACGGCGCGTCCAAGAATGACTTTCCAAGCATCCTTTTCGATCGGCTCATCGCAATGCTTGCACTTGGCGCGTCCCGTTGGAGCACGCTCCGCATAGGGCGGCGTTTTCTTTTCCTTGCGCGACGCTTCGGCTTTTTCAGCCAGCTTGCGCAAGTTTTCGATCTCGGGAACTTCGACATCATCGACCCAAGCTTCAGCGGCGTAGGCTTCCTCCACGTCGCCGATCAGGCGCTTGGCGGCGCAGGTCAGGTGGTGCCAGAGGTAGCCCGTTCCGAAGGGCCCGACTAACAAGACGCCCAAGCGCACGACGTCCTTATCGATCTTGCGCTTACACGTACGACATTTGGATCGCCCGGATTTGGCCTTCTCGATGCGGTGTTGCGGCAGCTCTTCCTCGACGGGCTCCGGCACGGTTTCGTTCTCACTCATAGATCGGTTTTAGTTTTGTTGGTCCGCAAAGGGATCCGGTTCTGGGGTTGCTAGTGGGTACTCGCAGCTTGCGCTGCTTTGAGTCTGATTCTCACGAAGGTCGCTGAACAGCTTGTCCATCAATTCATCACGATGATCGAACAAGCGATAACCCGCACGCGATCGCAGATAGCCGCGAGCTTCGGGATGTCGTTCGAACAAAGTGTCGCGCCCTAATTTTTCGGCGAGGCCTTCGAAGCGCGCTCGTTTGTCGAGCAACGCTTTGGCCAGGAAGGGCATGACGATGGTGTAGTCGCACTGAAAGCTCTCGCAGGTCTTGCGATAATTGTCTTTGTCGACCTTGCCCCAAGTGACGGCTTCGGAGGGAGGACACGAGGACAAGGAGCCATCGGTGATGGGCGCCGTGGTGATTTGTATATCGTAGAGATAACCCGACACGTCATCGAGACCGAGGATCTGACTTAGTGCGGGCTCGGGCTGCAGATTGAAGTTTTTGGGAACTCCACCACCCAGGATCAACGTTCCGAGAGCGCCCGTTTCCGATTCACGCAATCCCCAGCGATGATAGGCGCAGCTTTCGAACACTTCTTTATGCAGGTCGAGATCGAAGTTGTAGCTATCTCCGCCTAGTTCTTGCCGCGTCCAAAGATCGACTGAATTCAGGAATACGGAACCATCGGCGGGTGCTCCCACGAAGATTGGAATGCCCATCTTCCAACAGCGTGCCAAGAGTCCCGGTTCGATGTTGTTCGCGCGTTCTTGTGCTGCGAAACGTCGGCCGAGCAAGTAACGCATTTCGGTGCCGGTCATGCGCCGATTGAATTCGGGCTGTCTCAGTACCGCGCGAAGAAATCGATCTTGTTCGAGCAAGACATCTTCATCGAAGCCGAT
The DNA here is from genome assembly GCA_047639415.1 of Planctomycetota bacterium. GTDB lineage: Bacteria > Planctomycetota > UBA1135 > UBA1135 > OFTM34. The sequence continues at coordinate 7,042 of JBLINP010000070.1, read as the reverse complement.
GTCGGTCACGCGTATCGTTCGTTCGTCACGCAGTTGCCCGTCATCTCCGAAGATCTCAACTTCGTGAAAGGGGTGGTCCGCGGCGCTGTCGAGCGCGCGATGTCCGTCGTGATAACAGGCGGCGTCCGTTGTGGATATGTAGGCGAACCAGCCCGTGTCGATCAGCGGGCCGAGCCAGGTATGAACCTGCCCCGAGAGGGTCACGGGGCCAGAAACGGAGAGCGTCATCGGGACGCCGCTTCCAATGGCTGCATCCAAGAGCTCCCAAATCCGGCGGAGAAAGGCGCCGCCGAAAGAGGGGAAGCTGTTCTCGATCAGGCGGTCGAGGCTCTTGGCGGCGGTGACGGGCTCGCAAACCAAGGACTTGGCCGATTTCGGATCACCTGGGCAACTGGAGCGCTGATCGTTTCGTGTGGGGCACATGGGCGGTGAATTCTAGCGAGGCGGAAGGCTGAGATCGCGGCTGGAGGCGATCTTGATGGGCAGTTCGTGAGGCTTGGGGTTGCGAGATGCACTCGGCTTCTCAATTCTATTGCGCTCGCGGGCCGCAAACGAGCCCCTGAGGCGGTAGGCTCTGTTCAGAGACTGTAGTTTGGCTACCTCCCTTGTTCCGGGAGACTCATCTCGTTCACGATCGAGCGCATCCAATCATGACAAAATTCAACGCCAGGGCCCAAGCAGCCTATTCCGTCCAAGATTATTCGCCGACCGGCGAGATTGACGGGGTCGAAATCATCGCGCTACGGCGTTTCAATGACGACGGCGGTTCGATGACCGAGCTGGGTCGCTTCGAAGGCGGGCTCTTAAACGGCGTCGAGGGCTTCGAAGCTCGGCAGATGAACTTCAGCAGTATGGAGCCCTTGGCGATCAAGGCATTCCATTTGCACAATCGCCAGACGGATGTTTGGTACGTGCCGCCGACGGACAAGATTTTGTTGGTGCTCGCGGATTGCCGCGAGGGTTCTCCGACCGAGAACAAAGTCCGGCGCATCGTGCTGGGCGATGGCAACTCACGCTTGGTTCGCATTCCTCCGGGCGTCGCGCACGGTTGCAAAAACCTGCGTACGGCCGAACTGTCGAACATCATCTACTTCGTGGACGTTCAGTTCAGCATCGATGATCAGTGCGATGAAGGGCGTTTGCCCTGGGATCACTTCGGCGTGGAAGTCTGGGACGTCGAGCGCGGTTAGACAGCGACGGCGACGTCGAAGAGCAGTTTGTAAATCGCGAAGCCCGCGATGGCGGACCAGGCGAGATTGAGCGCAAGCGGTTGCCAAGTGCGCTTTTTGAAGCAAAGCACCGAAAGACCGAGGGCTCCGCTTAAATTGAGAAACTGGTAGATTTTCCCCTGTTCGAGATAATTGAGGCTAGATAGGTAGTAAGCGCCGAATATGGCGACAACGCCGTACCAGCCCCAAAGGGTGACCCACAGAGGCAGGTGCTCCTTCGGCTTGATTTCGGGAGCCTTGGTTCGCTCGGGGGTGGCTGCGGAATCTTCAGTTGCTTGCGTCATTTAGGGCTAACTTGCTGCGAAGCGTTGGCGATTACTCTCCAGCTTCAACGATCGAAATCATGCGCTCCATGGAGAGTCGAGCATCGGTTACCAATTCGGCCTGCTCTGCGGGCGTTAGTCGGTCTCGCAGCATTGTAATTTCATCAACCACGTCACCAGGTTGGACGCGGTTGATTTCGGGAGCTTGTCCTCGGCGTAAAAGATCGAGCATGCCCGCTAGGTGGGGCGGATCGTTGCGGCTCATAGTCGCGCAGCCGCATCCGGCCGAGCTCGAACCGGGAATATCGGCCAGGTGGCGAACTTCCACGCCGCGCTGTTTGCCCAGTTCCATCGCGTTGCGGACGAAGTGGCCTTCAGTACCGATCACGAGCTTGGAACCCTTCGGCGCATCGGTGACGGCCTTCCAGAGGTAATTCGTGCTGCCGCTTCCGTCGGAAGCTTGCACCGCACCAAGCGGACTTTCGGGGTGAATCAAGACGCGCCAATCACGCTCTTGCCACCACTGAACCATCTCGGGCGTGAAAATGGTGTGAACCCCACAGGAGGAGCCCCAAAGGATCATTTCGGCGCGATCGAGTGCATCCAGGCCTCCGGGAGTGTCTTCAATTCGAATCGTTCCGTGTTGCGGGCTTTCCAATTTGACGACTCGCTCCAGGTCCATGCCGAGTTGCCAAGCCGTGTTGCGTCCGAGGTGCTCGTCGGGCAAGAACAGGATTTTCTTGTTTTGTTTGCGAGCGTTTTCGACAACGAGCTTGGCGTTCGAACTGGTGCAAACCGCGCCGCCTGTGCGACCCGCGATGGCTTTCAAACGGCCCGAAGTGTTCATGTAGGCGATGACCAGAAGATCGTCGCCGTAGCGCTCCTGCAATTGGTCGACGACGGGCTCGACCATGAACTCCTTGGCGAACATCTCCATCGTGCAACCCGCTTTGGGGTTGGTGATCCAGATTTCTTGATCGTCGTTCGCGAGAAGCGAGATGGCCTCGGCCATGAAGTGCACGGCCGACTCGACGATGACCTTCTTCTCGGGCTGATTGCGTGCTTGCAAAGCGAGCACGTAACTGTCCGCGATCGAACCGCCAAAGTGCTCGACGAGTTTGACGATCTCGCCGCCCATGTAGAAATGGGCCAAGAGCAGCAGTGAATCGCCGAAGTGTTCCTGCGCCGGGAGAACGTAGTGCTTCAAGTACTGGAGCACGGTCGCAGGCTTGCGATCGGGGAGTGCCAGGTACTCCTCGGCGTAAGGGCGAAATTCTTCCTGGTACCGATCGAGCGGAATGTCGGTTTGACACACCGGAAGATCGGGCTGGAGTACAAGACCTGTCGCTTGGATGGATTCGTTCAAAGCAATGGAGTGCTGCAGTTACAGCAAGGCTACTTGTGGGAGGAGACTTGGCTAAGCTTCGTCGAGGAAGGGATAGCGCCAGGTCGTGGGCGGCACAAAGGTCTCTTTGATGGTGCGCGGAGAGACCCAGCGCAACAGGTTAAGTGGAGATCCAGCCTTGTCGTTGGTACCCGAAGCCCGCGAACCGCCGAAGGGTTGTTGCCCGACAACGGCACCGGTCGGTTTGTCATTGATGTAGAAGTTGCCAGCGGTGAAGCGCAGCTTCTCGGTAGCGACTCGAACCGCCGCGCGATCGCGCGAAAAGATCGCACCGGTCAAAGCGTACTCGGCCGTCGTGTCGCAGATATCGAGGGTTTGCTCGAATTGGTTGTCCTCATAAATGAAGACGGTGAGCACCGGTCCAAACAGTTCGTCTTTCAACGTGGCGTAGTCGGGGCGCTTGGCTTCGATCACGGTCGGATGCACGAAGTAGCCCACGCTCTCGTCGTATTCACCGCCCAGAGCGATTTCCGCATCGGGACTCGCTTTGGCCGCTTCGATGGCATTCTTCTGCGTTTCGAAGGATTTCTTGTCGATCACGGCTCCCAAGAAATTGGTGAAGTCGCGAATGTCGCCGGTTTTGATTTCGGCCAGCATGTCGCCCATCGCGGACTTGATGGCGGGCCACAAACTTTTGGGCAGGTAAGCGCGGCTCGAAGCTGAACACTTCTGACCTTGATACTCGAAGGAGCCGCGGACAAGGGCCACGGCGACTTCCTGAACGTCGGACGAAGGATGAACGACGACAAAGTCTTTGCCGCCGGTTTCACCGACGATGCGCGGATACTGACCGTAGCCCGCCATGTTCTCGCTCATCGTTTTCCACATGCCGCGGAAGACGCCGGTGGAACCCGTGAAGTGAACGCCGCCGAAGCTCTTCGAGGCAAAGACGGGATCGCCGACGGTGCTGCCGCTACCCGGCAAGAAGTTGATCACGCCTTTGGGCAAGCCCGCTTCTTCGAGCATCTGCATGAGCAGCCAGTTGGAATGCACCGACGTGGAGGCCGGTTTCCAAAGGCAGGTGTTGCCCATCAACGCGGGAGCGCAGGGCAAATTGGCCGCAATGGATGAAAAGTTGAAAGGTGTTACAGCGAAGACAAAGCCGTCGAGGGGGCGGTGCTCCAAGCGGTTCCACATTCCGGGCCCGGACTCGGGTTGCTCGGCGTAGATGCCTTCCGCGAAGTGAACGTTGTAGCGGAAGAAGTCGATCAACTCGCAAGCCGAATCGATCTCGGCTTGGTGTACGGTTTTTGATTGGCCGAGCATCGTCGAAGCGTTGATGCGATCGCGCCAGGTGGTTGCCAACAACTCGGCGGCACGCAGGAAAATTGCGGCGCGTTCCTCCCATGGCATGCGTTCCCATTCGGGCTTAGCGCGTTCCGCTGCAGCCACGGCTCGATTGACTTCGTCCGCACCGGCTTGGTGATAGGTGCCAAGCACGTGGGCATGCTCATGGGGCATGATCATGTTGGCCGTCCTGCCTGTCGAAACCCGCTCGCCGTCGACGACTACCGGGACCTCGATTTGCTCGGAAGCCATGGTTTCCAGAGCAATCTTGAGGCTGGCTTTCTCGGCGCTGCCCGGTCCGTACTCTCGAACGGCTTCGTTCTTGGGGACTGGAGTGCGAAAGGTTCCGTGAGTCATGGCGCGAAGGGGGCGGAGGAAGTCGGAGTCCAAAGGTGAATCGCTGCTGGATTCGGTGGGCAGGAGATTAACCAGATGCATGGCGGTCTGTCGATATTTGCGAGCTTTGTCTCGGTACAGCTGCGTTTCGAACAGCTTTCCGTATGTATGCGGCAATGTGCGGAGAACGGGCGAGTGGGCGATCGACGCGCTTTGGCTTGGAGGGAAAGAGCGCATCGCGCGGGATTGAACTCCTCAAAAATACTCCGACAATGCGGGACTAAACCCGACGGGAACCGGCTGTCTGACGAATGGAATGTTTAGAGTGCCGAGCCTGACAGCCCGTGGTAAAAGTCATTCACCCGCTGAGCAGCACTTTCACCGCGGACTGCTAGCCCGGATTTCTTGTCGATCAGGAAATTGGCCTTTGCAAATGTCGATATGGCTACTTTTTCGAAACCGAACGACACCAAAGACATGACGATCGAGGCAAGATTCAAGTGGTTCGAAGACGCGTTGGATGCGCGCCTTCCGGACCGCTCGCGAGCTTGGTTTGTAAAAGCAAGAGGGGAGCTTGGCCAAGGTGTTGATGCAAACCGGTTTTGCGCGTTGTTCTCAATGGCTTCACGTTACGCGCGAGCTATTGCAGTCGATTTTACGGCCGAGGAACTCAATGCCGCATCGCGTTTGGTCGGAGGTTGGTGCCCGGAAGGTTGGAATTTGCGCATGTTGCTGCGCGGGAGCCTCGTGCTTTCGCTTCCCAATTTGAATGACGACGAGGGCGCAGCGATGATCGAAGAGGCCTTCCGTTACGCCGACGAAGGCGAAGCGTGCGCGCTCTACGCGAGTCTCTGCCTCTTGCCTGAGCCAGGTCGCTTTGTGGTGCGCTCGGCGGAAGGTTGTCGAACCAACATGGTGAGTGTTTTTGAAGCCAACGTGTGCGGAACGCCTTTTCCAGCGGCGGAGTTCGATGACGTCGCTTGGAACCAGTGCGTGATCAAGTGCATCTTTATCGGCTCACCTTTGTGGCGCGTCGCGAATTTGGACAATCGGCTGAGCAGCGAAATTGCGCGTATTGCGCTCGATTTGGTTGATGAACGACGCAGCGCAGGACGAGCGATTCAACCGGACTTGTGGCTGTGTCTAGGTGAACACGGTGGCGATCGAGGTTTGGATGCCATGCTCGTTGAACTTGAAGATGGCGCGCCCATTGGTCGTGCAGCTGCGGGTTATGCTCTGGCGCGGGCCAAGCAAGCCAATTTGCTCGAGGAACGCTCAGTAACCGAACAAAACGAACGAGTCATCCATCATTTCAACCGGGCACTGTCCGGCATTTGCGACCAATCATCCTTTGGGGAATTAGAATTCTCCGAAGCAACCGACGGAGAAGTTTGAGATGCGTTTCTTTGATCCCCACATACATTTGACCAGTCGCTCCACCGATGACTACCAAGCCATGGCCGACGCCGGCGTGCGAGCAGTTATCGAACCCGCTTTTTGGCTCGGTCAACCGCGCACGACTGCCGGTAGCTTTGTCGATTACTTCGCGAGTTTGATTGGCTGGGAACGCTTTCGAGCTTCTCAGTTTGGCATCGCGCACTTTTGCGCCATCGGGCTGAACGCGAAAGAAGCGAACAACGAAGCCCTGGCGGAGCAAGTGCTTGAGTTGATGCCACGGTTCGCGCTCAAGGACGGAGTTGTTGCCGTGGGGGAGATCGGTTACGACGAAATTACGACGGCTGAAGATAAAGCGCTCGAGTGGCAAATGAATTTTGCGAATGAGCATGAGCTGCCGGTGATGGTGCATTCACCTCATCGCGATAAAAAGCGTGGCATCGTTCGGACTCTCGACTTGGCGCGAGATACGAATGTTCCGATGAACATGTTGATCGTCGACCACAACAATGAAGAGACCGTCGAGGACACACTCGAAGCGGGCGCTTGGGCGGCCTTCACAATTTACCCGCACACCAAGATGGGTAGCGAGCGCATGGTCGAACTCGTCAAACAGTATGGGTCCGAGCGAATCATCGTCGATAGTTCAGCGGATTGGGGTGTGAGCGATCCGCTCTCCGTGCCTAAAACCGCCAAACTCATGCTCGAATCCGGAATCGACGCCAAGACAGTTGAACTCGTGACTTGGCAAAATGCATTGGACGCCTACGCGCAATCGGGCCAAATCGATGTCGAGTCGTTACTGGCAACTCCGGTTATCGACCAATCGCAGCTCTTTTCGGATAACTCAGTCTTGCGCGGTCAAACTCCGCGAGTCGACGACGCCGTGCCGAACTAAGCGAAGTTCAGTGGACGGACCTCGCTAGCAGGGTCTGGCAAATAATTTTTGCCACGGCCCCCCGCTAGCCCGAATTATTCATGAACACGCGGACCAAACACCACGAACGACCGGCACTGCCGGTCTATAGGTTCCTGCTGGCACTTTGCAGATACTGGCGTCCTCGACGACCTTACAAGGTCGTCTGCGGGGGCAAGTATCTGCAAAGTGCCAGCAGGAACCTATTCGA
>JBLINP010000069.1:0-16866 GCA_047639415.1 Planctomycetota bacterium | reverse complement strand
CACGGGGAGCTTCTCCTTTGATCCAGTCAGCGATCTCTGCTTCGGGCGTTTCCAATTCGATCAGCGCGTCACGCAATTGCTTTTCGGTTAAGCAAACGCTTCCGTGCCAGAGTGGTGAGGCTTCCATGTAGCCAATCCCTTGTCCTTTGATGGTGTGCGCGATGATGCAAGTGGGTTGGTCGGATTCGCTGCGCGCTTCTGCGAAGGCTCTGCCCAGTGCGTCGAAATCATGTCCGTCAACTTCCAACGTGCGCCAGCCGAAAGAGCGCCACTTATCAGCCAGCGGTTCCAAACCGCAAATATTGCTGTTCAAGTCGTCGCTCTGCAGTTTGTTGAAATCGACGACGACACTGAGCTTGCCGAGTTTGTGATGTGCGGCGCTCATCGCCGCTTCCCAAACTTCGCCCTCTTGCAATTCGCCATCACCGAGTATCACGGTGACATGTCCATCGAGATTGCGATGGCGAAGCGCGAGTGCTTTGCCGACCGCAACTGAAAATCCTTGTCCGAGTGAGCCCGTGCTCGCGCCGGTCCATGGCAAGTCGATCACGTGCGGATGTCCTTGGCAGGGACTGTCGAGCTTGCGCAAGCGCATAGCTTCGGCCGGTGTGATTAAACCGAATTCAGCGCCGACGGCATAAAGTGCGGGAGCGGCGTGCCCTTTTGAGAGCACGAACTGCTCGCCGCCCGTTGCGCGATTGGGTTCGTCGTCTCGATACAAAAACTCCCACAGCCAGACCAAAATGTCAGTGCAGGAAAGTGAGCCGCCGGGGTGTCCGGAGCCCGCGTGAAAAATGGCCGCCAACTGAAGGCGGCGAACTCGTTGCGCGAGTTCGGTGATCGGCATGGTGGTAACGCTCATGCGCGCGAGTGTACCGGAACCGCACGGTCCACTTCGATGCGAATGCGCGGGCCTGTGCCCGAAATGGGCGAGCATTACCGATGATTAATCGCCCTCGGGATTCGGGCGCCAAAGGCGCAGGTGTCGCGTCAGGTCAGAATCGCCGGTCTGCCCGTCCCGGGCGTAATTTGCCTAAACGAAGCGACTTAGGCTGGCCAACTGCCGACGATTCGTCGCTCGGCTTCAGCGTTTCCACGGTGGGCGGCCTGGGTGTCGGGGCTGTTGGTGACGACTTGGTTCAGGCCTCGAACCTGCGGCGTTTTGTCGAGCCAGAAGAGAACTTTCCGAAGCGGCACCAGGCTGCCTTCGGCGGGCGCGAAATGATCGAAGACCGCCTGTGCGAGTTGCAGGTCGGCTAGTTCATCAACCGCGAGTCGCAAGTCATTGCGCAAGTAAACCTCGTCGACGCGAAGCTCGACCGTTCGATACTGGTTAGCGGACTTGGCGAAGTAAAAGGAGCCAACGTGTTCGCGATCGCGCGCGTCCGTCGAGGTGGCGGCGGTCAGCAGCGCTCGTGCGGAAAAGACGCCTTGCCCTTCGAGTACGCTCGACGAGCATCCGGTTGGAAGTGCGCAAAAATCTGCGTCGAACTGTCGGAGCGCATCGATTTGCATGTCGATGTGTTCGGGCGAAACCAGCGGGCAATCACCGGTGATGCGCACAATGTAATCGGGCTCAAACTCGTCAGCCAAGTCGAGGTAGCGCTGCATGACGTCTTGCTCTGAACCACGTCGGCAGGGCATGTCAGCTTGTGCACAAAAACTCGCCAGTTCGTCGTCGGCAGTGGAGTTCGATGTGAGCACGACAACTTGATCCAGATTCTTCGAAGCAGCCACTCGCTCAAAGACGCGTTGGAGCATCGGCTTACCCGCCAATTCGATGAGCGACTTCCCGGGCAAACGAGTAGAACCCATGCGCGCTTGAATGCCGGCGATTGCTTTACTCATGGGTGACTGAGAACGGTTGGGTCAACATCGGCTTTCAACAGCGCCATTGCGAGCGTTCCGCCGTTTCCATGACTTCGATTGAGTTTAGGAGGATTCTAGATGAAGTCTCGAAATCGACGGGCATTGCCGAATTGGAGGCTATTGCGCTGACGAAGCCATTGATGAAGCAACTGAAGGGGTCTTCGACCGAGTGCTCGCCATCCGGACCCTTCAAGCTGACGAAGTACCCTCCAGCTGCGTTCGTTCGTTGGATGCGTTCGAACTCAACGTCGTTGAGCATGAAGACCATTCGCTTCTTCGCATTGGGATGAACCTCAAAGAGAAAGTGACACTCGATGGCTGTGGATGGATCCTCTTGGTAGTGAAACGTAAAGCGAGTTTCGAATCGGTGTTGCGTCCAGTTGACCTGCAAATTCGTGAGCCTGATGAGGGACAAGTCTTCAGTGGCGGCCCACTCGTAGAGCAGGGAAAAGGCGTGCGGTAGCAAGTCGACGCCGATGCCGAGTCCTTCGTCTTTTCCGTTGGTTTGGAGTGAGAAACGAAAACTGAATGGATTGCGTGGAACTTGATCGCGAGCGCGAAGTGCGGTGATGAAGCTGGCGTTGGAAGTGTTGACGCACAATCGTTCACGAGCGCCCGCCATGGCGAGTTCGGCCAACATGGGGCGCGCTTGTGAGCTGCTCAAACCGTCTTGCCAGAAGAGCGGTTTCTCGCAAAACACAAATTGACCGCCCAAAAGCGCGCGCAGAGTGGCTTCGTAATGAAGTTCGTCTGGCGTAGCGATTGCGATGGCGTCGAGGTCACGCGCGTAAACCTCGTCGAGGCTGCAAAGGGCGCTCGGAATGGCTGCGTTGGGAGCGAGAAAGGGCGCTAACTTCGCTGCAGTTGTAGCGGCCGACTCGGCGCTGCTCCCGAGAATGGCTACGATCTCCGCTCCCGTTTTCGAAAACTCGCGAACGTGAAAACGGCCGATGCCTGTGGCACCGAGCAGGGCAATGCGAAGAGGAGCTGGTGTGTTCGACGTCATTGGAGGGGCGAAGGATAGTCGACTTGTCGTCTACGGCAATCGTTCTACCGCTTGTGAGCTCCCAGTTATCGCAGGGGCGGCTAGAGAGATGAGCGGCCTGGCGATACGCTGCCTCCATGGCTGAGAACTCGAATTCAGGAGGAGGAGCGGGGAATAACGTCGATCGGACGGCTTTCGTCACCGGCGGAAGTCGCGGTTTGGGACGAGGGATCGCCCTGAAATTGATCGATGCCGGCTATCGCGTGGCTGTCGGTTATCACTCGGGCAAAACCGCCGCCGAGGAAGTCGCCGGTGATTCCGAGCGAACGCAGGCCGTTGAAGTCGATATCTCGAACACCGATTCGGTGTGTCAGGCCTTCGGGCAAATCAAAGCCGCCTTCGGCCCGATCGATCTCTTGGTGAACAATGCGGGCATCGCACAAGAGAAACCCTTCATGGAGCTGACCGACGAAGAGTGGGAGCGCATGTTGAGCGTGAACTTGCTCGGCGCGGTGCGGACGATTCGTTGTGCGCTGCCCGATATGCGCGAACAGGGATTTGGTCGCATCGTCAACTTGAGTTCGATCGGTGGACAATGGGGCGGCATGAATCAACTGCACTACGCCGCTTCCAAAGCCGCGTTGATTAGTTTGACCCATTCGATCGCCAAGCTGTATTCGAGCGAAGGCATCACTTGCAACGCGATCGCACCGGGATTGATCGCGACCGACATGAGTGCGGCAGAGTTGGAGACGGAAGCCGGACGCAAGAAAATACAGGGCATTCCTTCCGGTCGTCTTGGAACGACCGAAGAGGTCGGCGCAACGGTCGCCTTTTTGGTCTCCGATGGCGCAGCTTACGTGACGGGACAGACGCTCAACCTCAATGGCGGCATGCTGTTCTCATAGGCCTTTGGAATTCATGAACCTCCGCGCCTCGCTGCTCTTCCATTTGAATCTCTCCTACTCCTCGATCGAGGTGGAGAATCGAATCCACGTTGTTGAGCGCTGTTATTGGCCGATTCTGAGGCTTTTGGATAACCGCCCGTGGTTGCGGATTTGTATTGAGGCGAGCGGACATACGTTGGAACGAATTGCCGAGCTCGATGCGAGTTGGATGATGCGTTTGACCGAAGGCATGCAAGCCGGGCAAGTTGAATTGATCGGTTCGGGTGACACTCAGTTAATCGGTCCGCTGGTTCCCAGCGTTGTGAATCACTGGAATCAAAAGCTTGGCATCGCATCATACGAGCGTTTGGTAGGCGAGCGCCCGCAGACTGCATTGGTCAACGAGATGGCCTGGTCGCAAGGCATGATCGATCACTATCTCGACGCGGGTTATCAAACGCTTCTGATGGAGTGGAACAACGCGCGACGTTCGCATCCTGAATGGAAGGATGAATGGCGCTTTAGCCTCGTGAGTTCGTCTTCACCGAGCGAAGGTTCGATCGACATGCTCTTCATCGATGCCATCGCGTTTCAGAAGTTCCAACGAGCCGCGGTCGGCGATATCGACGCAAACGAATACTGCGATTGGGTCGTCGAGCAAGAATCGAATCAGCCGCGTCACCTGTTCCTGTATGCCAGCGATGCGGAGGTGTTCAATTTCCGGCCAGGTCGCTATTCCTCGGAGCCGCCGCTGCCTGAATCGGATGCAAACTGTGAATGGTCGCGCATCCAAGTTGTGCTGGACGAGCTGCAAGAGCGCGGCTTGGAATTCACGACACCTTCACGATATCGGAGCGAGAACCTCAAGGATGAGCCCGTATCGGTAAAATTGAGCAGCTTTGCGAATCCAATTCCAGTTAAGAAACAACCGAAGTACAACATCACTCGGTGGGCTTTATCCGGGAGAGATGATGTCGCGTTGAACGCGAGTTGTTTTGCGCGAGCACGCGAATTGGAAGCAGCGAACTCGACGAATGCGGACGACTGGCAGGCGCTGTGCCGAGCTTGGCAAAGCGATTACCGGACGCACATAACGCGCAAGCGTTGGCTGGCGATCGATCCGATCGCTGACCCGTTCCCTCCGTCATCACCGACGGGTTCCGTTTTAAAGCGCTCCGAAGTCGAGCAAAAGGGGCGCTTGATCTCCATACGAACAGATGGCATCGAACTGGATTTGGATGCGCGTCGTGGATTGGCGATCCGTCGGTTATCGGGGGCTGGTGGAGCGACGGTGCTTGGCACGCTACCGCACGGATTTTTTGACGACATTCATTGGGCTGCCGATTTCTACAGCGGGCACCTCGTGACCGAAGTTCCTGCGACCGTGCGCATCACCGATCTTGTTTCGGTCGAACCAACGCTTAATCGCTTGGAAGATCACATCGAAGTTAGCGCGACGATCGACACGGAGTTAGGCGCAATCGATAAACGGCTGCGAGTGTATTCCGATCGCGTCGAACTGTTCTTTGGCTTGTCGGCATGGAACAAACGTCCGGTCGGAAGCTTGCGCGCGGGTTTCGTCACTCTTGATCCCGAGACCTTTGGCAAAGGCGAAACCTGGCTCACTTGCGCCCATGGCGGTTTGCCCGAACGCTTCCTCGCAGAGGGTGATTGCGATCAATGGGAAGCCGTTTCGTCATTGATTTCAGCACGCGGAGCTTACGGAGCGACCGACGGCCGTTTGAATATTTCGAACGGTTCGAACGCGATTGAATTGAGTTGGGATCCTGCAGCGGCAGCCGCTTTGCCGCTTGTTCTGCGTCACGAAATCGATGGACGAGCGTTGTTGCGCGTTGGCTTTTCGTTGTCGGAGATCGACGACACGTATCGCGAGGGCGCCAAGTTGGCGGACTTCTCGTTGACCCTTCGTCCGGTCTCTGGAACCGACGCATGAGTTCTCAATCGGTCGAGTTCGTCGCTGAAGTTTCAAGTAATCACGGTTGCGACCTAGATCGGTGCCAGCGCTTCATTGAGGTGTCCGCCGATATCGGTTGTGGCGCCGTCAAGTTCCAGCAATTCAAAATCAGGCAACTGTTTGCGCCCGAAGCTCTCCGTTCCAACCCCGCCTTGCTCGAACGTGAAGCGTGGGAGTTGCCCGAGTCTTTCAACGCCGAACTCTCAGCACAAGCGCACGACCTCGGACTAAAATTCTCAAGCACGCCCTTCTATCGAGACGCCGTCGACCTCCTCGCCGACCACGTCGACTTCTTCAAACTAGCGTCGTACCAAGTGCCGTGGCTGGACTTGTTGCGACAAGTTGCGCAAGTCGGAAAGCCCGTCGTGCTTTCGGTCGGGATGGCGACGCTCGAAGAAATTGATCGAGCAGTGGAAACGCTTCAATGCTCCGGTTGTCAGGACTTGCAGTTGTTGCACTGCGTTTCGAACTACCCGACTAAGCCCGAACACGCGAATTTGGCAGCGATTGATACGCTGCGAGCACGTTACGACTTACCGACCGGTTGGTCAGATCACACGGTCACGCCATCCGTCGTCGAGCGCGCGGTCGACCGCTTCGACGCTACCTTGATCGAGTTCCATCTCGACCTCGACGAACAGGGCGAAGAGTTCAGTTCGGGACATTGTTGGTTGCCGGATGCAATTGGCTCGGTGATTCGAAGGGCCAAGTCCGGTTCGATTCGCGAAACGGTGGACCTAGCTGACGGCGATGGTCAAGTCGGGCCGCGTCCAAGCGAAGCCCACGAGCGTTTATGGCGCAGCGATCCCTCCGATGGACTGCGCCCCTGTTTGGAAGAGCGCGCCCGCTTGTCTTCGTAATTTGGACAGGCATCAAGATGCGGGCGATTCGATCTAGGAACCGGATCAGGATCCGGGCGGAGCGGGGAACCTCATCTAATTGAAATGTAATTGCAAGGGGGTTGGTTCTGAGTGGGCGCTGAAGAATAGGCATTAACACACGAGCAATATTTTTTCATTCGGGGATAATTAGAGGCACAGGCTCTACCAATACAACCACTGAAGTAGTCCCGCGCCAACAATGAGAGAGTCACTAATAAACTTGATTTCGATTTCCAAGCGGCCCGCGAAGCTTGAGGGGCGATCGCTAACACAGGGGATTGCTCTCGTTCTGATTCTTTGGAACGGAATGAGCCTCTTGCCGTTCGCGCAAACAATCTCTGGGCCGCCGTTGTCTCAAGCGGATAGCCTCGTCCGCTCGGCAATACCAACGCGATTCGTTCACATCTCGGATCCGGGGTTTCGGTATTCCGAGTACGTAAACGCTGTACTAGATTCCACTGGTCTTGAATTCGACCGTTTGACGGTGCCTTGGTTCGGGGCTCTTCACAGTCCCGGCACTCGCATCGACTTTAGCACCGATGCAATCGATATCGAGATGCTCGTGAACTATACGGACGTCTTCAGCACCCCTGGGGCTGGGCGTTTTCGTTTGGAGGTCGACGGCGTTTTGCTTCCAAGTCTTTTTGGATCAGATTCTGACCTAGGCGAGCAAACCTTCGAGCTAATCGCGAATGGGAGTCCGGGCCCGCACGATTACAGTCTGATTTGGCCCTATGCCAGCGATGTGAAACTTGTGGGATTGAATTTGAGTGGCGGATCAACCCAATTACTGGGGACGCCTCCTCCTCGACCACCATTTATCTATGTCGCGTACGGGGACTCAATCACGCACGGGTTCGATGGGTCGTCCGCCGCTAACGGTTATCCATTTCAAGTTGGCAGGATGCGTAATTGGAGCGTCACGAATATGGGGTTCACTGCACGAAGGGTGCAGCCTGCCGATGGAACCGCGATTGCGGCACTTGGTGCGAATTGCTTGAGCGTTGCAATTGGTGTAAACGATTACTTTGGCCCGACACCGACGCCAATCAAAGACTTCGGCATTTTGTATGATGATTTCTTGGACAACATTAGGGCGGTTCAACCCGCAGTCCCTCTCTTTGCGATTACTCCAACTTGGGTCGGCTTTGAAGGTGTCCCCAACGTGATCGGTCTTACCGTTGCGGATTATAGGCAAGAGATTTTTGATGTTGTTTTTAGACGCCAAGGCACGGATCCCAATCTTTTCATAGTTGAGGGCCCCTCATTGGTACCGGGGAATTTAACGAATTTCCCAATGGGGATTCATCCTAGCGATTCGGGATTCGCGTTCTATGCCAGCTCCCTGAGCAGTGAGTTCTCGGGTGTATTCGGTAGTCCCGATGTTGAGGTGAGCGCGGATGTAATCTCGCTCATAGCTGATGCGAATGACGATCAACCGACCGAGGTTATATCGGATAGGGATTGGCTCGTGTTGCAAGGTCGTCATCAACCTCTTACACGGAATCGTGCAGATCCAAGGGGCGCAACTAACGCCCCCCGACTGCGCTTGTATCCTGGTGGACAAGCCGGTGCTTTGGACATGCCGTACCTTCGATTGCAGCATCTCACCGGGTCCAGCGCCGAACCTGAATTGCTCATTGGGAACTCCGCAGGAGTTCCAACGATCGGGCGCCTGTATTTTTCGAGGTCAATAAATGGCTTAAAAGCCGCAGTTGAGGGCAATCGCTCAAACGTGGCAAGTTCAGAGATTTTTTCCATCC
Organism: Planctomycetota bacterium; assembly: GCA_047639415.1. GTDB lineage: Bacteria > Planctomycetota > UBA1135 > UBA1135 > OFTM34. Next base: position 8,506 of record JBLINP010000069.1, on the reverse strand, counting down.
CTGTTGACGGTTTGCAAATTCCGCTTGGGAAAATCAGACGAGTCGCTGCAGGTCAAGAGCTATGGCTGCTCCTTGTTGAAGTGGATCAATCGACGCCTAGCGGTTTAGCCCATTCACGTTTCAACTCACTTAGTTTCGGAGAATAAATTGCAGATACTCGTGATCGAAGACAACCCAGTTGTCGCAGATGCGCTCAATGACGGCTTGAGTGAACTCGGACATTGCGTTGATGTCGCGAACGAAGGTGAAACCGGGTTCGGGATGGCAATCTCAACCAAATACGACCTACTGCTTCTGGATCGCATGTTGCCGGGGCTCTCTGGAGATGAAGTTTGCGTTCGATTGCGTCAGGTTGAATCGCGCGTTCCAATCCTCATGCTCACGGCACTGGCAGGTGTAGGCGATTGCGCCGAGGGGCTAGACCTTGGCGCCGATGATTATTTAACCAAGCCGTTCTCGTTCATAGAGTTGAAAGCTCGCGTGCGCGCCCTGTTACGGCGGGGGACAGGGTCGTCACCGCCGATCATGGTCGTAGAGGATCTTGAGCTGAATCCATCCGCGCGCACGGTTACGCGGGCTGGACGAAAGATCTCGCTAAGCGCCCAGGAGTTCACACTTCTGGAGCTGCTGATGAGAAGTGCTGATCGAATCGTGACGCGGAAGTCGATCGTGCATCACGTTTGGGGTGAAGAGTTGTCGTCCAACGCTGTCGAAGTCTATATCAACTACTTGCGCAGGAAAGTGGACAAGCCACATAGTGTCAAGTTGATACACAACGTTCGCGGCGTCGGCTATGTCATGCGAAAAGAGCCTTAAGCTTTTCTAGCGATAGAGTCCCTAGATGGTTTTCACGCAAGTTCTAGGCACTTCGCTTCATGCAGTTGCGGGCACCATTTTTTGATCACTACTGATCGCAAGCTCTAGCCACATACTCGGTTCTGCAGATTCAACGGGGCCAAGTCGGGGGACGATTTTCGAAGCAATCTGCGTGCTCGCAAGCATGGAGCAACAGCTTCTCATGTGCGCGATTCCTAGCCCGTTTATGCCGAGGATTCCCTGCGTTCGGAATTCCACGTCATCTGAAAAAGCGACGCGCCAAAATTGCATGTAGAGTTCGCGATGCACCTTGCTTCAGCGCACTTTCGAACTCGGTTTACTGTCGAGAATCTCTGGTCGTTGACAGATCAAATAGGCAAATACCCCAAAGCGCTTCGGGAATTACCGCGACCCTCATCCTTCGATAATTATTCGCTAATCAACGCCGCCTTACAGCCACGATCAATATCGAATTCGGTACTCACGGGCGCTAGCAACGAGGGTAGGTTCAAGATGGAAGTGGAACGAAAACACGATTGCGAGTGCCTCGCGATCACGTTCCAGGCTCTTGAATGACTGACTCTGATCTCAAAGCTTTGAACGTCGACGGCTCCGTGCACAGTTCCACAAACGGAGTTCAACCGGGGACGAGACGACTGCTTGCTCTCGATGTGCTTCGGTTCGTGGCGGTCTTTCTGGTTCTCGTTCATCACGCGTTGCCGGGCTGGTTACGGGCCGTACCCGTCCCTCACGAATTGTCAAAGGCAATCGCTCGTGGTGGTTGGTTGGGCGTAGATCTTTTCTTCGTCTTGAGTGGCTATCTAATCGCTGGCCTGCTATTCCGAGAGTACAAGCTCAATCAAAACATTCGTTTTGGAAGATTCCTCGTCCGACGCGGACTGAAGATCTATCCAGCTTTTTACTTCCTACTCGCGATCACGGTCCTCACGGCTTGGGTTACGAGAGGCACGGTTCCTCGCAATTGGTTGTCGGAACTGCTCTTCATGCAATCTTACTTTGGCGGGATTTGGGGCCATACCTGGTCCTTGGCGATTGAGGAGCACTTTTATCTGGTTCTGCCGCTAGCCCTGTTTTTGCTTTTGAAGTTGAAGACTTCAACCAGGGATACGTTTGCCTGGATTCCCAGGGTGTGTGTCGGCTTGTGTTTGGCGATTCTTGCGTTGCGATGTGTAAACGCGTTGACGACAGAGTTCTCGCCCCTCACGCATTTCAAGCCCACGCATATTCGGGCCGATGCTCTGATCTTCGGCGTGCTCTTGTCCTATTTGCACAACTTTAGAACGAAGAGCTTCGAAGACTTCTGCTCCCGTTATTACTACTGCCTCGTCGCTGGCGGGTTATGGCTATGGCTGCCGGCGTTTTTGGGAGACCTTAAAACGACGCCGTTCCTCTACTCACTGGGGTTCACGCAGTTTTACATCGGTTCGGGCATGTTGGTTTCGGCCTTCGTGGTCCGCGGAATTCGCGCCAACCGGTTCACCAAAACCCTCGCGACGATCGGCACATTCTCCTACTCAATCTACTTATGGCATTGGCCGGTGAAAGTGTGGGGCGTGCAGTGGCTGAGATCATTGGAAGTGGAGTGGCTGACTAACGGGCTTGTCTTCACGCTTTACTTGGCGAGTAGCGTTTTGGTCGGAGTGCTCATGGCGAAACTGGTTGAATTTCCTGTGCTTCGTTTTAGAGACCGTTTCTTTCCAAGGCGCGTGGCTTCGCCGAAGAAGGATGCTCTTCGCGAGTACGAGGTACCGCTTGCCGGGAACCCGATCCTCGTGCCAGTCCCAGCACCTAGTGTCCCTTTGGATTCCGCGCCGTCCGAAACTTTCTCTACGGAACCCGGAGTGGGAGACGAGCCGGTGGTGGTTGAGGTACCGACCGCCCCTGTCTGAGTAGATTCGACCAAACTTCGAGTTGGGGAAAACGCCAGGGTTGTGGCGTGTGCCGCGATTGGAGTACGGTTGATTCCATGTGGGAGAGCAATCGATCGGTCTTGAGCGACCGTTTTCCGAACATTCTGGCGGCGCTGGAGTCGGCGGGGGAGATGCAGAACGCCGAGTGGTTGGCCGAGGCCGCTGCACCAACGGCAAGTGCGCGTGGCATTCAGTTGACGAGCGCTTACGACCGCAATTCGGAAGCGCGCGAGCAAGCGCAACTGATCGACGACGACGCGGATTCGGCTTGGGTTTATGGTTTCGGTCTCGGCGACTTGCCGCGCGAGTTGCTGGCGCGCACGACCTTGAAACGTCTCAATGTCGTGCTTCTGAATTGCTCGCTCACTCGCTTTTGTCTGGGGCACGTCGACAACACCGATTGGCTGCGGGATTCGCGTGTGCGATTGCTACTCGGATCGAGCGAATCTGAGATTCAAAGCCCGTTTGCGGCATTGCCGGGAGAATTGGCGCTGGCCGATGATTCGAGCGCCCGCCTTCGCGACTTGGTGCAAATCGAATTGGCATCGCCGTGGGTGGCGGAAAAGATGAACGAGCGCGGCGAGCGGTTCGCGGCTGCAATCGCGGAGAACGAAGAGTTCTTAGCAGTCGACGGAGACGTCGCTGAACTCTTCGGGTTGTACAAGGGCAAGACGGTTTACGTCGCAGCAGCCGGACCATCGCTCGAAGAGTCCTATGAGTTCCTGCGCGATCGACAGGCACCGCTCATCGCCGTCGGTGCTGCGCTACGCCCGTTTTTAGATGCAGGCCTGTGTCCCCAAGTTGTCATCGGCATCGACGATCACTACTTGGGCATGACTCGACAGTTCGAATCTGATTTGTCGCCCATGTCTCAATCCGCGCTGGTGTATTTCCCAGTCGTACCGACCAAAATCCTGAAGGTGTGGCCGGGCCGCCGACTGGTGGCGTACGGAGTTCATCCGCGTTGGTCGGAACTCGACGCGAGCCGCCCGAAAGGTCGCTTGTGGGGTTCGGGAACCGTGACGCACACCGCTATCGACTTGGCCGTTCGAATGGGAGCCAGCCGCGTTGTGCTATTCGGATGTGATTTCGGCTTCGTCGACAATCGAACGCACGCACGGGGCAACGCCTATTCGAGTGAGATCGAAACGTTGCCCAACGGTGATCCGCTCGGGCAAGGCGCTTGGGTGCATGACGTGAATGGAAACCGCTTGGCCACGCTTCCCAATTTGTGTTCTTACTTACGCGACTTGGAACGCTACATCGCAGTCCACCCCGAAGTTGAATTCGTGAATGCCAGTCGTTCGGGAGCAGCCATTGCGGGAACCGTGACTGCCGAGGAGGTTCAACTTGGAAGCTAACCCACTCAGAGAGCGCTTGCTCGCGGCGACCTCGGCTTTTCGAGTCGGTCGCACAGCCGAAGGGAACTCCGCATTAGTCGAGTTCATCGATCTGCTCGACAGTGCGTTGAGGGGATTACAAGATCCCGAAGTAGGCATGTTCGTGCTTCCGCACGTCAAAGAGATCGTTCAAGCCCAAGAACGCGGCGACAATCTGCGCGTCGCCGATTTGCTCGAGTACGAACTGCAACCGATGATTTGATTCGCGAAGTGACGCGAGTCGGGTTTATGAATTTTCCGGGCCCGAAAGGGCGCTGTTTGCTTTTTCGGCAATCCGTCGTGACCAATTCGGTTCGTGACTTTGGTTGGAACGGAGTGTCATTCAGTTCGCAAGTTGAACGATCGAGTTCAACCGTTCGACCAGCGCCTCGATGTCGCTCATTGACGTCAGTGGATTCATGACAGTCAATCGCAACCAATCACAGCCGTCAAAAGTCGCGGCCGTGATGTAGAAATCACCCGAGTCGATTAGCTCTTGTCGAAGCTTGGCCTGCACCAGGTCGCGCGGGCCTACACGGAAGCAAAGAATGTTGGACTGCGGCTCGAAGGGGACTTCGATCGCTTCCTGCTCGCGAAGGAATGCGGCGAATCGTTTCGTATTTTCGTAGAGCAAGTCGAGGCGAGCGGCGAGTGCGGTCTCGCCTTCAATCGCGAGATTGAGGAACACTTTCAAGCCCAGCGGGGTTTTGGTGCATTCGACCGCACGATCGTAGAGGTCGACTCCTGCGCCGAATCCCGGGTTGCCCAGGTAGCTGGCGTTTTGTGCGAAGGCTGCGGGCAGGACGCGGTCGTCTTTTACGAGAACGGCGGCGCACAACGCGGAGGTCTGGAGCATCTTGTGTGCATCCCAGACCACGGAGTCCGCCAAGTGAATGCCCGCAAGCAGTGAGCGGTGCGTTTCGGACAGGATTGCGCTCGCCCCGTGTGCGCCGTCGACATGCAGCCAGTAGTTGTGCTCGTTGCACCACGCTCCGATGGCTGCCAAGTCGTCGTAGTAACCAGTCGCCGTACTGCACGCGTTCGCACAGACCGCCATAACGCGACGGTTCTCACTTGTCACGAGAGCCTTGAGTTCATCGAGCTTTGCGATGTCGATCCGTCCGTCCGGGTGACAGCTAAATTTCCAAACCGCTTGCGTTCCGAGCCCAAGAATCCCAGCCGCTCGCGCCACCGAATAGTGCGAAGATTCGGGCGCCAAGATCACTAGGTCCTTCGGAACGCCGGCTTCCCACGCGTCGGGAGCGATTCGCGCGCGCGCCGCCAACAGCGCCGTCAAGTTGGCCAGCGAACCTCCGTGCGTTAGAACCCCGCCGCTCTCGCTTCCATACCCGATGTGATCACACATCCATCGAATGACGTGCAGTTCGAGTGCAACCGCAGGCGGGCCCATCTCATAAGTCGCCATGCCATTGTTCGTCACGCCATTGACCAGATCAGCCATGACCGCCGGCATCATCGGCTTCGCAACTTGGTGAGCGATCGTGCGCGGGTGATGCAGATTGGTGACCTTCGACAAGTACCGCCGCATGAACACGTCGAGCGCCTGCTCATCCATCCCACCGTCGCGCGTCCACCGTTCGAGCTCCATTAGTTCCGCCAACTCTTTAGGGGAGTCAGTGGAGATCGCAGGCCCCTCACGGTTTTCAGAACGTTCGAGGAAATCGCTGAGACAACTTTCAACGACGGCAAGCAAGGAAGAGAACTGATCAGCAGAATTCATGCGCGCAGTCTAGCTTCGCTACAGCTCGATGCTTGTATCGAGCCAGGCTTCGTTCCTAACCTTCACAGGTAAGCTTTATCCTTCGAACGGAACCTAAACGGCGGTGTCAGACTCTATATCGTCTACTCGTCTTGATTGAGGCGCGATGGAATTTCATCCAGAAACTGATTTACGGATTGGTGCCATTTTTCGGGTTCAATTTCGAGGAAGGGTTCATGGGCTGTGTTCTCGAATAACACCCAAGTTTTGGGGCCGGACAAGGCATCGAAGACTCGTCGCGCACCGGCCAGGCCTACGCGTTCGTCCAAGCGGCCGTGCAATTGGAGAACGGGCACTTTGACGTTTCGAGCGTATTCGGCGGGCTCGTAATCGAAGGCACTGAAACCGTGCATGAGTCCGCCCCAGTATGTAAGGCAATGTGCTGCCGGAAAGGCGGGAAGCCCCATCAAGTGAAAGCGGTTCTTAGTGGTGGAGAGCAAACTTGAAAAGGGGTACGCGAGAATGGCCGCATCGGGAGTTATGTCCAGCCGATCGATCGCATTGAGAATCGCATTGGCGCCCATCGATACTCCGTAGAGAACGATCTTTCGTTCGGGATGTCGCTCTCGAGCGACTTGATAAACGGCGCGGACATCTTCGGCTTCGTGAAAGCCAATGCTCGTCGAATTTCCTGCTGACGCGCCACTGCCGTAAAAGTCCGCAAGGTACACGTCGTGGCCATTCCGATAAAAAGCCATGGCTTCTTGAGCGATTTGCGTCTTCTCTCCGGCGTACCCGTGCCAAAGGATGATCACTTGGTCGGGATCTGAATGCGCGAGATGCCAAACGTCGAGTTCGAGTTGCAAGTATCCGGGTATTTTGAGAATCGTGAGATCGACTTCATCAAGGTTGGGGCGCCATTCGCCCGTCGGTTTGGGAACGTTGACCCCCGTGAACATCAACGCGAGCTTTTGAACAAAACCAAGCTCTTCTGGTTTCGGCGTTCGCTGGCCAGTCTCCACGAAGTGAGTCATTTTGTAGGCTTGTACGAACGCGACCGCGTTGAGTAAGACGCCTGCGGTGATCAGCGCAATGCATAGCTTGCGAAACTTGTTTCGAATCTTATTCAGCACAGTATATTTCTCGATGCTTATTCGGAGTCTGGCTCCACTCCAAACCCTCGCGAGTGACTATCACGAAACCAACAGAGCCTGAACGGCGCAGGGTGCCAGTGTTCGTTGTGTTTGTCTGTTGAGAGAGAGGCGCCGATGATGACTGCCGATACTGGATGGTCGATCACCAGATCTTGTGCTTGGCTGAATCGGAGCGTTTGTAGGTAGAAGGTCGTTGGTCCGGCCCCTGGTGCAGAGACTGACGCTGTCCCGCCTATCGTTTTGACTTCTGACTGATTGATGAAACCCAGCGTTCGGACGAACTGCGCTTGCACGAACGCGAAGCCGTTCCATGAAGGAATCAATGTCGAGTCGGTCGTCAAACCAATAAACAAGAAGACGAAGTCGCCAGGAGCGCCCTCGATCTCGACACTGACCATCTGGCCGCTGCGCACTGGACAATCGAGTGAGATACGTCCGGAGGTGAAGGGCAGCAAAATGCTCGGAAACCCGTTGTCGAGCAAGGCAACGCCAGTTCCTGAATCTCCACAGGGGCCAGGTCCCGGGCCAGGATCGCCCGGGTCCAACTGAACGTCCAACAAACGAGCGGGCTCGTCCATAGCTCCGTTCAGTTCAAGGCCATTGCCTCCGGTGCCAGGTTCTCTGCAATGGAGGTAGCCGAGGACTTGCTGCTCCATATACACACCGTCGCAACCTTCTCCGCCTCTGAAAGTTGAACCAGCCGCGAGGATGGAGCCTCCGCTGATCGAAACTCCAGGACCGGGGGATTGAGCATCGGGTCCAAAGACAGACAAAGACCCCGCATCCGATGGTCCGCTAACAATCGCTGAATCGAAGACTTGTACGTTGCTGTCAATCGCGTCGAAGCCGCTCAGAGGAGCTCCCGACGAATAGCAATAGTATGAGTTGAGCGTTGCACTGATCGAAGAGCCGCTAATGGTTACGGATTCACAGTTGACGGCTTCGACTCCGCTAGCGCAGAGCGCAGGAAAACTGGTGAAGAAGATTGGTAGAACCGTACCGTTCAAAGTCAAAGTTCCCGAACGAACGGTGGATTGTTCAATCTAAACCGAGCCGGCGTTGTTCTCTAGTCGTAAGGCGTCCCCAACGATGACTTCGAGTCCGGACATCAGAACCAATCCATCGACTGGAATATCTTCGATGACAAACTGATCGCTTGGTGGACCCGGAACCCAAAAATCGGTATCCGCCCCCGTTCGATAACACGGTCACGCTCGCTCCAACATCTGCGATCAACGAGAGCGACTTGGCCGTGATTACTGGCGAAGGATAGATCCCCGTTTTGATTAAGAGCACGTCGCCATCGCCAGCTGTATCCACAGCATCTTGCAGACTTGTGTAGTCCACGCCGGGACCTGGATTCATGTCGACGACTAAAACCTCGGAGGCCATAACCTTTTGTGGTTCTCCTGCACCTTTAGTGGAAGTAGTGGAAGCAAGGTTGATGGATGGAAGTGAAGGGTTATTGCGGCGATCCGAGAATGACTTAAACGGCGGGGGTTGGAG
>JBLINP010000068.1:0-16904 GCA_047639415.1 Planctomycetota bacterium | reverse complement strand
CGTGATCGGAGCGAGCCGCGCTTCAACAAGCAACGTCCAGGACGCGACATCCCCGCGCTCGAGCCCGGCATGGAGCGCTTCCGCGTCGAAGTCGGACGCAATCACGGTGTTATGCCCGGACCGCTGGTGGGCGCGATTGCTGGTGAAACCGGTCTCGAAGGCCGCTTGATCGGTCGTATCGAGCTCTACGAGGACTTCACCACCGTCGATTTGCCCGAGGGCATGCCCGGCGAAGTCTTCAAGATTCTCAGCCGTGTCCGCGTCTGCGGTCAGGCGCTGCGGATCTCGCGCCTCAATCCCGCTCAGGTCAAGGCGCTCTCCCGCAAGACCTACTAAGCAGGCAACCCTTCCAGAAGCGCTCCGGAGCTATTGCAGTTCCGGGGCGCTTTTTTTTGTGAATTGAGCTTTAGATCGCTCACTCGCTCCGTCGAAATTCCGGACGGGGAAATCGCGGGATGGGGTGCGGCCGGTCGGGGCGCAAACCCGCGAATAGGAAAATTAGAATGGGTTTCAGGATCAATACGAACCTGTCGTCTTTAAGGGCGCAACGTTCCGTGACCTTGCGAAACGAGGAGTCCGGGGGGAACTTCTCGCGGCTGTCAACTGGGCGATTCTCGGCGCGTGATGACGCATCCGGGCTAGGGATAAGTGAGCGGATGGGCTCACAAATTCGCTCGCACTCGGAAGTCATCCACAACACGCAGTCGGGCATCGATTATGCGGCGCAAGCAGACAGTCAACTAGGAGAGGTTTCGACGAATCTCGCCCGTTTGCGGGAGATTGCAGTGGAGGCTTCGAACGGCACGCTTTCCGATTCCGATCGCGAGGCGTTGCAGGATGAGTTTGGCGAACTGATTGAGGAAATCGATAGCATCGCGTCCGCAGAAGGAACGTCGGGATCGATTGCTTTGGATGGATCGGAGAGCATTCAGATTCAAGCCGGCATCGATGCGGACAGCACGGTCTCATCCGGTACCGTTGACGTTTCCTCGAGCAGTTTAGGCATCGATTCCGTAGACCTCTCGGACTCGAGTTCTGCGAGCTCGGCTTTGTCGGCCATACATTCGGCGATCGACTCGGTCAGCGAATCGCGTGGCAGCCTCAGTTCCTTCTCGCGCGGGCTCTCCCAACGGCAATCGAGCGCAGTCCGTGCGCACGAGAGCCTCTCCGCGTCGCGCTCATTGTTCTCAAGCGTCGACGTCGCGCTCGAATCGGCCGCCTTGATCGGCAACAAACTCCTGCAGGCCGGCTCGATCGCCAGCTTGCTCCAAGCGAACTCCGGATCGGGCGCCGCTCTGCGCCTACTGGGCTAAATTCGCGCTCGTAGCGCGGCTTTCGAGGACGGAGGTCGCGCGCCAATACCGAACTTGAGTCGACAGCCCGTGGTGAAGGAGCTTTCCCGCACGGACTGTTAAGGATGGGAACGGCTTCCGCCAGGTTCCCGTTCCGCTAACGGCGTTTTCACACATCAGCGGGTAGTATCGGGCCCCCCGTTACCTCTCCCCGCCGCAAATGAAAACGTTCATCGCTTGTTTGGCAGCTTTTTGCCTTTCGTCCTTCGCCCCGGAAGAAGAACTCTCGCCCCTCCAACAGACCATGAAGGTCGCGCGCAAGGCGCTGGAAATCGGCGACCTCAATCGCGCACACACGTGGGCCTGGCGCGCTCTGGAACGCGACCCGAAATCTCTCGAAGCATGGGCATTGCGAGCGAGTTGGGCCGAAGCCGCCGGCGACGATGACGAGCTGGTCTACACGCTCTACCGCACGCTAGAACTTTCGATTGCGCAGGGCGTTTCGAAGAACGACGTGCGAGCTTTGAAAGAGCGATTGGCCAAGATCGATCCGCTCTCGACCGAACTGCTCTCGATGAAGTCCGTCTTCATCGACAAGCTCCTGCCGGTGGCGGAGGCGTATGAAAAGGACAAGCGTCCGCACTCGGCCATTGCAATCTATCGCGAAGTACTCGCGCTCGATCCGGAACATGCAAAGGCGTTGGATTCGGTCGATCGCATTGCTGCTTTGCCCGATCCAAGCTTGGCTGCAGACTCATCCGGCATCGACCTATTCGAGGACGTTTCCGACGAGTGGATTCGCAAGCACGACGAAGAACACAGCACGTGGGGCAAGCGAGCGAAGTACAAGAGCGAGTACTACACGGTTTACACCGACGCAGGCTACAAGGTCTTGATTCAAGCCGCGAAGGCGATGGATCAGATGCATCTCTTCTACAAAGATTTCTTCAGCGTCACCGGCAGCGTAGCGCGCATCGATTTGAACATCTTCAAAACACGCGAAGGCTATCTGAAGAAGGGCATTGGCCCGCCGGTTGAGTGGAGTGGTGGGCACTTCACTGGCGGTGCGGTGGAAACTTACATCGGCCAGAGCGGATTCCAAGGAGCGCTTAGCACCTTGTTCCACGAAGCGGCTCATCAGTTCGTCAACAAAGCCACCTCCGCTGGTGGTTGGCTCAACGAAGGCTTGGCATCGTTCTTCCAGGGCACGCGCTTGCAAGCCAATGGAACGGTGCTCATGAATCTACCGGCCATGGATCGGATGGGGCCTTTGGTTGCCCGACTTCGCCGCGGTTGGATGAAGGACGTTAAGGATGGAATCGACGCGGGAGAGCCCAACAAGACGCCCGAGACTTCTCCGACATTCGACGTCATCCTTCAGAACAAATACGCGTGGGGACCTCCGTGGTACGCGCCGACTTGGGGCGTGGTTTACTTCTGCTACAACTATCAAGACCCGAAGGATGGACGCTTTATCTATCGCGAGTCGTTCCTGGAATTCCTCAACAAGTCGGGCGGACGCACCGGCGACAGCGCGGTCGGGAACTTTGAGAAAGTCGTTCTCGAGAACCCGGCGCCGCCGACATCCGGCGTCAAGAGCGACATCGCGCTGCCCGAAACGGTCGCCGAACTCAACGAGCTTTGGAAAGACTGGCTGATCAACCTTTCGGATGAGGTTAACGGCGTCAAAGTCGGCGAACGGCCGTACCTCAACTGGGGTCGTTACGCAATTCAGCGCAAAGAGTTCACGACAGCGGCCGAGCATTTCGAGAAAGGCCTCGCAGCCACTCCGAATGTGCCGGAACTCATGAGTGGTTATGCCGAGTTGCTTGCCGATGAACTTGGGAACGAAGATCGCGCGGCCAAGCTCATTTTACAAGTTCTGCGCGTTTTGGAATCCGCTGATGAGCCCGACACCCGCGCGATTGCAAAGGCTGAAAAATTGCTGGGCAAATGGGATCCCAAGCGCGAGTCGCTCGACAAAGTCCATTCCCAAATCAATGCAACGGCGATATCGCTGATTCAGCGATATCTAAGCAACGGACACAACATGATGACGATGCATCTCGCATCGCGTATGGGAACCGACCTCAACGTGCCTGGCGTCAATGCTTTTTACGAAGAAGCTTGGCGGCGTTGCGGCAAGTCGCTAGACCTTTGGAAGTTGGCGTACAACGAGCAGGATCTCAAAGGTTGGTCATCCGGCCCGGAATCGCCGTTCGTCTCCAATGGTGACAGTCTTGATACGAACTTCGGAACGTACGACGCCAAGGATTTCAGGTACGCCACGCTTCCGATGGATTTGATCACCACCGGTGATTATTCGCTCGAAGCCGAGATCTTCGCCGGCTCTGGAAAGGTTGGCTTTTGCGGCCTCGCCTTCGGCATGCGCGGATCTGGCGTTTTCAACGCGCTGATCCTGCTACCGGGCAAAGGCAGTTCGGGCGTTGTGGCCGGCTCGGCCTTCATCGACCTGGCCTCCTTCAGCGGAGGCGGATCACCTCGAGTGCTTCGCCACGTGCCAGCCATTGATCCGAAAAAGATTGGTCAGAGTACAACTGAACAGTGGAAGAAGCTGCGCCTTGAAGTCACCGGCACGCACTGCGATGTCTACCTCAATGACGAGCTCAAGGTCGTTCACGAATTCCCGTCGCGTAGCTCGGTCAGCGGAAGTTTGGGGCTCATCACCGGCACGGGTTCGGGACGATTCCGCAACGTGCGCTATTTGTCGCGCTCGCCGCGGGACGTCGGCGCCGCGCTTGAACGCAAAGCCAAGATGGAAAAATTCGGCGACGCGGATCAATCGATCGGCGGCAGTTGGTTGGGCAAGAAAGCACCCTTTCCTGTCGTATCGGGGTGGCTAAAGGGCGAGCGCAAAGACTGGAAAGAAGCCGGGCCGGTTCCGCAATTGCTCGTGATGTGGAGCATTCGTCAAAACGAAACCATTCGGATTGATCGTTGGCTCCAAAAGCTTCAAGAGCAGTATTCGAATGTGGGCTTGCGAATACTTTCGGTCTGTTCCATCGAGGATAAGGCCAAGCTCAAGGGCTACCTTGAGGGAGCCAAGTTTCCGGGCTCGATCGCTTTGGACGGTCCGGTGGCGGATCTCGGCGATACGTTCGACGACTACAGCATCTTGAGTTTCAATTTGCCGCGACTGATCCTGATCGACATCGATGGCAAGGTGGTTTGGGAAGGCGACCCCGGATTCAGTGCCGGTCGACGCTGGAAACCGGGCGCGGAAACCTACCTCGACGCTCCCCTGGACGAACTCATAGCGGGGCGCAACTTGGCCGAGCTGGGCACGTGGCGAACGGCGTGGAAAACGGTCGCGATAGATGCTCTACACAATGCCGATTTTCAAACGGCTTACCCGATTCTCCTGCAATCGAAAAACTTCAAGGCTCGCGGAGACGTCGATGTGTTCGAGGCTCAATCTCGATTGAACTCGGTCATCGGCGCGCTGCAAGCCATGGATTCGACACTGTCTGGATTTGAGCGACAGGGTTGCGAGGCTGCACTCACGACTTTGTTGGACTGGGGCAAGTTGCTCGCTCACAAATTGGATAAGCAAGCCGCCCGGGACGCCAAATCCGCTTCGAAGGGATCCGGCGCCAAAGGCTGGAAAGCGACGCTCGAATTCCTCAAAGCCCACAAGCTGCGAGTCAAACGAAACGGTGAGGAAGCGGCGCTCGATGAGATTCGAACGGAACTTGGGAAAAGCGAAAGTCGGCTGGCCGCTCTGCTGCTCGAGAATTTGGACGGACTAACTGGCGAGGCAGCAAACGATGAGATCGCCCGCGCTAGCGACCTCGATAAACTCTGGTTGGCGCGCGAATACTTTCGCTGGTAGGCAGTCCACACGATTGTGCTTCGATGAAGGCAACCAATCGAACTGCGGCCCGAAGGATTCGGACCAGGTCTCGACAATCCATCCAGCGAACGCGACGATAGGTCTAGCCCGAATTATTCATATGAAAGTCAAAATCTACACCACGCCGACCTGCGGCTTTTGCATCGCCGCCAAACGACTCTTGAACGATCAATCGATCCCCTTCGAGGAAGTCGATTTGAGCGACGCGTCCGAACGCGCCCAAGTGCAAGCCCAATACGATTGGCCAACCGTCCCCTTGATCTTCATTGAAGAAGAACTCATCGGCGGTTACACCGACCTTGAAGCTTACGGACGACGTAACGGGTTGGAACACCTCCGCTAATTCCGATCGAAGTTCCGCGTTATATCCCCCGCATCGATGGTCTACGGGCCATCGCCGTGCTACTGGTCATTCTGTTCCACATCGAACCGAATCCGGGCGATGCGCCGATCATCACGAACGGTTGGATTGGAGTTGACCTCTTCTTCGTCATCTCCGGTTTCCTGATTACCGGAATCCTCGTCGATAGCGAAGGTCGCAAGCACCGCCTGCGCAACTTCTTCGCGCGCCGCGTCCTGCGAATCTTCCCGCTCTACTACTTGGTGCTCTTCGTTTTCTTCGTCGTCGCGCCATTCTTCACAACCAACCCGGACATCCTGTACGCAGATGGGGACAAAGCGTACTACGCGCTCTATCTCCAGAACCTCCTCCTGCCACTGATCGAACCCGGCACCGGTTCGTCGATCTATCTTTCGCACACTTGGTCACTGGCGATCGAAGAGCAATTCTATTTGGTTTGGCCGTGGTTAGTCATTTTGCTTCCACGGCGCGCCCTCATCGCCTTGCTGTGCTTAATCCTTGTACTCGCGCCGATCGCACGCTTTCAATTGCTCGCCGAGCGTCCGACTGCTTGGTACCAGTACTGGTTGGTTTACAAGAACACATTGCTGCACGTTGACGGGTTGGCCGTCGGTAGCTTGCTCGCCCTGATCGTTCGATCCAATCGAGTTTCCGAGCGCGCCCTAAAGCGCACCGGCATTGCATTGACCCTGCTCTGCCTGCCCATCGCCTGGTGGGTACTCAGCAGCTTGGCTGCGCGCGGCGTCATCAATTATCCCTACACGCCCACCGATCCTGTCACCGGCAGTTCGATGTTCAGCTTCCTCTCGATTGGATTTGGAGGCTTGCTCGCCGTAATCCTCACATTGCGTTCACGCAGCTTGGACGTCGTCCTGTGCAACCCGATCCTGACTTGGATTGGAAGCATCAGCTACGGCCTCTACGTCTATCACTTTCCAGTCATCCTCCTGCTGCGAACGTCGGAAGTGCATCCCCTCGTTTCGATCGCCGCCACCTTCGCCGTTGCTACATTGTCTTGGTATTGTTTCGAGAAGCCGATCCTGAGGCTCAAACAACGCTTTTGCTAAGCGGTTTTCGATCCTGTTCTACGTCAAAGGACTAACCACCCGCAGGACCGAGAGTCGATATAATTGGCTAAGCATGAGACTTCAGAACGCCATGACTCGCTTTCACACACGACTCGCCTTCGCCTGCTTGCCGCTCCTCGGTTGTGCGGATTCCATCTCGTCGAACGCCTCCGCGATCGCCTCGAACGACCAATTTTCGCCGACAGAGGACCTGTTAGCGAGCGCGCCACTTCGACTTGAATCCCAGATCGTCGACAACTTCGCGCTGATCGACCACACGGGCAAGCAACACGAGTTGTATCGCCAAGATGATGCGCGCGCCGTCGTTCTGATTAGCTACGCCGTCGCTTGTCCGATTTTGCGTTGGAGCCTGCCCGACGTTGAGGAGTTGGGCAAAAAGTACGGTGAACAAGGCGTACGCTTTTTCTACATCGATGGGAGTCCGCAAGATGATCGGGATTCCATCGCGAAAGACGCGCAAGACTTCGGAGTGAGCGTTCCAATCCTGCACGACGATGCACAGACCGTTTTGCCGAACTTGGGCGTTACGCGGACGGCCGACGCCTTCGTCATCGACACCCGCAACTGGAAAGTCACCTACCGCGGGCAAATCAACGATCGTTCAACCTATGGGGGTCAAAGCGGCAAGTCGGAACACGACTACCTCGATGATGCACTCGCTAGCTTTCTGAAAGGCGAGCAGCCCGCTGTCGAACGCACGAATACCGAGGGCTGTTTGATTCTGTTCGATCACAAGACGGATGACCCCGCACCCGATTATGTGACTGAAGTCGCTCCGATCCTAATCGATCGCTGCGTCTCTTGCCACGCCGATAACGGAATCGCACCTTGGGCGATGAACTCTTGGAAGCGCGTTCGCGGATGGTCTCCGATGATGCGCGAAACGGTCATGACCAAACGCATGCCGCCGTGGCACGCGGATCCGCACTACGGGCGCTATACCAACGAACGCGGCCTCACTCCGGAAGAGTCCGGCAAACTGGTGCGCTGGATTGAAGCTGGCGCCCCACGCGGTGAAGGCGAAGACCCGCTGCCGGCCGCGTCTGCCGCCGTCACCGAAGCTCTAACATCCACTGAATGGCCGCTCGGAAAACCGGACTATGTTCTTCAAGCCAAAGAACAAAAGCTTCCGGCAACCGGCGTCGTTAAATATCGCTACGACCGAGCCGACCTTGATATCAAAGAGGACATGTGGGTTCGCGGCGTCGACTTGCGACCCTCCAACTATCAGGTGTTACATCACTCGGTCATCCTGGTGAAGTACCCCGAGCACCTACGAGAGGAACAGCCCGAATACCTCCAAGGAGTAGGCAGCTATTTTGCGCTCTACATCCCCGGCATGCGGTCGCAAATGTTCCCCGAAGGAACGGGCAAACTGATCCCCGCTGGATCGCACGTCATCTTTCAATTTCACTACACGACGACGGGCAAGCCCGAAGTCGATCGGCCAGAACTCGCGCTCTACTTCATGAAAGAGCCGCCCAAAATTCAGTTTGAGGCCACGTCGGCAATCAAGTGGGACTTCAAGATCCCGCCCGGAGAGGCCAATTACTTTGCGAAAGCGGGCAAGGTCTTCGAGCGCGACATCATGTTGGTCGACTTGATTCCGCACATGCACTACCGCGGTCGCAACATCCGCTATGAAGCGCACCTACCGGATGGAACGCACCAAATGCTTCTCTCAGTTCCGGCCTACGACTTCAATTGGCAAACCGCTTACCACCTCGAACCCGCTCGCTACTTGCCCGCAGGAACCATCGTCGAATGCACCGGTTGGTACGACAATTCCGACCGCAATCCGTTTAACCCAGATCCGACGCAAGAAGTCATCTGGGGACCGGAGAGCACCGACGAGATGTTCATCGGCTACATGAACTACTACGCTCTGCCCGAAGGCACCGAACCGCCCAAGTAGCGCACGCCCGCTACTCGGCTTCCTTTTCGCCCCCGAACAAATCCGTTTCCGGAACGGTTGCGGAGAAGAGCCACGCGTCGAAGAGTTCGCTCAAATCTCGCGCGGTAATCGCTTCCGCAAGTTTGATGAAATCAGCGGTGCTCGCGTTGGAATTGAAGTAGCGATCGACCCAGCCTCGCACGACCTTGAAGAAAAGCTCGTCACCGACTTCAAGGCGAAGCGCGTGCAAAACCAAAGGTCCGCGACCGTAGGTGCGTCGACTAAAGACTTCCGAAACGCCGGGATCGGCGGGTGCTCCGTACTTTCGTTGCTTCGCGAACCTGTAACTGCGTTGCGCAGCCTTCTCCATGCTTTCGCTTCCGCCCGTGTGTTCACGCCACAACCACTCGGCGTAAACGGCGAAGCCTTCGCTGAGCCACATGTCCTCCCACGACTTGAAACTCACACAGTTTCCGAACCACTGGTGCGCCAGTTCGTGCGCGACCGTCGACTCGCGCGTGCCACGGCTGTAAACCGGCATCGTTTGTGATTCGAGCGCGCCGCCTAGGCTCTCCGTAGAAAGGACAGCTCCGAACGATTCGAAAGGGTAATCGCCGAACATGTGCGCGAAGTGCTCGATCATTTCGGAAGTTCTCGCGAAGGGTTTACGCGCTTTCTCCGAAGTACCGACCGGAAAATAGTGGCGTAGAAGTACGTCGTGTCCGCCCTCAGAGATCTCGACTTCAAACTCGGCAATGTTCACCGTCGCTAAATAAGTCGCCATCGGATCGTTTGCTCGCCACACATAGGTGCGCGAATCTCCGTTATCAACTTCCTCGGCGAGTATTCCATTGGAAGCGACGACGTAGGGCTTCGCGACCGTCACTTGCATGCTGAAGGTTGCCTTGTCGAGTGGGTGGTCGTTGCAAGGAAACCAACCCGGCGCGCCCACGCATTCGCTCATCACGAAGACGCCGCTCTCCCGTCGCATCCAACCGGTGCCCTTCAATCCCATCGTAGCCACGGAGGCGTCGTGCACGACATCGGGTGTTCCCGAATAATCGATGCGAGTGCGGAAATTGGCGCCCTTGGCGATGGGCTCCATCGGCGTAATGATCAGTTCAAGTCCGTCGCGAGTGAACTTGGCCTCGGTATCGCCAACGCGAACGGCACTGACCTCGAGTCCGGACAAGTCCAGGTTGAAGGAGGAGAGCGCGTGGGTGGCTCGCGCATCGATCATGGCTATCGCTTGCAACCCGCCGGACTCCATATCGACTTTGAGATCGAGCGCGTAATGATCCACGTCGTATCCGCCATTGCCCGAACCCGGAAAGTACGCATCTCCGATATCGGACGCGCCTGCGCTGGGCTCGTCGCTGGGGCCCTGGGCGGAAATCGGGAGCGCGAGGCAAAGCCCGATAAAGAGGGAAGTCGATCGATGCAACTGCTTCATAGGTGGATTTCAGCTTAAACCGGCCGGGAAATACGCCCTGGGCCCTGAGAATTGGCGAAAGGGTGCCGAAACAATGACAGCATCCGGCTGCGCGGGACGGACAAGATGATTGAGTTTTGTCAGAAACCAATATGGCGGGTGTGCAGTCAGTATGGGCTTCCCACACTGGCACCCAATCAAGGCACCCGTTGAGAATTTTCGCACTACTACTCCCGCTTCTGACTACTCCAACCTCCACGGCTCTCGAGCCCCTGGCGGGTGGATCTTGGTCGCGTGCCGAGGATGCGCAGGTTTCCGGGTTGACCGCGCGTTGCCTGTGGGCGGAAAGCGGTTGGCAAAGCGTCATCGTCGGCCTCGCCGAGTCTGCCCCCGAGAGTTCAGTAGATTACTCGCTCGAGGTGTTGGCCGAGCACGCTCGCCTTCACGGATGGTCATCTGAAATTGGCGAGGGCACTCATCCGCTCGTCACGGAGATTGCGAAGTGTCCGCCGGCTGCTCTGGCCGAGTTGAATCGCACCGAGCGCACGCACTTGAACGGCAAGCAGATCGTCGCGATCGGATCCGTTGCACGAGCATTGGCGGAGAACGGATACGTTGATCGAGCCGTCTCGATGCTCGATCAATTGCGAGGGCAAGCTCTCCCAATTCGAAGTGAAAGTCGCATGCTGTGGCAGGCCGCGCGTTTGCACGAGGCCGCGGGCAACTGGCAATCGGCGCTGGACTATCTTGAGGTTTTAGATTCGACTCGCCACTGGAACGATTTGGCGATCAATCGCGTTCGCGCACATTGCTATTACGAGCTAGAGCAGACGGAGCAGCTCGAAAACTTGATCTTTAGCAACCTGACATCCGACCCTTCCTGTCATAGCTTGGAACTCTTGATTCAAGCATGGAAACGATCGAGATCCTCTAACGGATTGCCGCAGCTGCTCGAAGGCTGCCTTCAAACAGTTCGTGACGCGAGCGCACAAGATCGCATCCGAGCGGAAATCACAAAACACTTTGAAGCGGCGGTTCTGCACCTTCAAATTCTCTCTCTATCGCCCGCGGACACTGCGGACAATCTGACGGAGTTACTGGCAGGTGGCGACCATCACCGCGAGGCCGGGCTTACCCTGCAGCACATCGGTCCGCAATCCATCAACAGCATTCGCGAGCGAGCCAAGAGTTTGCCCGCGGACGAACTGCAACTCATTCACGAGTTGCACAGAGTGCTGGCCGAATCGGGATTGGCGCAAGTCGAAGACGCCATCAAAGCGATCGACGAAAGCTCTGGCGGCTTCCCTTACTTATCGATTTGGAAAGCGGCCCACGCCTTGCGACGAGACCTTTCCGCAAGTCAAAGCGCGACGCCGGCAAGCACTCGATAAATATATTCGGTGGCCCAACCGATGGAGGCCACTGGCGCGCGCTCTTCATCGCCGTGCATTCGCAATTCGTCGCCCATTTCGAGTGGTAGCGGCAAGATTCCGTAGGTCGGAATGCCAACGCGTCGCAGAGCCGCACCGTCCGTCGCACCCGTGGACATAAACGGTAGAACCACCACGTCGGGCACCATTTCGAGCGCGGCGTCGGACATCGATTGAAACAGCGCCGTTTCGACGGGCGAGACAGGCGGATCTGTTCGCAGCTCGCCGTCCAGCTCCCAAGTCACCGACTCTTCGGCGCCCACGCGGCGCATCTCGTCGATGACGCCCATGAGATCGTCGCCGGGTAAAACCCGAACATTGAACGTCGCCGTACCTTCGGAGGGAATCACGTTCGTGCGAATGCCACCGTTCAACAGTGTCAAAGATAGGCCCGTTCGAAGCACGGCGTTGTGCAGGGGTTCCATCGACAAGATCGCTGCTGCAGCTTCGATGCCAGCGGGCGTCTTAGCTGCGACGAGCGCGCGCATGGCGTCCGCCATTTTCTGATCGGGCTCGATGGTCGCAAGCCGCTCAAAGTAGATGCGAGTCGTCGGGTTGAGCAGAACCGGAGCTTTCCAATCGTGGATGCGTGCAACCGCTCGAGACATCGTCGCCAGAGCGTTGTTCGGAAGCGGAACCGAACCATGGCCGCTCTGACCGACGGACTTACCGACGACGTTGTAGGGCACCTTTTCCGAAGTTTGAATGTTAACCGAAACGATGCGGCCATCGCGAACGCGGATACGCCCGCCCTCGTTGAGTGCGAACTCCGCATCACCGATCAAGTCGTTGTGATGTTCGAGCACCCAATCGATACCGACACTCGGACCTCCCTCTTCACCAGCTGTCGCGAGCAAAATGACATCGCGCTTCATCGAAGCGCGGTGCTTGGCGAGTTCTTGCATCACCGTCGTGATAACCGCGAGCATGCCCTTGTCATCAATGACTCCCCTTCCATAGACATAGCCATCCGTAAGCGTCGCTTCGAACGGAGGCATGGCCCACTTGTCGAGTTGAGCTCCGACGACATCCATATGAGCCATGACGAGCACCGGAGCTTCGGTCGGATTCGGTGCCCGCAAACGCGCCACAAGATTCCCGCGACCCTCGCCTGCATCGAGGACTTTGAGATCCATTCCGGGCAGGTCGATGAGTTCGCGCGCGATGATCTGCGCTAGAACCAGTTCGTTGCCTGGCGGGTTTTCGGTGTTGGTTGCGATGTAGGTGTGGAGTAGCGCGAGCGTCTTCTCTGCCGTGGTGGTCCGGTCGAAACCCTCGGGCGCCGCCGCGCTAACGGAGTAAGCCTCGTCACCAACCACACTCCCGCGATTGGCGCTACTCACGGGAAGTGAGAGCGCGACCACACAGCCGAGTGCCAAGAATTGTTGTCCGCGATTCATATTTATTTCCAGAGCAAGCCCGTGCGTATTGGCCGTCATACTTTTTCCGGCCATGGAGGGGGCGAACAGCTTAACAGGCTGTGGATAAAGTGCCGAAGCGAGACGGAGCCATCTTCGTCGCGGTAGGGAAGGCGAGACAGCGCAGGCGGCCCTTCAGAGCCGCCCGGCACGACTCGGCGAGTTAGGGCGCAGCGGAGGCGGAACAGGTATTGTCGGAGTGGGGCGTTTTTTCGGGCGGGCTGTGAACACCTAACGAGCAATCGTTTACCGATGCGCTGGTCGAGATACACTGCCATTGTGATCCGCCGAATCCTTTTCACCCTCCCGCTCGCTTTCAGCACGGGCTGCGAACAGAATCCCGCCGAACCTTTGGAGCCGGTCGTCGTTCCGACCGTTCAAACGGATGCCGATTCACTGCTGGCCAATTATCGCGCCAATCTCCAGCCGCTCTCCACGGATTGGATTGGAATTGGCAAATGGACGCCTGAGCGGGCGAGCCGGGAAAGTAGTGAGGCCGCGCTGCTTGAGCAACATCGCCAAGGTGGTTCTCAAAGCGTCTGGGCCAAGCTCGGCCGCATCTACACCGAAGTTGGTGAGGTTGGTCGCGGACTGTGCTTTCTCTGCAAGGCGCTCGATGCAAATTCCGACGACATCGAGAGCTGGGTAATTCTGGGCAACAATCGCCAGAGCGCGTTCAAACCCGAAGAAGCTCTGTGCATGTACGAGCGAGCGATTGAGCTCAATCGAGATCACACTTTCGCATGGGCTCGACGCGGAGAAAGCCTGCTGTCAATCGGCGCAGTCGAAGCTGCGGAGCAAGCCTTCAAAGAAGCCATATTGCTCTCGCCTCGAAACATAGTCGCGCAAATGGGGCTCGCGCAACTGTACGAACAATCGGATCGATTCGAATTGGCGCGCGGTCACCTAGAACGCGCCCTGCGCGAAGACACAGATGAACCTGTCGCCTTGTTTCGGCTAGCGCGCGTGTTGGATCAACTCGAATTGGGCGATCAGGCCGACGCCGTTCGGATTCGTCACGAACGCGCAGCGATCTTGGATGACAAGCGCTTGCGCACTCTCGACTTACCGGTAGCGATGAAATACTTGGCCGTGGGCGATTACTTTCTCGTCGACGGTCGAAGCCTTGACGCCGTGCGCGAGTATCAAAACGCCGCCAAGTTTGCGCGCGACGACGATCATCGAATTCGCGCGATAACCGGGTTGCTGTATGCTGAAAAGTCTGGGCAAACCGAGCTTGATCGCGCACAACTCGAACGTGATTTATCCGCCTTGGCGCCCGACCATGAACTGCTGAAGCAATGAAGTCGACGATCATCGCGTGCGTTCTATTTGGGACCTACTTGGCGAGTTGCAGTGAAAGCGCACCGGGTCCGTTCCTGATTGACGCCACGCAGTCGAGCGGAATCGACTTCAGTCACACGCATGGTGGGATTGGCAATCGCGAGTTGCCCGAGACGATGGGCGGCGGCATCGCTTTGCTGGACTTTGATCACGACGGCGACGTGGACGCTTACTTCGCGCAGTCGGGACAAATGCGTTCATCCGATCCGCGCGCCAAACGCAAACCCGGACGCAATCTGCTGTTCGCCAATGACGGGAGTGGTCACTTCGCACGCGTGAAAGCTTTCGGCGCTGGTGATGGTGGCTATGGGCAAGGCGTAACCTGCGGGGACTTCGATGGAGATGGCTGGGATGACTTGCTCTCCCTCAATTGGGGCGCCAATCGCTTGTACCGCAACGAAAGTGGAAAGTTCAAAGATGTAACCGCGGTTGCGGAACTCGAGCCTTTTGACGAATGGAGTATTTCCGCGGCGTTTTTCGATGCCGAAGGTGACGGCGATCTCGACCTTTACATCGTCAACTACCTCGTGGCACAGCCCGGTTCGCACCTCGTGATGGGTGACCCCGATGGTTTCAAAGGTTACCCGCACCCCGATCGCTTTCCCGGGCAGGCCGATCGTTTCTACGTGAACGACGATGGGAAGCTTCGCGATCAAACGGCTGCCGCCGGGCTGTTGCGCCCATCCGGCAAAGGCCTCGGCATCGCGCCAACGGACATCGATCTCGATGGTTTGGTCGATCTGTACGTCGCTAACGATTCCACCCCCAACTTCTTGTTCCACAACTTGGGCGAATTGAATTTTGAAGAGATCGCTTTGAAAGCTGGCGTGGCTTACAACGAGGATGGTCAGTCTGAAGCGGGCATGGGCATCGACACCGGCGACATGGATGGTGATGGCGATTTTGATCTGTTCGTGACGAACCTCGATGGCGAAACCAACACGCTCTATCGCAACGAGTGGCGCGCGGACAACGAACGCGTGCGATTCACCGACGTCACGCGGCGCTCAGGCCTGGGAAAACTGTCCGAGAATCTAGTTGGTTTCGGAACCTTGTTCGCCGACGTCAGCTTGGATGGCAACCTCGATTTGATCGTCGTGAACGGGCACGTGCTCGACAATGCGCATGTGCTCTCCGACATTCGCACGTACGCGCAACCCAACCAACTTTTTATGGGTGACGGCAAAGGACGCTTTGCCGTTCCGACAGCGGATCGCGCCGTTCCCGCGCTTGACATTCCGAGCGTTTCTCGCGGTGTGGCTTCTGCAGATTTCAACAGTGACGGCGCCCTCGATTTCATGATCGCGACCAATAACGGTCCGACGCAATTGTTCATGGGCACACCGAGCGCTTCCGCATCGTTAGCGCTCACCCTCAATGGTCCAGCTGGCAATCGGCATGGCCTGGGTGCTTCGGTCATCCTGACACTCGTCGACGACTCGCAGATCTTGTTGCGAGCGGAGAGCGCCCGCTCCTACGCCAGTGCCAGCTATCCCGTGCTCGTCACCGGCTTACCCGCCGCAGTTCGAGAGGTCACTGTCATCTGGCCGGGCGGAAAACGCGAGACCTGGACGAACTTCGACGAACCATTCGAAGGCGCGCGCACGCTCGGAGACTAAAAGAGCGAATTTGCCTGCTCGACACCGTATTCTCCTTCCGTGAGACGGCCCCCCACCATCCTCTTTAAAGTCGCTCTCGCGATTTCCTCCGTCGTCATCGTGATGGGGAGCGCGGAGTGGGTAGCGAGATCGCTAGGCGAATTCGAAGGCACGGCCGACCCTCTCGATGCCGGAGATATGGGCTACTTTGCCGAAGTCAGGCAGTACGACCCGCTTCTCTTTTGGAGCCTCGAACCAGGCGGTCAAGGCACCAATGGATTGCTGAAACTCAATTCACACGGCTTGCGCGGTCCCGAGATTTCGGAACATGGGGAAAACGAGTACCGCATTCTTTCGTTGGGCGAAAGTTCCACGTTCGCGGGTCGAGCGAAGTACAAAGACTGCTATTCAGCGCGACTGGAAAAGTTGCTTGGGCGCATCAATGGTCGCCGAGTGCGCGTCATCAATGCGGGTGTCCCCGGATACACGCTCTTCCAGGGTTATCAGTACCTCATCAAACGTGGTCTCGAGTTCAATCCCGACGCGGTCCTGCTCTACTTCGGATTCAACGACTTCTTGCCCGTCAGCTATCTCGCCAATCGAACATCACAGTTGGGTCGTGGCATGAACGATCGCGAGATGTTCGCCATGCGCGACAAAACGGTGCGTCGATTCCACGACGAAATGATGGAGTACAGCCACCTTTACCGTGCGCTGCGCGTGCTGCTACTCGAAAAAGTAACAGAACCCGCCGAACTGGAACTCGAAGTTGACGAGGAGCGCTTTCGAGTTCCCGAAGAAGATCGTCGCTGGCTCTTATCGCAAATCCTCGACAACTGCGCCTCGCGCGGAATCCAACTGATCATTTGCGTGCCTTGGTACGTCAAGTTTGAAAATCACGCGCCGCTCCTGCGCGAGTTCGCGCTAGAGCACGACCTGCCGCTCGTCGACCTCCCGAATCTACTGCGCAAAACGCCGTTTAAGCCGCGCGAGGATTACTTTCTCGATCGAGTCCATCCAACAGCGGAAGGTCACGCGCTTATCGCCGAAGCCATTCGCAACGAGTTGATGTCGTATAGCAATCGTCGTTGATCCGGTGATACGGCGGTGATACGGAGCCAGGACAAAATCCACCGGGGCAAGCTAAGGGGAGCGAGCCGTTTGGCTCGCTCC
>JBLINP010000067.1:0-16958 GCA_047639415.1 Planctomycetota bacterium | reverse complement strand
AACGACCGGCACTGCCGGTCGTTCGTGGTGTTTGGTCCGCGTGTTCATGAATAATCCGGGCTAGCGGTGTGATCCAGGACGGCGCGTCGACCGCGTGTCGTCAGTCACCGATATAGCCAAGATCGCCGAGATGCTCTCTCTCGGCGTCGGTCAATTCGCGATCCGTCGAAGGCGCCGTTTGGTAAGCGCCGCGCGCCCACTTGAGTAGCGTCTCAACATCGGCTGCGCTGTGCTCTCCCGGTCCCAAGTCGCGAAGTTCGTTGGGATCGTTGAGTAAATCGTAGTGCTCGACCAGTACTGCTTCTCCGGTCTCCTGATCGCGAGTCAAAATGGTCTTACGCGTATCGCTACGTAGCGACATGACCGCCACTTCGTGATTGGTACGCGAGATGAGTTTTCGATCCGACGCCGCTCGTGAAAACTTGGAATCAGCACGCGCTAGTGGAATCAACGAAACACCCTGCAACCGTCCTTCCGGCGGCGAAATCCCCAAGGCCTCGCAGATCGTCGGAGTGATGTCCATCAAGCTCGTCAGCTCATCGATGCGTTGGCCCTGGATCGCGAACTCCGCGGGCCACTTAACAACGAGTGGCACGTGCAGCATCTCGTCGTAAACCTGGGTGCTGTGTCCCCAATGCCCATGCTGCCATAACGACTCGCCGTGATCGGACGTCAATATGATTAGCGCGCGTTCATACAAGCCGATGGATTTGAGGTGCTCCAAAACTTGCCCGACGTGATCGTCTACGAAGGCTAAATGAGCATCATAAAGGGCGCGGACAGCATTGCGATGAATGGCGCGATTGCGTCGTTTCGGAGAGGTCGCTTCGCGCTCATCCTCCCCACCATTCGCACCATCCTCGAACGGTCCTCTGTAGTCCGAATCCAAAAACCGCGACCGGAACTCCGCCGGCGGATCGTAGGGCATATGCGGTTCTAGGAAGTGCATGTAGTAGAACGGCGGGCGCTCGTCGTTCGCTTGTGTCCAATTCTTGAGTACGGGCAGGTACTCAAAAGCCGTCGGTATGCGAACTGTGCCGGAAGCCGGCCCTGCATCGGATTCAACAGCGCCACGGAACAATTCCTCATAGACTTCGAAGCCCTGCTCGAGAGCGTGCAACGAACTACCCTGCAAGTTCCCCACCATGGCGTGCGTCTTGTAACCCGCGCGCCCAAGTACCTCTGCCAAAGTCGTTTCGTGAGCAGGCAGTTCACTTCCCGGTTGGGTCACGCCGTGTCGATCCGGGTGGCGTCCGGTCAGGATTGTGGGAATGCTCGCTAGCGTATAAGGCGTCGGAGCAAAGGCCTTCAGAAACGAAGTTCCCGCCTGTGCCAGCGCGTCGATATTAGGTGTCGTGAGCCGGTCGTAACCGAGGTGCGAAACATGACCCGCGTGCATAGCATCGAGCACGATCAGCACGATTGGAACTCGTTCCGTGCTATCCGAGTAGGACCAACCCTCGTTTGATTCCGGGCCGCACGCGCAGAGCAGCAGTGCGATCGAGGCGAAGTGTGCCGAACGCTTCGCCAAGTTCGCTATCGCCAAGGGACCGTGACGAAACTGCGTGCGAAGGATAGCTGCGCTACTACTCCGCAACGTCCCCAACTTTCAACGTGACCAATTTTTCTCCAGCTCCGACCGCAGTGCCTTCCGCGACGTGGATAGCCGTTACGCAGGCGGTTGCTGGAGAACCGATTTCGTTCTGCATCTTCATCGCTTCGAGAATCAGGAGCGGTTGTCCCTCCTGGACTTCATCGCCAACGGCGACGAGCATCTCAACCACGATACCAGGCATCACGCTTTTCACGACGCCACCACCGGCGCTTTCGCGTTCGGCAGCATGCGCGGCTCGTTCGCGTTCGTCTTCAAGTTCGACATCAAAGGAGTAGCCCGCCATCACAACGTGGCAGTGATTGGCATCACCCTCGATCGAGACCGCGTGCGCCATGCCATCGACATTCATCGCGACTTGCCCCAATCGATCCACTTCTTCGTAGGTGACGTCCAGCGCTTGGCCGTCCACTTCCACACGGAGCTCATCCGATTGTTCACTGACCACAACTTCGTGATCGCGGCCGTTCACTTTGACGAAATACTTCACGCTTGTTCCCCACTCGCATTCTGCGTCGAGCGATAGTTCGAAATCGTAGTTCGACTGCGCTCTAACCAACCCGTTCGAGTACCGGCCGAATCGGCTAGTGCACTGCGTTTCGCTTGTTGCCTGCGATGAATCGCGGCCGCGACCGCAGCCAATTGCTCGTCCACTTCGGAGCTATTACCGAATTCCATGGTCGCCAAGATTCCCGTGTCGAAATCGCCACTGATAAAGCGCTCGTCTTTCAGCACATCCAGCGCGGCCGGAGCTCCGGTTCGTACGCCACCGACGTGCAATTCCTGCAAAGCCCGAATCATGCGAGCAATCGCCATTTCGCGATTCGGCGCCCAAACGATCACTTTGGCGAGCATCGGGTCGTAGTTGAGTCCGACCTCCATACCGCGGTACATGCCTGAATCCACGCGCACCCAAGGTCCGCCAGGCAAGCGCAAGTTTCCAATCGTCCCCGTCGACGGCAAGAAACCAGTCGTCGGATCTTCGGCATTGATGCGCACTTCTATTGACCAGCCGTTGCGCGGAACATCGGACTGTTCGTATCCGAGGGATTCGCCCGCGGCGATCCGCAATTGTTCGCGCACCAAGTCGATGCCCGTCACCATTTCGGTCACGGGATGCTCAACTTGCAGACGCGTGTTCATTTCAAGGAAGTAGAACTCCCCGTTCGACAGCAGGAACTCGACCGTACCTGCGCCGACGTATCCGACTGCTCGCCCAGCGCGCAGGGCGACGTCGCCCATCTGCTCGCGCAGTTCATCGCTGACCGCGATCGAAGGACTCTCTTCCAAAAGCTTTTGGTGACGACGCTGCACCGAGCATTCGCGCTCGTGTAGATGTACCCCATTTCCATCCGAATCAAAGAGCACTTGAATCTCAATGTGACGCGGACGATCGAGATAGCGTTCAAGATACAGGCGACCATCTCCGAAGGCGGTTATCGCTTCGCTCGAAGCGGCACGGAAGGCCGCTTCCATTTCATCGGGAGCACGCACGATTCGAATGCCTTTACCTCCACCGCCGGCCGAAGCTTTGATCGCAATCGGATAGCCAATATCTTCGGCTGCCTTCACTGCAGCTTCAAAATCAGCGACGGGCTCCGTCAGGCCTGGTACGACCGGAACGCCTGCCGCTTTCATAAGACGACGGCTCTCGATCTTATCCCCCATGGCCGTAATCGCCGTCGCCGGAGGTCCGACCCAAGCGAGTCCAGCCTCTACGACGCGCTCTGCGAATCCGGCGTTCTCAGCCAAGAATCCGTATCCAGGATGAATGGCTTCCGCACCACTTTGCTTGGCCGCCTCCAAGATTTTATCGATCGACAGATAGGACTCGGATGGAAGTTTGCCGCCCAGAGGGATAGCCACGTCAGCCAAGCGGGTGTGCAGAGAGTTGTTGTCGAACTCCGAATACACGGCCACGGATTGCGAGCCCATTTCACGAGCCGAACGAATAATCCGCAGAGCAATTTCTCCGCGATTGGCAATTAGGATGCGTTTGAACATCAGAGCGGAATGTTTCCGTGTTTGCGGGTCGGGCGAGCTTCATGCTTGGTACTCAACAAGTCGAGCGCACGAATCAACGTCGGTCTTGTCGCAGAGGCTTCGATCACATCATCGATGTAACCGCGCGCGGCCGCCTTGTAGGGATTGTTGAAGGTTTCTTCGTACTCCTTAGTTTTCTTGGCTTCCATCGCAACCGGATCGGAAGCACCTTTGATCTCACCACGGTGAATAATCTTGGCCGCACCTGCCGCCCCCATCACCGCAATCATGGATCCCGGCCAAGCGATGTTGAGGTCCGCGCGAATGTGCTTACTGCCCATCACGTCATAAGCGCCGCCGTACGCCTTGCGCGTGATGACCGTCAACTTGGGCACCGTAGCTTCGCAGTAGGCGTAGAGCAATTTGGCGCCGTGCAAGATGATTCCGCCGTACTCCTGGCCCGTACCCGGCAAGAAACCTGGCACATCTTCAAAGGTCACGATCGGAATGTTATAGGCATCGCAAAAGCGAATAAACCGCGCACCTTTGATCGATGCGGCAATATCCAGACACCCGGCCAACACCGCCGGTTGGTTGGCGACGATTCCGACTACGCGGCCGTCCAATCGCGCGAAGCCCACCAACATGTTCATGGCGTAGGCAGCGTGCACTTCGAAGAACGAATCCGCATCCACTACGCGGTTGATGACGTTCTTCATGTCATAGGGCTTCGTCGAATCGTCCGGCACGATCGAATCGAGTTCCACGTCACAACGATCCGCAGGGTCATCGCAAGCAATGCGCGGCGGACTTTCCGCGTTGTTCAGCGGCAAGTAGGACAAGAGCTGACGCGCGTGCGCCAAGGCCGCGCGATCGTCGGAGGAGGTGAAGTGCGCCACGCCGCTTTTAGCCGCGTGAACACCAGAACCGCCGAGTTCTTCGGACGTCACTTCTTCATGCGTCACCGACTTGACCACGTCGGGTCCAGTGATGTGCATGTAGGAAGAGCCGTCGACCATCGAGACGAAATCGGTGATCGCCGGGCTGTAAACTGCACCGCCCGCGCACGGGCCCATGATCACTGAGATCTGCGGAATCACGCCCGAGGCCTGGGTGTTCCGCCAAAAGATCTCCGCGTAACCACCGAGGCTTTCGACGCCCTCTTGGATACGCGCTCCACCTGAATCACACAGCCCGACGACCGGCACGCCGACCTTCATGGCTTGATCCATGATCTTGCAAATCTTGCTTGCGTGCGCTTCGGAGAGCGAGCCGCCAAAGACGGTGAAATCTTGGCTAAACAAGTAAATCGGTCGGCCATTGACGCGCGCGTGTCCCGTCACCACTCCGTCGCCCAGGATTTTGTTGTCCTGCATTCCGAAGTCGGTGCAACCATGCGTCACGAAGCGATCGATTTCCACGAAGGAGCCTTCGTCGACCAGTAGGTCGACGCGCTCGCGAGCGGTTAACTTGCCTTTGGCATGTTGAGCTTCAATGCGTTTTTCGCCGCCAGCCACAAGGGAGGCCGCGCGCATTTCTTTAAGCCTGGACTGAGCAGAATTTTCGGTCATAGCAAGTCACCGCGTTACTGTGCGGATTCAGGAATCGTAATTGGGGTCTTCGACGAGTTCGGACAATACTCCGCCCGTCGACTTTGGATGAATGAAAGCAATACGGCAGCCGTGCGCACCGGGACGCGGCGCTTCATCAATGAGGCGCACGCCTGCGGCTTTGAGCTTTGCAAGCGCGGCTTCTAAATCGTCCACGCGCCAAGCCAAGTGATGCAAGCCACCACCGCGTTTCGCAATGAAACCGCTAACCGGCGAGTCGGGAGAGCTGGGCTGTACGAGTTCGATGCGCTGCGTACCCGCCATGCATACCAGCACGTCAACCTTTTGGTCGGCAACGTGTTCGGGTTCGCCCGCAATGAGGCCGAGCACGTCCACGTACAACTTCCGCGCTTCGTCGATACTGGGTACGACGATCGCGACGTGATGCAAGTCGCGAACGACGGCGGCTAGGGCTTCGGGGGGCTTACTCACAGGACTTCCGGGGCTCGGTACTTCCCGAAGATGGCTTCGAGAGTGGTGCAGATTTCGCCCACGGTAACGTAGGCGTCGACGGCTTCCAAAATGGGTTCCATTAAGTTTCCGTCGCCCTTAGCTGTTTCACTCAAAGCCTGCAATGCAGCCTGAACTCGCGCGTTATCGCGTTCGCCACGAATGTCGGCCAAGTCCGACATCACTTCATCACGCGCGGAAGCGTCGGGGCGGAAAATCTCCGGCGTGGGCTCCTCGATATTGAACTTATTGACGCCAATTATCACACGGTCGCCGGATTCCACAGCGCGCTGCCATTCCATAGCGCTCCGGTGAATTTCACGCTGCATGAAACCCGACTCGATCGCGTCAATCGAACCACCCATCTCGTCGACTTGCGACATCAGCTTGAGTGCTGCAGCTTCTAGCTGGTCGGTGAGCGACTCGACGAACGGGCTGCCGCCGAGCGGGTCGATGACCTCCGCGACTCCACTCTCGTAACCCAAGATTTGCTGCGTGCGCAGCGCCAAGCGAACGGCGGGTTCGGACGGCAATGAGAGCGCTTCGTCGCGACTATTGGTGTGCAGTGATTGCGTTCCGCCCAGCAGTGCGGACAGAGCTTGCACCGTCACGCGAACCGCATTGTTTTCGGGTTGCTGGCTCGTCAACATCGATCCGGCGGTTTGGGTATGGAACCGCAGAGCCCAGCTACGCGGATCCTTTGCGCCGAACCGCTCGCGCATGATGCGAGCCCACATGCGACGCGCCGCACGGAACTTTGCGACTTCTTCAAACATTTCATTGTGCGCGTTGAAGAAGAAGGAAAGGCGCGGAGCGAAACTGTCCACATCAAGTCCCGAATCGATCGCCGACTGAACGTAAGTACATCCGTTGGCCAGCGTGAAGGCGAGTTCTTGAATCGCGGTCGAGCCCGCTTCGCGAATGTGGTAGCCGCTGATGGAAATCGTGTTCCACTTGGGCACCGATTTCGCGCAGTAGGACATCAAGTCTGTGGTCAGCCGCAGCGAGGGACGCACCGGGAAACGAAAGTTTCCGCGTGCCGCGTACTCCTTCAAGATGTCGTTCTGAACCGTGCCGCGCAATTTGTCCGCCGATACGCCCTGGCGGCGCGCCAGTACGATCAGCATCGAGAGCAGAATGGGCGCGGTCGCATTGATCGTCATCGAGACCGAAACATCCCCCAGCGGAATGTCGGCGAACAGCCGCTCCATATCGCGCAGGCTGTTGATCGGCACGCCGACCTTGCCGACCTCGTACTGGGCCAGCTCGTGATCGGACTCGTAACCAATCTGCGTTGGCAGATCGAAGGCCACGGAAAGGCCCGTTTGCCCGCTCTCGAGCAACATTTTGAAGCGCTTGTTCGACTCCCGGGCACTCGAGAATCCAGCGTACTGGCGCATCGTCCACAATCGCCCGCGGTACATCGTGGGCCTGATTCCGCGCGTGAACGGATATTCACCCGGAAAACCGCCGTCGGAAGCTCCGCCATAGAGCGGATCGAGTTCCAAACCCGAGGCCGTACGGAAAGTCGACTGGCGCTCGGCGTGCTTGGACGTAGCCGACGACCAGACACTTTTGCGCCAGCGCGATAGTTCGTCGTTCTCTTCGGCCATCGTCAAGGAAGTGGGGCTGCGCTAACGCGTTTCGTAGCGGTCAGTTGCACGGTCATGGAGCCGGGAGAGGCGCTTCCGCCAGCCGGAGCTCCGGGTAATCGCAGGATAAATCGAGGCCAGAAACGCCTGATGCTGATCGAGCGGCACTCATATTTGAGCGCGGCGAGATTCTATCCGTTGTAAGTGCAAGGTAGAGCGGCAGAATGCCGGAATCGAGTTGGCGTAGCCCGCCGCTCGTCAGCCTGCGGTCCATCCCCGCAACCCAGACCCATCCCATGAAGAATTTCCTGTTCGCCGTCATTAGTTTAGTTGTTGTCGCAACCGTGGCCTTCTACGTGCTCGCGATCGATCCCGCGACTTTCCAGGAGAACGTGGACGTGGCGACTCCAGCTCCGCTCGCGGCCCCCGATGCCCCCATCCCTACTCCGGTAGTCGTGACTCCGGAAGTGGCTCCCCAGCCCGAAGAGTCCCGCCGTGAAGAAGTCGTGAGCGAGGTGGAGGCCGAAACAGAGAAAGAAGAGGAGGCCCGTGAACCGCTCGCATCCTGGGATTCGGAGCTCAGTCAATGGCTCGACGTGACCGTCGTTTTGCCCACCAAAGCTCCGGCTGACTCCACCTTGGTGGTACTCGCAATCGACAGCGCTCTTGGCCGACGTGAAATATATGGCCGACGCGGACTCGTCCCCGAAAGGCAGCGATTGCAAAAAGATACGAGCTACAAGGGATTGCTGGCCGTCGCTCCCGTTGACGCCGACGGTTTCGCACGAATCGCCTTCCCCCCGGATGTCGAAACCCCACACATCGTGGTCAGTGGACGCTACCTCTACTCCACCCAAGCACGGGCTGTCGATTTGGAAGCGGGAAAAATCGAACTGCGTCCGGAACTTGGCGCGTGGATCACCGGTCGCTTGCTTCCGCCGGATGGCCTCGAGGGAGAATGGGGCGAGGCCGAGGTTCGTCTCGCCACGGATCTCTCCGCTCTGATCAGCCTGGGCACTTCTTCAGGCAATCGCCTGGACATGCGTCAGAAGTTTGAAATTGGATCGCAATTTGAATTTCTCGCCGTTCCGATGTCGACGAGTTTCACGATTGGCGTCGAATCCGATGCCTTGGCTCTGTTCGCAAAAGAAGGCAACGAGTCCGGTCCCGGCGAACACTTTCAACTCGACATTCAGCTCAACGCCGGTTCACTCGTCAAAGGCCGCGTGGTTAACGGCGAAGGCAAGCCGGTTGCCGGTGCCGACATTGAAGCTCGAACCCGAGAGTTCTTCGGCAACTTGGCTTTCGAACTGCGCGAAGGCGAGTCCGATGAGGACGGATACTTTGAACTCCCCGCGGTCGGCGCAGGTCCGGCGTGGTTAACGGTCGAGCACGAAGAATACCGCAACTACAAATCGCCGAACTCAGTCGAGATCGTCCTGGGCCAAGAACTCACATACCCCGACATCGTTCTCGATCTCGGTGCGCATGTCTCTGGCTCGATCATGTTCCCCGACGGCACTCCGGCAGTCGGAGCCGAGCTGGAAATCGGCGTCGACTTCTCGGCGAATACATCGGGAGTTCCGATGAACCCTGTCAATTTTAGTGGTGCAGGCAATGAGACCACCACCGACGAGCGCGGCGAGTTTAGCTTTGCCGGCTTGAGCACCGGGCCCTATCGACTCGACGCGAGTTTAGAAACCTCCGACGACTCCAAGCAGGCCAGCGGCATTTGGCGCGGGCAAATTGCAGGATTGACTCCCGTTGAAGACGTCGAGGCTAGCACCCAACTGCTGTTGGTTCTCGAAGCTCCTACAAGTATATCGGGCATCGTTCTCGACACGAATGGCGAGCCTGTTCAGAAATTCAAAATCGAAGCAGCCCTTGCGGCGGCACAGTGGTACCTGCCCCCCTCCCGAACGGAATCGGAAGAATTCGAGAGTGAAGACGGCAGCTTTACGATCATCAACCTTCAGCCCGGTAAATGGTCGCTCTTGGCAAAGGCCGAGGGCTTAGCTCCTCCGGAAGCCATCGAACTCGAACTGCCATCTGAAGAGGTACTCGAGTTTCGATTGGCGAGCCCTGCAAGTTTGAGTGGGTTCGTTTTCGATCCGGATGGCAACCCCGTCGCCGGAGCCGTAATTCAACAAGAGCTCGACTTGCAACAAATGGTTCAACGCCAACAAGGTCGACTCGACAACATTCCGAGCGCAACGACGGACGTCATGGGCGCCTTCACTCTGGACAACCTGCCCCCCGGCACCGGGACGGTCATGGCCTCGAAGGACGGTTGGGCTCGCAGTTCGGAATACCCCTATGAACTAGAAGAAGGTGACGCGATTGCCGATGCGGAGCTCGTACTTCGTGTGGGTGGAACGATTACGGGAATCCTCTTTGACGAAGAAGGTGAACCCAAAGTTGGGGCGGACATCTTCATTCAGCAACCCACCGGAATGCGCCGTAGAACGACGCGTACTGATGAAAAGGGCGAGTTTAGAGAAGAGCACCTAGACCCCGCTCAGTGGCAAGTTATGGCTCTCAAGCTGACCAATCAAGACGGCGACTTCGATCAAGCCGAAATGATGTCGAGTATGAAAATCTCCATGGTCGACCTGGTTGATGGCGGTGAGGAGCACGTCACTCTTGGCGCTCTTCCCGATAATCCTGTCATCGTCACCGGACTCGTCACGAGCGATGGCGATGCCATTCCCAAAACGATGGTGAGCTTCGTTCCGTCTAACGGCGGAGGCTTCGAGAAAATGAAACTCGCTTCGACGGACGAGAACGGTGAGTACAAAGTCATTCTCACCGAACCCGGCGATTATCTCGTCACCGTTCAGCAGGTCTCGATCATGGGGCAACAAAACAGCCTTGAGTATCGCCGTCGGATTCCCGATGGCGAAGATTTCGTACTGAACTTCGAGCTACCCGTTGGAAGAATCGGGGGAACCGTTTATGGCCCTGAAGGTGAGCCGTTGGCCAACGCGCGAATCACGCTTAACAAAGACGGAGGAGCCGAGTTCGGAACAATGTTTGGCGGACGCTACGCTGAAGCCACGACCGATGACGGTGGTGCTTATGTCTTGGAGAACCTGCGTCCGGGGGCTTATTTGATCGCGGCGGGCGGCTCGATTTTGGGCGGCGCCTTCGGGGAGAATAAGAATGGCGGCGGCCGAACAGTGAGCCAGGTCGAAGTCGGGGAAGGACAGTGGGTTCGCGGCGTCGACTTTCACCTCGAAGCCTCGGGTACGATTAAAGGTCTCGTCGTCGATCACGCTGGGTTTCCGGTGGACGGTGCGACACTTTTCGTCCGCAACGAAAACGGGAACCTGCTCGAGATCTTCTCCTTCTTGAAGACTGACGCCGGTGGCCGATTCGAATACAAAGAACTCGCACCGGGCGTCTACACCGTCGCTGCTCGTAAGGACCAACTCGCCTCTTCTGAGTCTGAGCACATCCGCATTCGCTCCGGTGAAGCGACCGATTGCAAGCTCGTCATGGACCCAGGAACGCTCTTGACCGTGGCCCTTCAAGATAAGAGCGGAGAGCTGGTGCCGTCCGTGATAAGCGTCACGGATTCAGAAGGACGCGAGATGAACGGAATGCTCAGCCTCGACGATTTGATGGCCAAATTCTCAAGTGGAGTCGGAGTTCTCGAGCAGGAGGTTGGCCCCCTACCTCCCGGCACTTATGCCGTACGCGCCGTTACTGACGACGGTCGCAGCACGAAGAAAACCGTCACCTTATCGGGTCAGGAGAAGCGCAAGTTGCGCCTACGCCTTAAGTGATTCTGCACGCAGGAACGCGATCAAATCAGCCATGTCCGCCGGCGGTTCGGCGACAAAGGCCACGCGTTCCCCCGTCGCCGGGTGCACGAATGCCAAACGGTAAGCGTGCAATGCATGACGACTGAGACGCGGCGCGCGCTTGGGCATTTTACGCCCGACTGCGCGCCGTGATTTGTACAGCGGGTCTTTGACGATCGAATGCCCGATGTGCATCAGGTGCACTCGAATTTGATGAGTGCGTCCAGTCTTGGGCGTGCATTCGAGCAAGGCCCAATCGCCGAACCGTTCGGTCACTTGATAGAAGGTCTCCGCCGGTTTGGCCGTGCAGCCTTCTTCGAGTTTAGTGTCGGGCGGATAGGGCGACATGCGCTCGCCATGCCCCGGCTTACGTCCAATCGCCACGTCGACCCAGTCGCTGTCAAAGCGCGGATCGCCGTCGACTAAAGCGAGGTAGGTCTTGTCGACTTCGCGCTCGCGAAACTGCCGCATGAGTTCAAGACCGGCCTCCTCCGTCTTGGCCATCACCATGACGCCGGAAGTATCCTTGTCCAAGCGATGCACCACACCCGGACGATCTTCACCCTGAAGATTGGGCAGAGCGCCAAAAAGCTCCGCAGCAACTTCGGACAGGGTCCCGCCCGAAACGACGGTGCTGGGGTGAGCCACCATACCCGCGGGCTTGTTCACGATGACCAAGTGCTCGTCTTCGTAAACGACTGCAAGCTCGGTGCCCTCTTCGGACCCACGGCGCGTGCGATCGCGCGGCTGGAGATCGATCTCAACGCGATCGCCCGCAGCCACTTTTTGCGACGGCTTGCGCACTTCATTACCGTCCAGGAGCACCCGGCCGTCCTCCACCATCTCTCGGACGCGGTCGCGCGAAAACTCCTCCACGAGACTTGAAAGCGCACGATCAAGGCGGGAGCCGTTCAGCTCCTCGGGGATTTCAAAATTTCGATGCGGGACGGATTCCATAGCAAAGGGCTTACAAAGGGGCGCGGACGGGTCAGCGGGCAGGCTACCCGTAAAAGGCCCGCTAAATGGCACCCAACTCGGTTTAGAGCCCTAAGAATCGCGGATTTCTAAATCGTTCGCAGCGCCAGGCACTGCCTGCATTGCGTGGGGGCAGAGCATCGGTAACATTGAAGCGCTAGCTCTATAGAACTGGAAGTCATCTACACCGTGGATCCCCAACAATCGGCTCCTCATGACTTCTCCCGGCCCTTCACCTCTAAAGTCGAGAATTCTTGTGCTCACCACGCTCCTCACAGTCGCCCTGTCGACCACCCTCTCTATCCCGTCCACCTCTGCTTCCGACGACATCAAGGCTCCTCCCGGTCTAGTCTTCCTCAAGAAGGAGCGCGTCGTAATCGGTCTCGATAATGACGCCGCCAAAGAGACGATCTTGGCAACCGATGGAATCAGGGTCTCCATTTGGGGAGAAACTCCCGCGCATAAAGCGCCGGTCGATGATTTCTTCCTGATGTCTACCGAGGTTACGAACGAACAATTCGCAGAGTACATCTTGGAGGCAGGTTCTATGCCCCCGGAACTGTGGGCCGAGTCCGCCATCAGCACAGCGCGAACGGCATTTCTGACAGAACAAGGCAAGGCTCGGCAAGAAGCTCGTGAAGCCGGCAAGCCCATACCCGAAAAGGAAGTCTTCGATAGCGACACTTGGTGGCGGCTCAATTGGCAGGACGCCGAGTGGGAGGTTCCCAAGGAACTAGCGAGCGTGCCCGTAATTCAAGTGAACTACAATCAAGCCGAATCCTATGCGCGCTGGGCCGGTCTTCGTTTGATGACCGAACAAGAGTTTCAACGCGCGGTACGTGGCAAGACCGAGAACCTCTATCCCTGGGGAGCCAACTGGGATGAAACCAAAGCTCTCTCAGCTGACAACGCGCGCGACAGGCTAGAGCCTGTTGGAACTAGAAGAGAAGGCGCTACGCTCGAGGGAATCTACGATTTGCCCGGCGGAGTTTGGGAGTGGACCTCGAGCAAATACTTGCCCTACCCGAAGTTCAAGGCCAAGACGCTCACCATGGGAAAGGGAGCGTCCAAAAAAATCATTAATTTGACCGTCGAATGGGATGAAGCCCAGAAAGTGCTCGTCGGCGGCAGCTACAAAAACGGAGGAATGGCCGCGCGTGCGACCACCCGTCGCCCGGGCTTCTCGGATGAGACCACCGATGCCATTGGATTTAGATGTGCAGCCAGTCCGACCGTAGGCTCTGACATCGCGATGCTGGTTGAAAAGGCCGACGTCGGTCGTTCGATTCGCGGTCAGTACAAATTTGACTTGTCCCTCACAGTCGCCACGGACCGTTGGAAGTACCGCAAGGGTGAGGCTGGCAAGATCCGAAAGGGTGACAAAGAGAAGAAGGAAGAAGACTGGAGCATCGAAAACTACGCCGTCATCACCAACTACGACTACGTTCTGTTTTCACCGGTAGCCGAGCTCAACAGCAGCAACCCGACAGTCCTCGGCAAAAAGACCATCTCAGAAGGTCCGCTCATCCTGGGATTCATGTCCACAACGCTCCCTATCTCCAACCCCGCACTTGAGCCGGGCACCTACATGGTCGGATGGCGCGCCGCAGGCAAAAATCACCTGCAAAAAGCTCCCAAAGCCGAAGGCGACGATGAAGAAGGCGGCGGTTCCATCGTGACCCCGCTCGAGGATCAAATCGAATTCGATCACACCGTCGAAAACCTCGTCTTCATGGACAAGAACGGCACGCCGCTCCTCGCCGTTCCATTCAAAGGCATCACCAGTGAGCGACTGCGCGAAGGAACGATTGCCACCAACATCGTCGAAGCCGACGAGCGCAAGAAGATCGTCGCGCACGAAGAACTCATCATTTCGGCCGTCGTCCCCGCCGGTCGCCGCGGGTTCCTGTTCGACATCAAACTCGAATGCCCGGTAGGCACTAGCTCGGGTAACTGGCGCAAGTAAGCCGAGCTAGCCGACAAGAACGAGCGGGGTGAGCGGACGTAGAGTCGCTCACCTCGCTTTTTTGATTGGACGGGTGATCTGCGCGGAAGCCGAGTGGAAAGTCGGTGCAAGGAAACAGAGCTGGCCAGAGAATGACTTAAACGGGCGAGGTTCGAGTCGCGGGTGGGAGAGGAATTGGGGAGTTAGGAAAGTGGCTGCGGTATTCGGTTGAGGCGACGCGAAATTGGGGAGGGAGTGATTAGCGCTCTAGCAAATGGGGTCGGAACTATTGTGCGGGCCGGGAAATTCGCTGGGGAGCAATTGCATGGTGGCACACATGATTAGGAAGGAACCACAGGCCTTCAGGATCGGGAGATCAAGGAGGTTTCTTCCGTTGGTGTTTCGATAGTGGCCTGAGGAATAGCGATCCCACTCGCCGGCCGGGATTAGGACTTGATGCTTGCGAGCGTTTTGCACCACGTAACGGAGCGCTTTTCTGATCGCATTGAAACCGCGAACAACGCGAGCATGAAAGCGATCGGCGAAGACCTTGCCTCTGCGACCAAAGACTCGATTGATCGCTCGTGCTATGCGAATGTTCAGACCCTGCATGCCGCGACGAAGAGCTTCGTTACTGCGTACGTAGACCAGGAAGTGAATGTGATTGCTCATCACGGTGTACGCGGTCAATTCGAAGTCAAAGCGATCTTTAGCTTTGCTAAAGCAGCGCTCGAGAACTTCGATCACATGCTTCTGTCGAAGATTAGGAATGCCCCGACAAAGCTTGACCGTCACATGCACGCCATGAGAACCGGAAACTGAGGGCCGAGCAGAGTGTGGGATTCTTCCGGACTTGGTTACGAGCTTCGGTTCACATGGTTTCGCGTAGGTTGGCTTTCCAAGTGAGACTGCCCCGCTCGTTGAGTTTGAGTTCTGACTCGAACCACGCCGTGTCGCTCGACCGACTGCCGCCTTCGATTGCTTAGTCGCTTTTCGATTAGTGCCATTACCCAATCGACCGACCTGCCGAGTAACCGATCGGAATGCACCTAGTGAGAGTTCCGGAACGAGAGTGTTTGAATCCGTTGTTGCGAGTCTTGATGTCATGTAATCGTGTACGTTTCAAGACCAAAAGCATGACAGTCAAAACGCGTTCAATTCGCAAATAAGTGCCTCGCTTTACGCCTATTCGACAATCTAGAACAATGCAGCTCAAAGCCGAACCGAATCTATCGAACAACGCAATGTTCCCTGCCACCCCCCTCCAATTTCCGGCACTAATCTCCCATCGACGCTAGCTAATCGAATCAATCTCCCCCACTGCCACCCAGTCCGAAAAGATGATCGCCCGCCTAGCACCACCTCTCGCCCTCTCCAGTTTCACCTCGCTCAACTCCCTCCCAAACTCTCACCCCTCCGCGCCCAACACCCTCCCCGTTCAATCCCGCAACCCCGCCTCACTCTCCCAACCTTCACATTTCCCCGCCAACTCCCGACCCCGCCCGTTTAAGTAATTCTTCCTGCTCTCCCGCAACAGCTCTCTTCCCCAAGTCCTTTTTGCATCCCTCCCAATCCTCTTTGCTAAGCGTCCGAAACAATCGAAACAAGAGTCACCACGCCGCCCCTCCACGAAATAACAACGACTAACCATCTCTCAATCTTCCCCACCCCGCGAAACGACACCAACTCCAAATGTAAGCCGTCGCTATTCAGACGACCCCGATTCATCTCCCACCTTCACAAGAGATGGATAGAGAGTGACGCCGTGCTGCCCTAAATGAAAAACGATTGGTTCAGTAAGCGGCTTTCGCTTCGCACCAAAGATGAAAAGCTCACTCTTCTGGACAGTCGCCTTATTCTCAAAGTCGTAAAAGTAGTAAACGTAAAACGAACCGTCGGGGTAGATCGGATACGAATTCCTATTCCACCCGGTCGCTAAGCGAAGCCCAGGAGAAGAATCCTCAGGCAAACCCTCATGCCACTTCGCACTCTCACGAAGCTCTTCTGGAACGACGATCACGCCGGAACTGAAAGTTGACGGGTCCATCGGTTCCATGCTGATCGAGCCGTAAAGGAGGTCGGGAGTCAACAACTCCAAATCGATTCGGTCCTCCGTATACCAACGCTTATACGTGTTGGCGCTAAAGGTCCAGGAACCGATCGCGAGGCCGAAAAAGCCCGCCTCCCCCCGCTCATTGGTCATAGCAAATCGAACGTTGTCGACAGGTAGATTCCCGCGAGTCGTCCGATCCTTACAGTTCAAATAATTACTAGTCACCAGTACGCCGACGATTGGCGCGCCGTTCTTCGAATCGCGAACTTGCACAACAATCCGACCCGCGGGTTCTAATTCGAGCTCGAGCTCAGTCTGGCCCCCTTCGAGGTCCTCTTTCTTCACATGAACAACAACGTTCGCGTAACGTGGATGACGAACGAAGACGGTCAACGGAATGCGCCTATCCGGTAACAGCGGTAGCAGCTCGACGAGAGCGAAACCGTCGGCTCCCGTTTTCAATGTAAGTTTGTTCTCCTCACCATTGCCCATACTGCAATACAGAGGAATATCCGAAAGTGGCTGCTTCGAGGAATCGAGAGTGCGAATCCTCACCGTACGCAATGACCCCGCCTCCGGCTTGGCCACAGGCTCGACTACAACTAGCTTCGCTTTCTCGGCGAATTGCAGCGTCTCCCGTTCCTCAGCATCACGCGCAGGTCCGATGACCTCAACCTTCAGCGTCGCCTCCGTGTCCCCCACCGCCCTCTGGAACTCGACCGCGTTCGGCTCAACAGGCTCCCCGCCACACCACTCAGTGAGTACACATACAACCAGCGCGATCGCCGTGCATGCCAGTGTGATAAGGATTCCGCGTTTCATTCGTTTGGCACCAACTTATGAAACGGCTGGCAAATGCCCTACCCCTGCAAGCCTTCGAGGTTGCGGGCTAGGAGCGCCATTTCATGCTGCATTTCGCCCAAGCGCGTACG
>JBLINP010000066.1:0-17085 GCA_047639415.1 Planctomycetota bacterium | reverse complement strand
GTAGCAAGGTGTGACCTGAAGAATTCTCACTGTGTACGCGGGACGGGAGCTTGACGCAATGGACTCGAACCCAATTCGCTTTCGATGACTTTCGAGCCACACAAGCGCAACACAAAGTAAACGATTACCGTTGTTTGCAGGAGTGCGCCAAAGACCAAGCTGAAGTCCGATTCGATATTGATGATTTCAGAGTAGATCGTTGCGCCCACCAAAAGGGTTCCAGGGCCTGCAGCCGATGAGTTCAACTTCATGCCCGCATACGAGAGCAAGAGCCCCATACCGAACATCCCGATCCAAACCCCCATGGGTCCGAAGTTGACGAACAGTTCAACTAATTGGGGCAAGTTAACTGCCGTCGTTTTATCGTCGATGTGAATTACTGAATAACGATGTCCGAAGCGCTGACCGACGTTCTTCGTTGGTTTGTCGCGCCAAACGATTCGCGGAATAAAACTGGAAGCCAAGGTCTTGTAGGATTCGCCCGCCCAATACGGAACCGCTTCGGGCGTTCTGTGTGTCGCATGCGCGAACAACGCCAATTGAGCCGTTCGCGAACTGATTAGATCGACGGCTTTCTCGATAGTCTCCCCAGGTCGAGTCGTCAAATTCTGACGAGCTGTATCGATGTAGAGCGCTGAGCGCTCCATTGCACCCAATTCGGCTACCTTTGACGACCGCCACAACATGGATCGGAACTCCGCTGCCGTTCCGCGCAACAAAATGGCGACAAGCACCGCTACGCCTAGAGAGACCCAAGGCAAGCGAAAACGACACGCCCAAATGAGCATCATGACGAACGCAAAGGGTCGCACGAATGCTCCGATCTGACCGGTACGCAGGTGCATGAACATGAAGATCGGCAAAATCACGAACCAAAGCATGAACCGCCAGCCGCGACTCGAGGTGCCACGGAGATCGATCAAAATGAAAATCCCGAGACCCAGACGCAACATGAGTCCGAGCAATCGGAAGATCTGCATCAGCGAGACAGGCAGCTCGACCAACTCTCCAATGACCGTTGAAATAGATCCGACTGCGACTAGGGCGAGACCCAGCTTGCGAGCTCGCTGTTCGTCCCAATTAACTCTAAGTGGGCGGTTCTTCGAAGCTGCGAAAAGACGCGGCCCAATTACGTAAACTCCAATGAGTAAGCAAACCCAGCCCTCGATCGCAAAATCCAATGCCTCCGAAATCGATTGAACGCTCGGGTGCAGGCTCATGAACGAAATTTGATCTCGAATCAAGACCGGCAAGCCGTAGTAGATGGCGAAGATCAAGCCAAGGATCGGAAGATAGGGCAGCGGTTCGACAGAGCTTGGGTTGAGTCGCACGCGGCGGAAATAAGCCAGGCCGGGAGCCATCCCAAGAACGACTAGGAGCACCCCCTTCATGGGTATGAAGTACCCGTCGGGTCCAAAATCTCGATTGCTCGCAAACCAAAAGGCAATGGCGGTGACGACACTTCCAAGCAGCAGTGGATTGGGAACCTTGACCGAATACTTTGGCTTGGCCGGCTCTTTGATTGTGACTTCGCCCGCGTTCATCCGATTCGCGATTGAACATCGCGCTCCACACGGGACTGAGAATCGGCAGGTAACGCGGCAACAATGCCGTCAACGTGATCCGCGCGTGCGGGGACTGTTCTCACAGTCGTCGAATCTTCGGAAGACAAACGCGACTGCGAAACTCCGTCGATCGACTCCAGTAAGTTTCGCCACGCTTCTACGCAAACTCCTTTTTCGTGATGCTGCATGAAGTAAGCGCGACCATTCCGGCCTTGCTTTTCGAGCAAAGTCGCATTGGCTGTGAGAGCGATGATTTCTTGAGCTAGTTCACTTCCTTGACCGGCTGCAAACACCGCCCCAGCGTTTGCGGCGACAATCGTTTCCGCTGTTTCGCACTCTGGACTTCCTACGAACAGCACGGGTCGCCCCGCAGCTAGAATCCCATAGAGCTTGCCAGGGACAGCGACACCTACATGCTGCGGAAGTAGTGACATGAAATGCACGTCCGCGGCTGAGAGCGAATACCGCAATTCGTTGCGATCGAAGTAGGGCAAGAAATCGACGTTTTGAAGTTTGGTGGTTCGGACCGTGTTCTCGATTTCAGCTTTGCGCGGACCGCCCCCGACAAAGACGAAGAGCACCTCGGGGTGGGTTTGATCGAGCTGCGTAGCCGCATCCAGAACCTCGTCAAACCCGTGAACTATGCCAGCATTGCCGGAATACATCACAACGAAGCGCTCATCCCAACCCAAACTGGAACGCAAGTGATTATCGGAATGTGAGACCGGGACGATCTCGTCGCCATCACTCCACACCGGAATTTCAACGA
The DNA here is from genome assembly GCA_047639415.1 of Planctomycetota bacterium. Lineage (GTDB taxonomy): Bacteria > Planctomycetota > UBA1135 > UBA1135 > OFTM34. Next base: position 14,751 of record JBLINP010000066.1, on the reverse strand, counting down.
TGCGTTCGGGAGCCACGCCACGCTCCGATACGCGCTTGCTTTGGTACTTCCCGAGCACCACGTTCATATGAGCCTTACGCAGAATCGAACCGGCGACCCCTTCAAGCAACCTTCCCGGCAAGGACGCGCGATTGATCATCCCGCATTCAAACTCGGCATCGGGATGAAGGTCCATCAGGAAGTTGACGTGCTTGGCTCCGCTGAAAGTCCGAGCGATGCGACCGCAGACGCCAATCATCGGCGGCGTTGTTAAAGTCACGACGACGTCGGCCCAACGCGAAAACGCGAGTCGAGCGGACGCCAAGACATGAAAACTGAAATAGTCGACCAAACGGCCCAGGTGATTGCCTTTGCCGAACGACGTAGCGCGTAAGCGCTTAATCGTGACGCCATTTCTAATTTCGAAAGCAGGAGCTTCGCCCCTACCCTCGAGATAGCGACCGCGTGAACAAAGCACGCTCACCTCGTGGCCTTCGCTCACGAGGTGTTCGCATAAATCGGTTAGATGTTGGCCTGTGCTTGCGAAGTCTGGCCAGTAGAACTGGTTGACGAAGAGGTATCGAGCCATTCCGGAGCCTCGTTGGGGAAGGGCGCAGGAGTCGCACCGGTCATCTGATCCAAAATCCAAGCGTACGTTTTCGCCATCCCGGTTTTGAGCGCGATGGTCGGCTCCCAGCCGATTCGATCCATGATCATCGTGTTGTCGCTATTGCGACCGCGAACGCCCTTGGGCGCCGTGAGGTCGTGATTGCGCTCCAAAGTAATACTCGCGATCTCTTCAACCATCGTGACGAGCTCGTTGATCGAAATGAGCTCGCTACTACCGAGATTGATCGGCTCTGAACAATCGCTTTCCATCAAGCGAATGATTCCATCGACGCAGTCATCGATGTACATGAAGGAACGGGTTTGATCGCCGTCTCCCCAGATCTCGATAGTGTGCTCGCCCGTCGTTTTAGCTGCGATCACCTTACGACAAATTGCAGCGGGAGCTTTTTCGCGACCACCTTCGTATGTTCCGAAGGGACCATAGACGTTGTGGAAACGCGCGACCGTGACCTGCATGCCGTAGTCTTCTTCGAAGTGTCGGCACATGCGTTCGGAAAACAGCTTCTCCCAACCATAGCCATCCTCGGGCTCAGCCGGATAAGCGTCCGCTTCCGTAAGCGCAGTCACATTCGCATCGGTCTGCTTGGTGCCGTTGTAGACACACGCGGACGATGAGTAGAAGTAGTTCTTCACGCCGTACTCGCGTGCAGCCATTAGCAGATGCGTGTTGATCAGAACGCTGATCATGCACTCAGCTTTGTGATTCTCAATAAAGCCGATTCCGCCCATATCGCAGGCCAAGTTGTAGACTTCAGAGACGCCACGACACGCGGTGCGACAAGCTTCCAAGTCGCGTAGATCCAACACCAAATTTTCGGCACCGGGATGGGACTGATACCAGTTTTCGGCAGGCTTCACATCCACGCAACGAACCCAAGCGTATCCGCGCGCCAAAAGTTCTGCAGCGAGATGGCCGCCAATAAATCCACCAGCTCCGGCGATTAGTGCTGTGCGATTTTCGTTCGTATTCATCAGGAAAAGTGATTGATTGGTGGGTAAGCGGGGAAAGCCTTAGAGCCATCTATCGATCAATGCTCGCGATTGGTTGAGAGCTGATTCGGCCATTCCTTCAAATAAGAATCGATCGTGTTTCGAATCCAGTTGGCGTCCGATACCAATGCAAAACGGACCACTCTCGCGGTCCGTTTTAGATGGATCGTTTTGTCGTTTTAGACGCGATCTGGCACGTTATTCGTGGTTTTTCGCGGTAGGGCCGCTTCCGGTTCTGGCATGCGCTCAACGACATGGTTGCCGAGTACGAGAACGTCCATTTCCGTTCGCAAAAAGCAGCTCAACGCCTCGCTGGGCCTGCAGACCACGGGCTCGTTCTCATTGAACGACGTGTTGAGCAAAATCGGAACGCCGGTGAGTTCCTTGAAGCAAGAAATCAAGCGGTGATACAACGGGTTGTCCTCGCTACGAACCGTTTGAAGACGACCGGAGCCGTCGACGTGCGTCACAGCCGGAATAATGGCGTGCTTATCAGCACGAACCGGCCAGACTTCCGCCATGAATGGAACGTCGCCATCCTTCTCAAACCACTCGCTGACTTCTTCACGCAAAACTGAAGGCGCGAACGGTCGAAACGACTCGCGTCGCTTGATCTTCAAATTGAGCAGATCGCGCATGTCCGTACGACGGGGATCGCCGAGGATCGAGCGATTACCGAGAGCGCGTGGCCCCCACTCCATTCGACCTTGAAACCAACCGACGACTGCACCATCTGCCAGGCGCTGGGCAATAACTTGCGCCAATTCCTCGTCGTCCATCTTGCGGACGCGACAATTCTTCGTAGTCAGTTCCGCCGATTCGCCGGCCAACTCGGCCGCTATCGCATCATTGTCAAACTCCGGCCCGACATAGGCATTCGTCATTGTCTCGACACGCGGCATCGACATGGCTTGATTCCAAACACAGTAGGCTGCGCCCAAAGCACCGCCCGCATCGCCGCCTGCTGCTTGAACGTAAACTTCCTTGAAGCGCGTTCGATCTGTGATCTTTCCATTGGCAACGCTATTCATCGCGCAACCTCCGGCCAGGCAAATCGCATCGAAGTGCGTGTCGCTGGCGATTTGATTGAGTATGTGGAAGAACGCTTCTTCGTACATCGCTTGGGTCGATGCCGCGATGTCATGGTGAAACTGCGTGAGCGCTTCACCCTTTTCACGCGGTGCTCCTAAAAGCTCGCCGAGGTCTTCTGAGAAGGCGCGTCCAAGCGTCGGTGATCCGCCATCCCAGACCATCGAAACGCCTTCCGAGTGATGCAAGAAGTAGGAGAGTTCGAGCTCGAATCGCCCTCCAGGCGTCAATTGAACCACTTTGCGCATTTGCTCGAGGTAACGCGGCTCACCGTAAGGTGCCAACCCCATGACCTTGTATTCGTCGCCGTAATTCCAGAACCCTAAGTACTGCGTAATCGCCAAGTAGAACAAGCCCAGCGAGTGAGGAAAGGAAACTCGATCGAGCATCTTCATCCGCGTCCCATCGCCATAACCCCACTGGGTGCTGACAAAATCGCCGAATCCGTCTACCGACAGGATCGCAGCCTGCTTGTACGGCGAAACAAGAAATGCGCTGCCCATGTGAGCGCGGTGATGTTCGATTCGATGCACATTCGCCTTCATCTCTGAAATCGGCGTATCCGTGCAATTCGCAATGTCCTCGAGCACCCCACCAATGTGAGCAGCGTTGCTCAGCCGATTCTTGATCGCAGCCAAGTCGGGACGCTTCTTGAGCGTGAACAACACCTTCTTAAGCATGTTCGCGCTCGGATCGCGATTGATCGCAATGTGATCCAGCTCCGCGGCCGTGATACCGCCTGCTTCCAAGCAGTATTTAACGGCTTCACTTGGAAAACCCGCCCAATGCTTTATCCGGCGGAACCTTTCCTCTTCGGCAGCCGCGACGAGTTGTCCGTCGATGACCAAGCATGCAGAAGAGTCGCCGTGAAAGGCATTGAGGCCAAGAATAGCAGTGCGAGAACCCATGGGAGTCGTCTTTGAAGAGTGTGGACTAGGAAAGGACTTCTGGGTCTATCGGCGGGTTACTCAATTTCCGTTAGGTCCCCTTTAGGAACTCTTGGTGATATCCTTCTCGGCTATGCGAATTGCGGTTACAGGATCGAGCGGACTGGTTGGAGCGAGCTTGGTTCCGGCTCTTGAAATGGCTGGCCACGAGGTCGTGAAGCTAGTTCGCCGCGAACCGCGTTCGTCTGACGAGTTGACGTGGGATCCGCTGGCGCCAGAGATGCCGCCCGAGACCAAAAATGCACTGCAAGGTGTCCAAGCTGCGATTCACTTGGCCGGCGCGAACATCGCGGACGCTCGCTGGTCGGCGCGGCGCAAGCAAATCATTGAGTCGAGCCGGACTCGAGGCACGGATCTACTCGCGCGAACCTTGGCGGAACTCGATTCCAAACCCAGCGTTCTTGTCTGTGCCAGCGCAGTTGGTATTTACGGAAATCGAGGAGCCGACTGGGTCGATGCCAGCTCCCTTCCCGGCAGCGGTTTCTTGGCTGGACTTTGCCAACGCTGGGAGTCGGCGGCCAATCCCGCACGAACTGCAGGTATCCGAGTGGCACACATGAGGCTCGGCGTCGTTTTTCACCCGACGCAGGGGGCGTTGGCAAAGATGACCTTGCCCTTTCGACTTGGTTTGGGTGCTCCCCTAGGAAAGGGTGCGCAATTCATGTCGTGGATTGGGGTTGCCGATGCTGTCGGAGCGATCCTGCACGTGCTTGAGAATGAGAACTGCATCGGACCAATCGATACGGTCGCGCCACATCCTGTCACCAATATTGAATTTACCACCGCCCTCGCAGGCGTGTTCAGACGCAAAGCGCGACTACGCATTCCGAAGATCGCCGCGCGCTTACTCTTTGGCGAACTAGCGGAGGAACTGCTGCTCGCCGGACAACGCGTTCGCCCCACAGCTCTGTTGCGATCCGGCTACGCCTTTCAACAACCCGAAATCGTCGAGTGCCTTCGAGGCATTCTCAATCGCCCCAAACGGGATTGGTTCGAGGAGTTGGGCGAAGCCACTGACTAACAATCAGTTGTGTTCGCTGATCAGATAAGTCGCGAGAGCGCGGCGGTCGCTCGTTGGCAGCGTATCGAAAGGTGTCATTCTCGAATTGTGGCGCACTGATATTTCGTCCAAACGCGCGTCACTCATTCGGAACTTCTCGGGATCCCCGATGAACTCCGTTAAGAGTTCGACTGACCATTTGGAGCCAATCTTCTCCAGCGCAGGTCCATTTGCGCTTCCTTGACCTTGGTCGCCGTGGCAATCAATGCAACGAGAGCGACGAAACAGCGCCGCACCACTCGGTGGTGATGATCCCAGCAGCGCACAGGCGAGGAGACCTTGCGTAAGCGTGCAGGCCGCGAGGAGAATAACGATAGATGTTCCCAGCTTCAGGGCTGGTGCCCCCTCTTGTCGATTGGTTGAATTCAAAGCGGTCTGATTATTGCGTTTTCATTCTCAAATTTACATCGGGAATGCTCCGTACATGTGGGGCTCGGACCGCGAGCAGTGAGACGACATGGGATGAGATGCCGATATCGGGGAGGCGAGAGGGATGGAAGTGCAGGGTTGGAGAGGCGATCAGTGACCCTCCCCCTCCCGTTTAAGTAATTCTTCTCTCTCTCACTCACTCCCTCTCTCTCTCTCTCTCTCTTCAAAAACGAATCGCTCCCCAACCTAGTTTCTTCCCCGCGCGCGCTCGCTTCTAGTTCGAGATCAGAATCTGAATCGGGCGCGCATTCTCAACGACTTTGCTCTGGAACAAAATCAGGTCGGAAACACCGTCGCCGTTGAGGTCGAGTACTTTCAGAACCAGTTCGTCCTCTTCAATTGAAAGCGCGTGGCGAATGTCGGGTTCAACTCCGTCGTATGCAGCCCGCAACTTTCCAGACGGCGAGAACTCAGCCGTGACCAAGTCTTCCAAATCAAAAACAACACTCTCGCCGTCATCCAAGCCGGAAAGCTTGTCACTTAAGAAAGTCTTGAGCATTTCAGCGAGGTCAAGACCTTCCGCGTCCCGCCAATCAAAACCACGATCCTCTGGTGCGCGATCGCGATAGACAACCACGTTGCCGTCAACGACATCGACGATATCGTTAAAAAGTCCGTCAGCATCCATCGCGGCTACGGTCGTCGGCCACTTCAAACTCTCTGAAATGTCATCTTCCGCTTCACCCAGCTCCTCGATCAAACTCAGCAGTCGCGGAATTTTCAATTGAAGCGAGACCCTTTGGACGGGTTTGCGACTAAAGACTCCGCCTTCGTTTTTGTAGGCGAAGACGTCAAAGTCCAAACCACCGGGGAACACCAACCAACGAACGACTCGGCCCAGCGATATTTTCTCGGCTCGAACCAATAGAAGTTCGTCCAAGTCATCCCCATCGAGGTCAGCCAAGAGAAACGTCAGAACGCGACCGCCTGACTTCAAAAGACTATCGGGTTGCCGCTGGTTACCCGTTCGTGAACCACCCAAGTAGATTCTGAACGTGGAACCCTGTTGAACAACTAGATCTTTGGCACCTTTGCCATCGATATCGGTAACTCGCCAATCGATGACGTCCCCGATGACCGTGAACAAGTCGGCGAAATCGAACGAGCCGGGCTTGGCCATATCCTTACTAAGCGCCGCTTTGTCCAAAGTCCAAGTAGGCCTTGAAGGCAACTCGGGCGCGGCGATATGGAACGACACCAACTCTTTTGTTTCGGAAACCAGGTCAACCAGCCCATCTCCGTCGAAGTCTTTGAGCGTAAACCACGGTATGTCGACTGAAGCCCCGAACGTCCCATCCAATCGATCGGGATTGCCTACGTTTACATCGATCACTGGATCGAATGAAACGAGGAGCGGCTTCGACCAGTCATCTGTTTCGGTATTGACGTAGATCAAATAGTGATCCGAGGCCGGTACTACGAGATCGGGACGTTCGTCACCATCGATATCGCGGGCAAACGAAACGTGGCGGTTTCCTCGTGGCAGCCTGCCCTCGGTTTTGGCGAGTATGACTCGTCCCTCGTCAAATCCATCAGCGCGATCGTATCTCCAAGCCTTGATCGATTTTGAATCGACGATGACGACGAGTTCATCTGCGCCATCACCATCTAAGTCTGCGAAGTCCCAGATCGTATTTTTGGCAGGCCATGGCAATTCTGCGTCAAAGCCGCTGGCGTAAGCGCCGTTCGGCTTAAGCAATCGAAGCTTCAATCCCGTACTCGTAATCCAAATTAGATCTCGAGCACCGTCGCCATCCAGATCGCGGAGAGCCAGGCGCGTACCGTCGTTAGCAACTTCAAATCGGCTTTCCATGAAACCGCTATCACCGCTCATGCCGTTCAAGGTCAAAGCTAAAATTACGGCACTTTGAATCATCGTGATTTCCTCGGACGCTTGGACATGAGCAACAAAACCCCGTCGCGACGACTAGAGATCACGTCGCCTAGTCCGTCGTTGTTGAAGTCGTCGACCACCAGCGAGGCGATCGACCCCTTGGTTTCGAAACGCTTCCAGGGGCTCTGTTCAAGGGTCCAGCTCTCACCTGAAAAGAACCCAGATTCATATTCGACCCGTTCTACGAACACGTGTCCGTCGAGATCAACCTCGACCATGTCTGCAAGGCCGTCGCCGGAGAAGTCGAACGCCAATGACTTTCTTGATATGGCGTTGCTCAGAGTGTCTGCGTCGTAGAGGCGTTCACTCTTCATTCGAGGCTGCCGTTGGAACACCCGCCCACTTCCTGCTCCAGTACCCGGGAAAAACATCGTCGTCTGGGTAAACTCCAAACTCGTGACCGCATCGAGCAGCGAAGGCAGTTCGAACTTTCGGATAACCAGGTCGATCGTCCCGTCGGCGTCCACGTCGGCGAGACTTGATCTCATCGAAAGCGACTCGAACTTCATCAACTGATCCGGCTTTGCTGGAATCATCCGCTGGCCGGTATTGCGTAAAAACAGCAAGTGCACGATATCCGCTGCAATCGCGCTTTCTTCGTTCTCTTTGGAGTTTCGAAAGATCAGATCCGCATCTCCATCGTCGTCGAAGTCGACTAAGTCGAATCGAGCATTTGGAGGAATCGCGCCCTCGGTTAGTAGGTATTCGGGCAGGCTTTCGATGCGGGATGGTTTCGAAGGCAGACCGTTAACAGTCGCCAAGTAAATCCCGACGCGCGTTCTTCCCAAAACGACTACATCCGTAAGTCCATCCCCATTTACGTCCCCTAACCCGGGCGCCGCATACTTGCGATTATAGCTAAGCATCGCATAGCCAAAGGCCGTTCCACTCTCGACTAAAATTCTGCCCGCTGCCGAAATATTTCGAATTGAAGCGCCACCGTTACCGACGGAAATGGAAGTGGATTCGTCTCCGTCGAATTCCACATCTTCGTGATCGGAGCCCGCTCGTGCGAACTCGGAAAACTCCGTCTGTTGTTCGTACTCTCTCGGTCGGTCTGCCGAAGGTCCCCAAACGGAAAACGTCGAAGCGCCTGGCACAACGAGCAAATCCCGTACGCCCGGCAAAACGTATTTCCAATAGGGAAGTTGCGTAACGTCGGCCACTTCGTAGACCAATTCATGATCGATTAGGCGGCTTATATTTCCGCGCAGGCTCTCGATCTTCGGCGACATCGAATAAACGCCTTTGCTCGTAAAGAACACCAGCTCTTGCCCCGGCTCGGATCGAACGTTTGCAAATGTGTAAGCGACCACATCGTCGAACACCGAAATCTTTCGCCAAGGGACCGGCGCATATGCGTCCGTGTTCTTGCTTCCTTCCGGGTGCGTGTAGATCAGGACCTCGCGCTTACCACCAACGCTCGCCAGCGTGACCAAAACGAGTTCAAGTCGATCATCGCCCGTTACTTGAACCATGCGCGTATCGATCAACCGGCCTTCAACCTCGACCGACAGGTCTTGATAGGACACTTGATCTGCTGCAGAGGTCTCGGCGAAGCCAAAAACCATGGATGTCCAGAGCACAGCACTTAACATCATTCCGATAACTCTCCCAGACCTCTGGAGAAGCTAAAGAAACGCAGAAACGTCCAGGTCTGCTCCAAACCGTCGCGCTCATATCCAAACAAGGAGATGATCCACAAGTCGAGGAAGCTAAATGCTGTCGTCGAGCGGTTCGGGTCGTGGGAGTAGTAAAAGAGAATCGGAATGTTGAAGCCTGCTGTGTAACTCGGGGAGTCCAAGAGTTCGAGCTTCGCTTGCCCCGGTTCACCCGCCTGCGAAACGAAATCGAGTTCTACCGTACTGCCGGGGGCAATCACCACGAGCCTGCGAATCAAGTCGCGATCAGAGTGAACCGGTGTACCGTCAAGTTTCGTGACTAGCGAACCGAGTTCAAGACCGGCTTCGAATACGGGACTCGCCTCGTGGGCACTGACCAATCGCACTCCGCCAACATCGGTGGCCCAACCGGCGCCGGTACGCGCGGCGTCAAGCCGATAAAGCAGTTCGGGTTCGGCAAGCGGCCGCTTGCCCGCCGCAACCAACTGAACGTTCACGTCGTAAACACTGTCGTCCCGTCTGGCGGTCAGATCGACATTCGTTTCAGCCTTGCGACTGGCCAACATTCCTTCGAGCGCTCCCGGGTCGTTCACATCCTCGCCATCAAACTTCAGCAAAACATCGCCAGGTAGAAAGCCGGCGTCCTCGGCAGGTGAATTCTCGATGACGCGCACCACGCGCACACCCGGACTGAAAAACAAGTCGTCGAGAGATCCGCTGTCGTTCTCGCGCGTTTGTAATCCCAAAAACGCGCCAGCTTGTCGCAACGCACTCCAGGGCAGCGATTCCGCAAGTGGTTCCGGAACCGTTATGAGGGTTGCACTTTGGCAACTCGCCATCACACCCAAACAAGCTGCAACGGTAATAAGCTTCAAGCCATGTAATTTCACAAGGGTCTCCGTGAGACGATCCAGCACGCTACGCACAGAAACAATAACGCTTCTGGCCAAGGAACAACGTGATTCATTCGTAAGACAAATTCGGTGTAGCCCGCGTCCGAATATCCCGACGCGATTCCAACCATTTCGTGCAAACAGGATTTGTCTACCAGCGACGGCGCGAAGGAAGCAAACACCCACACCTGCCCGGCTCCAATCACGTCTTTGAAGAGGTCAAAAGCGAAAAAGAGTGCCAAGCAAAAGCCCACGGATCCCGTCGCCGTTCGCCCGAATGCCGAGATCATCAGTCCGAACGCGTAAGTCGCAATCAACGCGGGAATCGAGGCGACGACCGCCTTGTGAAGCTCCTCTAGCAACTCGTGTTCCGAGATCAACTCATACCCGTCTTCGACCAAGGGACCAAAGTCGAAGAACAGTGTCGTTGCGCCCCATGAGCCAAGCCCGCTGAAAGCGATGAGGCTTAGAACCAAAACGGTGCCAAGCAGGAAACGTCCGATCACGAGTCCGTTGCGCGAGGCGCTTCGTGTTCGCGCCAATCGCAAAAGGCCGGATTCGCGGTCGCCGGCGATCGTTCGAGCGGAGTGAACGAGTAGCAGTAGAGTTCCGACGGTAAGGCCGGCCAGCCAACCTTCGACGAGCGGTGCGTAGGCGTTGCCCGCCGGAGGCGCTTCCGGAAGAGCCCGGCCCGCCAATAAGGCTTGGCTTAGAGCTTCGGCGTGTCCCGCGTTGTCCGAAATGTGGGCAGCGAACACTCGGATGGCCGCAATCGCTGTCACCGCAAACAATCCGAACCACGCGGTTCGACTGCGTGTCAATCGATAGAGCTCTGCACGAAATACTCGGCCTGTACCCTTCATGCGGATAACTGCTCAATCGAATTCAACTCGGGTTGAACCAAGTTTTCGAACACTTCATGCAAGCTGTCACCCTCGGGCACAAGTGCCGTCGGATTGCAGCCGGCTTCCACCAAAGTACGATTCAGCGTCCCTCTATCGATCGCTCCCAACTCGACGATCAACTCCTGAACGCCGGCTCTCGACTGAATCGTATTCACGCTAACGACAGAATCCATTTCGTTGAGCACTTCACGAGCACGCTCATCATCGTCGGTCTGAATGCGGACGCGGCCGCGAGCAAGCCCGAGCAACTCGTCGAGTGAACTCTCGTGTATCAGTTTACCGCTCTTCAAAATACCGACGTGCGTGACCACACGTTCCATTTCATGCATGCGATGACTGGAGAGCAGGAGCGTGACGCCTTCAGATTGAAGCTGGCGAAAGAGGTTCAATACTTCCAATACGCCAATGGTGTCCAAACCTGAAAGCGGTTCGTCGAGCACCACGAGCTCAGGTTGCCCAAGCAAGATTCTCGATATGGATAATCGACGCGATTGGCCCAATGAAAGCGCGCCAGCTCGTTGTTTCGCCAAGTCGGCGATGCCCACCAGTTCGAGTACGTCGTTGACACCGCGACCACCCGTATGACCAAGCAGCCGACGAGCGTACCCAAGGTTTTCACGAACGCTCAAGCCTGGCGCCAAAGTTGCGGCGTCAAACATGGCTGCTACGCGTCCGTGTGTCCGATGAATTTGAGAGGCCGGAACTCCCAGCACCCTCACATCTCCAGAGGTTGGGCGCATCAATCCGAGCGCGCAGGCCATCGTTGTCGTCTTGCCCGACCCGTTGGTACCGAGCAGTCCGTACACCTGTCCCGGCTCCACGGTTAGGTTAATGTTATCGAGCGCAAGCACGCGCCCATAGCGTTTCGTCAGCGAACATATTTCCAGCACTGGCATGCCGCAACCTTACGTGCTTTGCCAAGCGCTTTCGAGTTGCGAGGCCGAGTTCAGCGCCCAACAACCAGACCTGACCAAATTAGCGTCCAGTACTCGAAGCACGCCACGTCGGGAGCACGTCTTCGATTTCGCTCATCCGGATGATCACTTCGCCGTCCAACGCTCCCGAAGCAAGGCGAGTGCCGGTTTCGTTCCAACCGAGGTAAACCGCCCTCGATCTGTGCTCCATTAGCGATAGAACGCAATCGCGTGACTCGAGGTCATAAATTCGAATAGTATTTTGGCGAGCCCCGGTCACGATGCGAGTTCCATCGGGATTCCATGCCAAGCAACTGCCATTGCTCAACTGGTCGTTGAAAGCAATTTGACGACCGCCACTTTGCGCATCCCAAGTTCGCAACGAACCGCCGAGTGAGACAGAGGCGATGTGCCTTCCATCTGGACTCCAAGCGACGCAACTAATGTCATCGTTCTCTTCTCGAAAACTCGCGACGCTAATTCCAAGTTCCACATTCCATACGCGAAAAGTCGAGTCATCCGAACCGGATACAAGCCGAGTGCTATCCGGACTCCAAGCGACAGATAAGAAGCTTTGCTCAAAGCCATTTAGAACGCTCACGCCCTGACCCGTGACCGCATCCCAGATTCGAATTGTGTTGTCTTCCGACGCCGACGCTATTCGCGAGCCATCGGGGCTCCAATCCACGTCGTGTATCCGTTCCGCGTGGCCTTCGATCGTGCGAACGCTCGCACCGGATTCACCGTTCCAAATTCGGAGAGTTTTGTCGTACGAACAAGATACGAGCTCTGTACCGCTCGGATTCCAATCCACCGCAACCACCAAGTCGGCGTGACCGCGGAGAACACGAAGATTGGATCCTGTCACCGCGTCTCGAATGCGAAGTGAATTCGCGACCATGGAAGTCGTTGAAACGATTAACGATTCGTCCGGACTCCAAGCGATCACTTCCGAGTAGTCACTCAATTCGTTGCGAGGCAAGAACTGAATGCTCTGTCCAGTTTCTGCATCCCAGGTACGTAACGTTCCATCTTCCGAGCCCGACACCACGCGATCACCACCGGGACTCCAAGCAACGGATTGAACCCACCCCGTATGGCCTTCCAATGAGTGAAGTTCGTTACCGGTCTCGATATCCCAAACGCGAACGGTTTCGTCCGCTGAACCCGAAGCTAGTCGCGCTCCGTCCAACCTCCACGAAACTGAATTAACGGCGCCAGTATGCCCCCGTAGCGTCCTCAAACTTTGCCCCGTTGTCGCGTTCCACATGCGGATCGTCTGATCTGTCGAGGCCGAAGCTAGTCGGGTACCATCCGGACTCCAAGCGACGCAGACCACCAAACCCGAGTGACCGCTAAGCCTGCCGATTCGCTCGCCGCTCTCCCCATCCCAAATGCTAATGCTCTTATCGAAAGAGCCGGTCACTATACGCGGCCCTGTTGCCAGCCAAGCAACCGAATGAATCCAATCCTCGTGTCCGCCTAGGATCAAACTTCGAACGCTTTGACCGGTTGCAGTATCCCAAATTCGAATTGATTTATCCGACGAACCGGTGACGATGCGGGAACCGTCCGGGCTCCAAGCCGCTGAAACAACAGAACCACCGAAATCTGCAAAGGTGCGAATGCTTTCGCCGGTCTTCGTCTCACGTATTTGGATCGATTTATCCTTCGACTCGGTCAAGATAAACTTGCCGTCGGGACTCCATGTCCAAGGCGCACCCTGAAGTGACAATCCACCCAGGCTCAGTAACAATTCACCCGAATTAGGATTCCAAATTCGGAAATTCTCGTCATTCGATCCCGAGGCAATGCGCGCGCCGTCCGGACTCCAATCGGCGAAGAAGACCGATTTTTCATGAGCTTCAATTCTCAATAAACTGCGATCACACGTGAGGTCAAGGTATCCCCACTCCCAATCGCGATGGTCCTTCGGGCTTGCGTTTAGGTAGCGTCGAGCAAAGTCGCGATTGCCACTCTGAACGGCCTCGGATGCCGCCTGAATGGTCCAGTAATAATTATCCTTGGCCGCTTTCTTTTCCGCCGACTCCGCGCGTATGCGACTCTCATTTGCCAGCAATTGAGCGATTCGAGCGCGCTCGCTTTGATCTGTTGCCCTGAGCTCGTTTTCGGTTGCCAAGCGCGCACTCTCGATCGCTTCTTCCGTCTTCTTCTCCGCAATGCTCGCGCTAAGCAGCGCCTCTTCCGATTTTGCCTCTAACGATAGGTTCGCCTGGCTCAGTTGTTCCCGTTCTTCATTCAATGCGGAACGAGACTCGTCCAACTGTTCGTTGAGTGCCCTCAGCTCGATAATTTTGCTGTCGAGCGTTTCGTTCGTTGCCGACAGCTCGCTGTTTGATTGATCCAGATCCAAATTGGTGGTTTCGAGTTCGAGTACCGAGCGCGCCAGATCGACTTTGGAGTCTTTCAGTTCCCGGTTCGTCTGCAAAATAACGCCCAGCAACCACGAAATCGCGATCAAAGCGATGCCACCCAAACCACCGCTCAAACTCAAGGTTGGATTGCGCTTGCACCATTTGATCGCACGGTCCGTTTTTGTCGGGGCAGTAGCCAGAATCGATTCGTGATCGAGCCAACGTCGCAAGTCGGATGCAAATTCCGCCATCGTTGGGTAACGAGCATCCTTGCGTTTCTCTAACGCCTTGCCGCAAATCAGAGCCAGCTCGCGCGGCACCTTCGACCGAACCTTCATCAGATCCGGCGGATCCCAGTAGACGATCTTCTCGGCGATCTGATGCGTGGTGTCGCCTTCAAAAGGACGCTGAAAAGCCAACATCTCGTACATGACAATGCCGAGACTGAAGATGTCCGTGCGGTGATCGATGTCGATGCGCTTCGCCGTAACTTGCTCGGGACTCATGTACAGCCAGGTACCTGCGAAGTCGCCGGTATTCGACATGCCCGTTTCATCCGTGATCTGAGCCAAACCGAAGTCAGTCAGCTTCGGTTCATTGCCCTTCGTGATGAGCACGTTTTGTGGCTTTACGTCGCGATGAATAATCCCTGCGGAATGCGCAGCCTCGAGAGCGTCAGCAAGCTTGGCCAAAAACTTAGAAGTGGACCGATAGTAATTGCGTGGCAGTTCTTTGGCCTTGCGCATCGTGTCTATCGAGTCGCGCAGAGTCCACGCGCCCTCGATCAACTCTTGTGCAATCCAATGCCGGCCGTCGTCTTCACCGTAACCATGGATTGCGACAATACCTGGATGATTGAGCCGTCCACCTGCGCGCGCTTCTCGGGCAAAGAGTGAGAGCGCCTTGTCGTTTATGCGTCCGGGCAAGACCAACTTGAGTGCGACGCGGCGCTGCATCGAATACTGCTTCGCCTCCCAAACTTCGCCTTGTCCGCCGCGTGCAATGTGGGCAATTAGACGGAAGT
>JBLINP010000065.1:0-17092 GCA_047639415.1 Planctomycetota bacterium | reverse complement strand
GCCAGTATCTGCAAAGTGCCAGCAGGAACCAATAGACCGGCAGTGCCGGTCGTTCGTGGTGTTTGGTCCGCGTGTTCATGAATAATTCGGGCTAGAGGTAGTTGGGTGCTTCGTTTTTCAAACGATCGACGATTGCTTTGACTTCTTGAGCGCGGCTCTTGGGTAGCACGAGTGTCGCGTCTTCGGTTTGAACGACGATCAGGTCTTCCACGCCGACCATGGCTATCAGGCGCCCTTTCTCGGCGTAGCTCACGCAGTTCTTCGAGTCGATGGAGATCACGCGGGAAGTTTCATCAGTGACGACGCAGTTGCCATCTTCGTCGAGTTTGTGCACGTCGGGCAAAGCGGCCCATGAGCCGACGTCGTTCCAGGTGTAGTTGATGGGCAGCATGCGCACGTTGTCGGCTCGTTCCATGACCGCAACATCAATCGGTTCGGCGGGCAAGGTTGGATAGACCTCTTCGACCGATTCACCGGCAGTGATTTTGGCGAGTCCTGCATGCAAGTCGGGTACGTGTTGCTCAACCGCTTTTAGGATCGAGGCGGTACTCCAAACGAAGATGCCCGCGTTCCAGTAAAAGCCGCCCTGCGCAAGAAACTCTTGCGCGCGTTCGAGGTTTGGCTTTTCGACGAAGCGTTTAACTTCGAGCACTTCGATGCCTGCGCGCTCATTCAATTTCGCGGCAGTTTCGATGTAACCGTAACCGGTATGCGGCGAGTCTGGTTGGATGCCGAGAGTGATCAAAACATCCGATTCAGCGGCTTCGGCAGCAGCCGCTTGAACGGTCGCTCGAAAGGATTCCGCTGGATTGATGACATGATCCGCCGGAAGCACGACCTGAATTGAATTCGGCGATCGTCTCGCGACTTCGACTGCGGCCCAAGCCACGCAGGGTGCCGTGTTGCGAGCGACGGGCTCGCATAAAACATTCTCGTGGGGGAGTTGCGGCAAGGCCTCGCGTACGAGTTCGGCCTGCGAACCGGCTGTCACCACTAAGATTCGTTCGGCCGGAATCATCGGTTCGATGCGCGCGAAGGTCTCGGCGATCATCGACTGTTCGCCGGAGATCGGTAAAAACTGTTTGGGGCGAGCAATCCGACTTGCGGGCCAAAAACGGGTGCCGGAACCACCGGCCATTATCACGGCAAAAAGATCCTGAGTGGGCATGGGCAGAGTTTACTTCGCGCTCGCGATTCGTGCGCCAATCAAAAGCGAGTTGGCAAGGAAGAGTAGCTAGGTAGCGGAAGTGATGGGTGATCTTCGGGTTCGCCGCGGAACAAATCCGTAATGCCGTTGCGCAGTACGATCTCCGGTTGCCACATGGTACCGCGAATCGCGACTCGCAGAATGCTGTTCTGAATCCAGTAGAGGAGCACTTTGAGCGGCCCGAGCAGGTTGATCAGTGTGTACTTGATCTCGAGGTCGTGGTGTAGGCGACCATCGAAGTCGATCGCGCCGTGCCCGACGATATGGAGAATCGGGCTGCGCACATCCATTTCGCTCAACTGCAGTTGGCCGTCTTGAAGGCGGAACTTGGTCTCCATGCGATCGAACAGCGCGGTGCTGTCAAAGCCGAGTTGTCCAAAGAGCGCGCGAACGACAGGTATGGACCACAGTTGGGCTTCGCGCACTTCGACATATCCAGTGCCGCGCAACCCGAGGATGTCGTCCGGGCGCCCGGAAACTCTGAGCCATCCCGATGTCTTACCCTTGTCCGTGATCGAACTTTCGAACAAACCTTGCAAGAGTCCATTGGCGTCGACCCGTGCTTCTCTGCCGATTTCAAGGGCGGCGCTGAAGTAGTGAGGAGCTTGCAGATTAATGGAAAGCGCAGAAGTGCCGTTTGCTCCCGTCAGAGATGCAATCGAGCCCTGCTCCAAAATGCCGTGCAGGTTTTCGATCGCCAAGTGACTCTCCATCAGGGTCACGAGCATGCTGACCTTCTCTATCTGACGCCCGGCGATGCGCCCAAATAATTCGCTGACATGTGCAAGCACACGAGTTTGTCCCGATTCGATACGTAGCTCTTCGAGTTCGACCTGCCCCGACGAAACCTGAATCGGAAAACCGGCTCGCACCACAATGTTTTGAGGGACGACGGTGCCGTGCATGCCGACTTTCAATCCGTCGTTGCGATCCGGAACCAAAACTAAGGACGTATCTTCGAAGTTGATTTGCCCGCGCAATTCAGCGTCGTCGATGAGCGCACTGACGGTTTCGGGATCGAGGAAGAGCGACAGGTTTTCGGCGCTGAGGGCAAAGTTGCGTGCACGCAATTTGCATTGCACGACCAAACCCTCTTGACCAATTTGGAAGCGTGGATCAGCTAGCAATCGATCTGGTTGCTCAAGTTCTCCAATGTACTGACTGGGAACCAAACGGAAATCGACCAGCTCGACTGGACTGTTGGCCAGGCGCGCACGGATGCTGTCGCCCCGCAATGTCAATCCTTCGAATACGGCGGTGCCGTTCATGTCATCGAGTTGAAAGCGACCAGCCGACAACGTGTTGTTTCGAAGTTCAACTCGAGCGGTGATCGTCGGGGCCTCTTCTGAGTCGACGGGGATTGAAATTTCAATCCCTCCATCAATGCGTCCGCCGAGCGTCGTCGCATCCGGAGGGAGCGGTTCTTCGCTCTCGGCGTTCAACGCGTTTCTAAACAGGCGAATCAACTCTTTGTTGTTTGGATTCACTCCCGCGCAATGCAGCTTGATCTGCATCGGTTCTCCGCTCTCGAACTCGGGAATGCCCGTCGCGACGAAGCCTTCAGAAGAGCTAGCAGTTAGAGCGCCGCGAATAGAAATGTCATATTCCGGACTGTCGCTTGCGGTGGGTGTGATCGATCGCACGCCAGTAACTATCGCACGACCACGCAGATCGCTGAGAGGAACCGGGAAGCTGGTAGGTAGCAGCGCGAGTTGTGTGGGTTCGATCCCTAAGTCGAAGCGATACGGATCGCTCGATCCGTGCGTGCTTCCGAAATACAAAACGTTGGCTTGACCATCGAGGCCAATTTGCTCCGCGACCACGGCAACGACGGGCAAGGCTTCAGTCAGGATGTCGAAGTCCGCGCCGGATAGACTCACATTGGAAAGGTTTATGCGATGGCGGTTCGTACCCCGCACAGGCATTTGTGCCGGGGTGATCGTGCTCGTACTCGGAGTTTCGTTGCGGTAGCTGATTTGCGCATCGACCGTGCCCCCCGTGGCTAGGTTGCCGTTCGCCGTGAACTTCAACCCATATGCACGCCAATCGACGCTGGGATTGCCTGTTTCAACAACTTGAA
Source organism: Planctomycetota bacterium (assembly GCA_047639415.1). Classification (GTDB taxonomy): domain Bacteria; phylum Planctomycetota; class UBA1135; order UBA1135; genus OFTM34. Next base: position 13,805 of record JBLINP010000065.1, on the reverse strand, counting down.
CGGCGCGATCGCTCCAACGAATTGCGAAGTGACCATCAACATCGTGCATCGGGATCGGCAACTCGGCCCAGCCCATTTGATCGGCTTGAAAATCGACCTCTCCCCAGACCGATAGGCCTTGGAGTTCCGGCGCTGAATCAAAACGCCAGCGGGTTGAAAGTTGGCCGCCGTCCTGCAGACCGTACTCGCTCCAAATATTTCGCGTGGCCGGCATGCCATTGAGCGCCGTCCTCAAGTGCTCGTCGATCGAAGCGTCGGGAACCCACAACTCCATTTGAAACTCGGCCTGGGCATCCGGTCCTGCCGCAGTGGGTGGCGAAACTAGGGTACCGGTGTAGGCCACGCTCCCACTCGGAAGGCTGGCGCTTAGCTCAACCAAACCCAGACGCGACGGCCGGTCATGTCCGGGAGCAAATCCAAAAACTACGCGACCATCGATTTGGCTGGCCGGCATCGGAATGCCGTAGGTTTCGCCCGTTTCGTTACGCCAGCCGTCATACCGAACGCCAGCGTCGTCGCGCGGACGCACATCGAGAACGAACTGGGTTCCGCTCCAGGGTTCACCATCAAAACGCAGCGCGGGAACTCGAACAGCGGCCGCCAGGTTTCCAGTTCCCGACAGTCCGAGTGTTTCGAGGACTTTTTCGATGCCAGGTCCAAGTTCGATGTCCGGACGTTGGCCTTTGGCGAGCGGAAGTGCCGGAATCACGACCCACGATTGAAGCACGTCCTCACCCGCGTTCTCGCCGAGTCGTCCAAAGGCTTCTAGCTCGGTGCCGGCCCAATTGGCTGCCACTCGCGCCAAGCCTTTCCAAGCTTGTTCGCTCCACAGGCCGTCGCTCTCGTCGGGCGACCAGATCAAATCCATGCGCGCATCGATTTGCGCAATGGCATCTTTAGATTCGGAAATCTCCACCACACCCTCCGTCAACCCCAAGCGTCCTTCAAAGTACGGGCGCACTTCGTTGTTGAACGTGAAGCCACCTTCGAAGGCGAGGGAAAGTCTGGCCGCAGCTTTCTTGATGATGGGGGAGACGGGAACCAAAGATCGGGGCAGGCGAGCGATGTCGACGGGTAGGTCTTGGGCGCTGGCCCGAACCTTTAACTGTTCACCGTGCAGAGAGCCTCCGATGTGCACGGCTGCCTCAGGTGTTGAACCGGCGAGCGCTGGCAGGAGTCGACCGGAAAGTCGATGCTCGCCGTTGGCGTCCTCGAGTTTCAAATCGACGCGGCCAATCGGAACCGCAGCTTCGCCAGGGAAAATCAAGTCGACATCGAAGTCGGTCAATGTGATGGTCGGAATTACGCTCGAGTTGAATAGCGCTAGGTTGTCGGTGTCCTGCGTGGATTCGCGTAGTGCACGTTCCTCGATTGTCGATCGAATGGCGCGAATCAGCTCGTCGGTCACCCGCACGGAACCCCCGTTGATCTCGATCTCATGAAAGAGGCGTTCGATACTGAGCGCGGGAATCAGACGGACTTCGATCGTTTCGAACTCCAAAAAGCCATCGCCTGCATCGAGTCGCACGTTTTCAAGCACTAAGCCCGGTCGGAACCAGAGTACTCGAGCGGATTCGATTTCGACGTCCAATCCCGGCAGAGCGCGCATCACACGCCCCCGAATCGAATCGCCAATCCAACCCGATCGATCCAGAACGATGCAGGCGATGGAAATTCCCACGATCAACCAGGAGGCTGCATAGCTAGCTCGTAAAAGGTTGAGTTGCAGACGTTCCATCGTCCCTATGGGTGAGTGCGAGAGTGACGGATCGAATCGAAGGCTGTGCGATAGCCAAAAGCCAAACCGAAGTGGAGCGCCAGCAGGAGCGATCTACATTCCAGCTTTAGCAATTTTGACCTCGCTGCAATTCTCGATCCGAAATCGGGGCCATTACCCGGCCGCCGTGATAGATGCGCGTCACGCGCTTACCGACTGAGCAGGTGATCTCGTAGGGGATCGTTTGCGCCCTCTCCGCAATCTCGTCGACGATGAGGCTTTGATCGCCGTCTTTGCCAATCAATGTAACCACGTCCCCAACGGCGGCATCGGAAATATCTGTGACGTCTATGGTTGTGTAGTCCATCGAGACACGCCCGACGATGGGCGCGAACTGACCACGCAAAAGGACGGTCCCGCAGTTTGAGAGGCGCCAGGGGACGCCGTCGTCGTAGCCGAGCGGTAGGGTTGCGATGCGCGTCGTTCGCGCTGCCCGCCAACTGTTTCCATAGCCGATGGTCGAACCTTCGGGCACGTCTTTGATGAAAACCACTTGGCTTCGAAGAGCGAGCGCGGGTCGCAATCGCTCCGAGCCAGGAATCGTGCTAGGTAGAACTCCGTAGGCGCTAATTCCAGGCCGTACGAGGTCGTAGATGGGGCGCATTCCGGTGAACAGGCAGGCTGAGTTTGCTGCATGAACACTGCAATTCAGTAGCCCCTCGGCGCGCGCTTCCGCTAAAACGCCCTCAAATTCGCCGATTTGAGCGGTTGTTTCGGGTGCCTGCGCGCCTTCCGTTGCTGCGATATGAGTCATCACACCGGCTAGTTCGAGGTGGCTCGACGAGTGCACACGCCTCAAAAGTTCCATTGCGCGTTGGGGCAGCACACCCAACCGTCCCATGCCAGTATCGATGTTGAGGTGCACGCGCGCCCGAACACCTATGCGCCTGGCGACGCGCTGCAACATCTGTTGTCGGTCGGTGGAGTGCAGACCGAGTTCGATGTTGTGACCCAGAGCAATGGCCACTTCTTCGTCGACGATAGTTCCCAATACTAGGATCGGAACCGTTATCCCGGATTGGCGCAGTTCTAGCGCTTCGGAACAGGTCCCGACGCCCAACGCTTCGACACCACATCGCACGGCATGGTGGGAGATTGCGATCGCTCCGTGTCCGTAAGCGTCAGCCTTCACAACTAATATAACTCCAATGCCCGCACCCGCTTGCTCCCGAATCAACTGGAGGTTGTGGGTAACAGCGTCGAGGTCAATGTCGGCCCATACACGATACGGATTCACAGGCTTGAGCATACGTCCGGGTGAGTGCGCATCCAAAGAAGAGTTTCCGAGCTGGCTCGACTTCCTGAATAGAGCCCGAATTCTGCAAAAAAACCTGAAATCCGTGCAATCGTCATGTTGACACTGTGACCCGACGTTCCCATCCTCGTCGTTGCGTTAACGGAATCGAGTACTTCTTCTCGATACCTTCACGGGATCGCGGCACGCAGAAACAAACTTGTTTGTTGTGGGCCCGCGGGAGCGCGAAGGAAATCACGATAGGTACAACCCGCAAGGGAAACAAAAGAGACACCAAGATCATGGCTAAAAAGAAAGCAAAGAAGGCGGCGAAGCGCGCTCCGAAGAAGTCTGCAACCAAGGGCAAGGCGAAAGCCAAAGCCAAAGGTAAAAAGAAGAGCGTCGATTTGATCATCAGCAAGAGCCGCACCAAGGCTGCTGCTGACCTCAACGTATCGGGCGAGTTCTACTCAGCTCTCGATGTCGTGGTTCGCGAAATGATCGCTGGTGCTGAAGCACGCGCGACCAACAACGGGCGTCGTACGCTCCGTCCGCACGACCTGTAAATCAACAGGTAAAATCAACTAGGCGAACGTTCGTTGGCCTGGCGAAGATAACTCTGAGCCGCGTGTTTCCACTGTGAAGCACGCGGCTCTTTTCGTGCTCGGAGCTTTGCCTGCTGAGCGCTTGCAACGGCGCGAGGCGTGCAATTAGCGTTGACGCTTTTTCGCCGCAAATGGCCGCAAATAGAGCGGTTCTATGGATTCGGGGCTTTCTGCGCCTAGAGCTTCCAAGCGATAGGCACCCAACTCGAGAACGGATTGTGCGGACGGTGTACGATAGGGAACGAGTTGTTCATGAGCTTCAAGCCCTGTGGCGCGCAGGCTCTTGGCATCCGCGATCAAACGCGCGTCACTTGGCAGATCGAACGGTGCGGCACGGATCACATGGGGCTCGGTCAAAGGCACTACGTCTTTTGCGTCACGCCGATACCGCGCGAGATAGAGTTCCGATGAGTAAGCGTCGAGCAGCACGTAGGCCTCTTCGCCAACTTCAAGAGCTTCGAAGACGAGGGCATCGAACGAGGGAACCGAGCGAACCTGCGCTTGCGTTCCCCGCGCGATTCCCATGGCGGTAGCGATGGCGACGCGGAGCCCTGTGAAGGAACCGGGTCCAGTTCCAACGAACACAGCTGAGATGTCTTGGGGGGTGCCGTCAAGCTCGAGAACTAGTTCGTTCAACATGCCTAAAAGATCGCTCGCGTGAGCCGCACCTTCCCCCAGTTCAACGTTCAGCTTTCGAGTTTCGCGGCGAGCCGCGACCGAACCGGGACGACCCGAAGCTTCTAGTGCAACTTCAATCACGGTGTCGAAGCGATGGTGCTCACCACCAAATCGGCAAGTTCAGTTGCCTTTTCTTGAATCCAGTTTTGGTCAGGTCCTTCGACCATAATGCGCGCCAGCGACTCGGTCCCGGAATAGCGCAGTAAGACCCGGCCGTTGTCTCCGAGTTCGTCTTCGATGGCACGAGCAGCGGCTTGAACTTCGGGTAGTTGATCGAGAGGGGGCTTTTTATTCACGGCGCGGTTGATCAAGACCTGTGGAAAGGCTTGAAAGGGGGCCGCAAGCTCTGAAAGGGCGAGTTTAGAGCGGCGCATGGCATCTAGAATCCGAAGCGCTGTGTAGGTTCCGTCCCCGATGAAGTGAAAGTCGGATCCGAAAATGATGTGTCCGGATTGTTCGCCTCCGAGCTCTATAGCTTCACGTCGCAAGCACTCGACCACCTGACGGTCTCCCACGCCCACCGTCGTCACCTGAACGCCGTGGTCGCGCAGTGCTCGATGCAGGCCGCGATTGCTCATGACCGTCGCGACGATTCGATTCTTCGAGAGGCCCTTGCGCTCTGCCAAGTCCCTGCCGCAAATCATCAGCGTGGCATCGCCGCACACGATCTCTGCGTTCTCGTCGACAAGAATGCAGCGGTCGCCATCTCCGTCCAGAGCGATCCCGATATTTGCGCCGTGCGTTTTGACGGCTTCAGTTAGCGCTTCCGGACGCGTGGCACCGCAGTCGCGGTTGATGTTGTCCCCATCGGGTGAGCATCCGATCGCAATCAATTCGGCTCCGAGAGCTTTGAGCACTCTAGGTGCGATATCGCTTCCGGCTCCGTTGGCACAATCGAGGACGATCTTCAGGCCGGATAAATTCAATCCGGAGATGCTGGTCACCAAGGCGGCGATGTACGCCGCGTCGAGCGACTCGTCGATGGTGGGGGCGTCGCCATTCGGAGCGGGAGTCGAATCTTCGGCCAGGAAGAGTTCGATTTCGCGTTCGAGTGCGTCGGATAGTTTTTCACCACGGGCACCAAAGATCTTGATGCCGTTGTCCTCGGCGGGATTGTGCGAAGCACTCACCATGATGGCCGTATCTTCCTCGCTCAACCTTGCAACCGTGGCTAAGCCGGGCGTGGTGATCAAACCCGCGCTGCGAACGGAATAGCCGGCTGCTCGCAAGCCGCGTGCTAAGCCCTGCTCAAGCTCGGGACCCGACCGTCGTCCGTCGTGACCGAGAACCGCTCGCAATGAATCGGGTTTGTTTCGATGTGCAGCGAGCACTCGCCCCGCGGCTAAGCCCACTGCCGAGGCCGCATCGGGAGTTAGCCAACCTTCGCCAGCGCGCCCGCGAATTCCATCAGTACCGAACAACTTGGATGAGCTCAACAGGTGCCTTCTCTATCGCGAATTAGTGCCATCAAAAATCTGAATCATCATTGGACCGCTCAGACCCGCTCGAATCGCCGACCTTTCCGTCGGTTGAATTGACCTCGGTCACCACTTCTTCAAGTAGCACTTCCTTGTCGCTTTCCAATTCGATGTCGAGCGTTTCACGCCCGCCCAAGGTTCTCACGCCAGGGGCTAGTAAATCCAGAGCTTCGCGCCAATCCTCGCGCAAATACCAACGCACCGGAACACTTTGGCCCTCGCCAGGGGCAGGCAGTTCCGCGATATCCACGAAGACCGTCAAATTGTCCTGAACGAAGTTAATGATCGTATCGATGAGCTTCTTGCCTTCCACCGATCCAGCCTCGATGGAGGCGGGGATCAGCCCGGAGGTCCGGATGGAGAAGCTCGCAAACTCTGCGATGTCGGGCAGCTCCCAATTGTCGAGTTGCGCGGTTTTGCTGTAATCCGTGCAAATCAGAGCCACTTCACTGGTGATCGTATCCAGGTCGTGGGTTGCCGGCAGGATTGGGATCGTGACGTAGACGACTTCGTCGCTTTCGATTGAAAGGTCGAGACGTTTCAATTCTGGTGCGAGGTCGAGGCCCGCGCGTCGATCGGATACATGTTCGGGGCCAAGGAAGATCGTCGCTAGTTTGAGCTGCAAATCGCCGTCTTCCAGGCGTTTGAGTTGGTCGGCCGGACCAACCAGTGTGATGTCGCCGTGATCGAACTGCAGTGATTCCCGACGCACCTCGTAGTGTGGGTCGAGATTGGTTGCATCGATATCCACCAGTTCGTGGCTGAGGTTGAAAGCGGAACGTGCGATCAGTTCGATCTCGACTTGCGGGTCGCTACCGTCCACCCAGTCATAACGAACGCCGATAGCATCGTGTCGCCAATTGATGGTCGAGAGGTTGAGCAGCGTTTGACCGGCTTCAGCTTCTTCAAGCTCCATGATTCCCGCGGGTGCGGCACCAAAGTCGATTTGTTGCCCGCGTGTTCCGGTGACTTTGATTTCGAACGACTTGTTTCGAAACTCTGACGCCAACCGCATGTTGTTCGGCAAGACCATCGCAAGTTCGCCGTCGAGAACTTCTTGGCCAAGATCGCGTGTTCGCTGAACGAGACGCAGTTGATAACTCTGCGTGGTGCTCGCCTCGCGGTTCGCGATTAAGAGAATACCGAACGCGATCAGTAAGGAGATGGCGATCCAGAGAAAGTCCTGTTTGAAAGTGCGACCGGTTTTGTTTAACCATCCAGTTCGGCGTCCATCGTCAGAATTGGAGAATTCCTCAGATCCGAGCGTGGCGAGTAAGACCTGCTTCAACTTCGTCGGAGCGACATTCTCGTGCATGACTCCATTGCTACAAACCGAAATGGATCCGGTCTCTTCCGACGCAGCTACCGTCACGGCGTCGGTCTCCTCGGTAAGTCCAAGGGCGGCGCGATGCCGGGTCCCGCGCAGTCTTGAGAACTCTGGATTCTTAGTGAGTGGGAACAAGCAAGAGGCCGCTGCAATGCGATCCTTTCGCACGATGAGCGCACCGTCGTGAAGTGCGCCGCCGGGAAAGAAAACCGTTTCGACCACGAGTCTCCTAACGGCGCTATCCATGGATACGCCGCCTTCGATGTACATGGAAAGTGGCGCTTCGCGTTCAAAAGCAATCAGTGCGCCGTGGCGTCGCGCAGCCATAGCTGTCACAGCTTTAGAAACTTCCTCGAGTACGTCATCTTGCATCTGGCGGCGTAATCGACCGCCGAGTTGGCGGTCGCCGATTTGAGTGATGCCTCGGCGCAGTTCTGGCTGAAACAAAATCGCGAAGATGACGATGATGTAACCCGCGACGCTCTGCAGAAGAAAGTTGAGCTCTTCCAGTTCGAGCCAATTGGCCAAACCCCACAAGCCGAGCACGCCGATCGTGACGGAGACGACCATGCCGCGAATCAAGCGACTGCCGCGCGTGGCACGCACGTAGCGCAGGAACATGTAGATCCCGACAGTGAGGATTAGGGCTTGAAGAGCCCAACCGAAGAGTTGGTTCACGATTGCTTAGTGACGGGCTGTCAACAGAAAGGGTGTTGTCGCTATGAGTACTTTATCAACGGGTTGCGAGAGTCGAGAGACCTGAGTGCGCCGCCGCTACAGCAACGGCTTGGGCGGCTTGAGCAACGTCATGAACCCGTAGGATCTCAATGCCGCCCGCAACACACAAGCTCACGGCGGCTAGAGTTGCGCCAATACGTTGATCGGGTGTTTCTACGCCGGTTAGCTGCCCTAAGAAGGATTTCCGCGAAACGCCCGATAGCAGCGGAAATCCCAATGAGCGGAACTCGACGGATCGTCGCACCAAGGCGACATTGTGTTCGAGGGTTTTTCCGAAACCGATGCCGGGATCGAGGACGAGGCGACCTGGGGCAATCCCCGCTTCGAGGCAGACTGCGGCTCGCTCGCGCAGCCAGCACAGAATTTCGTGAACGGGATCGCCGTAACTCGGCGCTTTTTGCATATCACTCGGAGTGCCTTGCATGTGCATGGCGATATAGCGGCAATTCAGCGCGGCAACGGTGGAAAGCATCAGCGGGTCGTGAAGTCCCGCGGAGGTGTCGTTCACGATCGTCGCTCCGGCATCCACGGCGCGTCGCGCGACTTCGGCCTTTCGCGTGTCGATGCTGATCGAAGCTTCGATGGATTCGCCAGCGAGTGCTTCGATCACCGGAAGAACTCGTGCGAGTTCGTCGGCAAGAGTTACAGGTTCCGAACCCGGGCGGGTGGATTCGCCTCCGATGTCGATAATCGCGGCGCCCTCGCGAGCCATGGAACGGGCTCGCTCAAGCGCTGAGTCCAATTCGTTGAAACGTGCGCCGTCCGAAAAGCTATCGGGCGTGACGTTCAAGATCCCCATCAGGACGGGTGGGGAGTAGGGGCTCGTGGCCGCGTCATGAGCGTGCAAGAGAATCGCGGCTGTTCGATTGTTGCTCCCGGCGAGTGGGGCGAGTCGCTCGCGCTTGGCTTCGAACACAGCCAGCCCGCCTTCTGCGTTCGAGCATTCGCCGCCTGTCTCGCGGCAAAGCTTCTTCACGTCGTCCTGTGCGAGTGCGTCGATTCGAAAAACGACACGCACGCGGTCCGTATCCCAAAGGGCTTGCGACGGGTCGTCGCAAATCCTGTTGATGGGGATCGCCCTAGCTTCGAGCCGCAGCGCGTCTTGCTCTAGGGCGAACTCGAAACCGTGGGTCACGAAGCAAGGCCGACTAAGCGGGTGAAAGTCCGGCGTTGCCCGGCATTTCGCCGGTTCGGTCGTCCGCAGCTTCACGACCTTCATTCGGGTCGGAAGCTTGCTCCACAGATTCCCCTTCGGAAACCTCGGGCTCGGGCTCTTTCGGTCGCAAGTCCTCGACCGACACTCCGTCGAGCAACATTTTGACTTCCTCGCCGTTGATCGTTTCGTAACGAAGCAACGCGGCCGTCAAATTTTCAACGGCTTCGTGATTGGCGCGCAGCAGCGTCGTCGCCTCTTCATAAGCGTGATTGATAACCGCTCGCACTTCTTCGTCGATCTGTCGCGCGATCTCGTCAGAGTGATCCTTGCCCCGCATAAGTTCGGTGCCTAGGAAGTCCGAACCTTGGCGTTCGCCGTAATTGATCGGACCAATCGTGTCGCTCATGCCGAGTTCGGTAATCATCGTGCGAGCCAAAGCAGTAGCGCGCTTGATGTCATCCGAAGCTCCAGCCGAAATATCGCCGCAGAACTCCGCTTCAGCAACTCGTCCACCAAAGAGCATGACGAGTTGACCAAGCAGACGTTTCTTCTGCGTGTGATAACTCTCCTTGTCCGGCAGGGTCATCGTCGAGCCCAACGCGCGACCGCGCGGGATGATCGTGATCTTGTGGGGGGAATCAACTCCGGGCAGTAGCGCGGCAACAACGGCATGACCCGCTTCGTGAACCGCGGTGATCTTCAGGTCTTCCTCCTCAATCTTGGCCGAAGTGCGCTTGCGTCCATAACGGACTTTGTCGCGAGCCTCTTCGAGATGCTCCATCTTGACCTCTTCGCACTTATCGAGAACGGCCATAATGGCGGCTTCGTTGACAATGGCGGCCAAGTCGGCACCGGAATAACCCGGAGCGGATCGAGCGAGAGCGGGCAATTCGATCGTCTTGTCGGATTTGACGCGCTTCAAGTGAACTTCGAGAATGGCGAGACGACCCTCGTAGTCGGGCATCTCAATCGCGACTTCGCGATCAAAGCGGCCGGGGCGTAACAAGGCGGGATCGAGTACATCGGGACGGTTTGTGGCCGCGACGACAATGATGCCTTTGTCCGTTCCAAAGCCATCCATTTCGACCAATATCGCGTTGAGCGTTTGCTCGCGCTCATCATGGCCGCCGCCCATTCCGCTACCGCGACGACGTCCAACAGCGTCAATTTCGTCGAGGAAGATGATGCACGGGCTGCTTTCGCGTGCCTGTTTGAAGAGGTCGCGCACGCGGCTGGCGCCGACGCCCACGAACATCTCGACAAAGTCGGAGCCGCTGATTGAAAAGAAGGGAACTTCGGCTTCGCCAGCAATCGCTTTGGCGAGCAAGGTCTTGCCGCAACCGGGAGCGCCGACGAGCAACACTCCGCGAGGAATGCGACCGCCGATACGAGCGAAACGACCGGGGTTTTTGAGGAACTCAACGAGTTCGCGAACTTCGTCTTTGGCCTCTTGCATGCCCGCGACATCGTCGAAGGTCGTACCCGTGTTGTTGTCCTTCTGGTAGAGCTGTGCACGTGAACGTCCAAAGGACATCACGCCGCCGGCTCCGCCTTGATTGCGCATCTGGCGCATGAACAGCATGAACACGACGAAGATCAGAATCCACGGACCGATGTACATGAGGATGGTTGAGAACGTCCCATTGACCGGCCCCCAGTAGGAACCTTTGGTCGGGGTCAGGTCCAAGGTCAGGTTGTCGACGGGAACGCCGAAGCCTTCGATGCTTGCAAGCAGGCCGCTCAAGTCGGAAACGTCGCGGACATCGACATCCAACCAGATCATTCCGCTGCGATCGTCGAGCGGGAACGGCGGGTGGGTCGAGCCCATGTTTTGATCGAGGTAGGCGCTCTTTGATTTTGAGAGCACGCGCACGATCAAATTTTCACGACGGTCGATTGTCGCAGGCGCGATAGTCGGCGGAGTTGAATCGTCTCCAGCCTCGCTCGGTCGGCTGATCTCTGCAGCGCGTTCCGTGAAGGCTGTAATCAGTCGAGCATCTTGTGGTACGTACCACTGTCCCTCGAGCGCGCTCTTCAAGTTGAGAGCGTTGATCGGATGGACTTCGCGTACGGCCTTTAGCTGCTGATACACACGCTCAAATAGCTCAACGTTAGCGAACTGAACCTTGAAGCCTTCTTGCTTGCCGGTTTCAGGGCTGACGTGCGTACCCGTGATCAGGTTGGAACCTTCTGGCGTGCCCTTAATCGTCTGCGTGTGAACGCGACCGGTGTACAAGCTCCAAAGGTATTGATCCTGACTGAGTGCTTTCTCGTTCTGAATCGTTTCCGATCCAAAAATCGCGAGCACTGCGATCAAAATAAAGATGAACAGCATGAAAGACCCGAACGAGCGAGTCTTCTGCGGTTTTCCGTCCGGTGATTCTTTCGAGTCGGCCATGGTCTCTTATCGTCTGCAATCCCTGAACCCTACAGGGCTTCATTACTAGGTGGGGAAGATATCAAAGGCGGTGACTTCTCCATCATCGCGCGAGTCGAATCCCTCCCGAGAACGAGCTTTTTATCGCTCAGAGTGGTGTTTCGCTTGATCGGGGCAGGAATAGGTCCAAAACGATCCGAGTGGCGAGGTTTTCGATCGCCCGATCCCGCCCGGCGACTTCCTGGGGCGTGTCGTCGGCGACCACGCCGCGTTCGATGACGAGTCCGGTTCCGAGGGCCGTCACGGTCGAACGTATCACCTGTTCGGTTCGGCGATTGACGAGGTGGCTACTGATGCTGATCTGCACGCCGGCTTGAAGCTGGCGGTTATCAATATCTCGGGCGCCACTACTACGCGTGTAATTGAGAACGGCTCCGCGAATGACGTAGTCGGCCTCGTCGGGCGGAACCAAAGGCAGGTGCACCAAATCGCTGACCGCGCGAGCAATTTCGCTCGTTAGTTCAGCTTCGAGGTTTCGGAGGTTTGAATTGTTTCCGTAAACGTCGATGCCGATGGTTCGAGCATCGTCCGGAAGCTGAAGACCTGCGGTGTAGTTGCAAGCGAAGCAGAGCAACACCGCGCTCAATCCCAGCAAATGTTGGAGCAGGCTAGAGCTAGGAGCGTTCACGAGTTGCCTTGGGTGTCTTCAGTGGAGGCTTCGACGGGCGCGACGTTCTCGAGAATTTCGCGAGCATGGTCGGCGCGGGCAAGATCTCCGACTTCTACGGCGACCGCGAGCGCTCGATCAGCATGCATGCGGGCGCCAATCATTTTGTCGACGCGGCGATAAAACTTGGCGACGAATAAATCGCTGTCGATTTCGAGCGCATAGCACTCTTGCAGAGAGTCGAGAACTTGGCTTTCGAGCTGATGTCCTGGATGGCGCGCTAGCCAATCCAACAACTCGCGCTTCGCACTCAAAATTTCGGATCGATCGTAATTGGGACCCTTGATGAGCTGGAGACGCAAGGCCGGAACTTTCGCTTCTGCTTGCGGCACGAATTGACTCGTACGGTAATAGAGCAGCAGGTCCTCGTAGCGCTCGAGCGCGAACTCCAACTCGTCGTCCTCTTCGTACAGTTCGGCCAAGATCATGTAGGCTCGTTCACCGTTGAAATTGGACGGGTAATTGAGCACGAGGTACTCGAGCACTTCGGGAGCGCGCGCACGATAGCTAAACAGCCACAGGCGATAGCGAGTGCTGACAGACAGTGCGAAGCCCGCCTGAGCCAGGATATCTCCAGCTGCGGCTCTCTCGTGATGGGAGCTAAATTCGCCGTCTATTCGCCGAATCAAGCTATACGCCTCGATCGGTTCATTTTCCTCGAGTTGGCGCCGTGCACCTGCGATTCCCGCGCTTACGCGTACATTTTTGGGGACGTCGTCCTCAAACAGATCTTCGAACTCATGAACCGACCCCTTGTTGGCGATCAACTCATCGAGACGACGCGTCGCGCAGACTTCGAGCAGCAACTCCGTGCGGTGGCGAATCTCGGCATCGAAGATTCCGGAGTCGCGGATATCTTGAACAAGTTCTAACGCGTGCTCGATCGAGCCTTGCTCGAGTTCGACCTCGACCAGATCAAGCTCTTGGCCAATCTCCAGTAGCTTGCCCTGACGTTCAGGATCGGATGCGGAGAACGGAACCAGGTGCGGATCGTGGGATTGACAGGATCCGAATCCGAGTGACAGGACTACGAGTAGCGGGGCGAGTGGGCGTGAACAGGTCATCGGCTGGCGGTGCGCGTTTTGGATTGTCGGCTTCGGTCGGCGCTGCGGCGGGAAGATGGGCGACTGGCGAGATGGTACTCCAAGAAGCGCTCGACGAAATCTCGAACGCTGGACCGTCTTTCAGCGGGGAGGCGGTAAGCGCCTAGAGTAACGGAGTCGGCTGCGCGAAGAGAGTTTGCGATGCGAAGAACATTGATCGGGAGGCGTCCCACGCGCCCGCCGGTGCTGCGGGCATCGCGAGCGCAATTGGAGCAGAGACAGCCGCCGGCACCTGCCGAGAACTGAACTTCGCTTTCGGAACTGCCTCCCACGGGGGCTTTTTTGCCGCAGGAAGCGCAGCTTTCCAAGGCTGGGGCCAAGCCCAACGCTCCCAGGAACTGAAGGTTGAAGGCCAATTGGGTCAGTTCGGGATCCATTTCCGCGGAGAATCGCTCCAGAGCCAGTTCGAGCACGGCGTAGAGTTCGGGCTCCGCGTGGCCGGGCCGGGCGGCGAGGTCGGCGAGCTCGATGACCTCGAGAGCTCGGCGATATCGGTCGAGATTGCGGGAGATGGGGCGTCTGAGCCGCAGTGGTCGCCCCGCTTTGAGCGTTTGAAGTTCCGTGCGCGGATTCGCGGTCCACGAGAGTTCCAGCGTGTCGAAAAG
>JBLINP010000064.1:0-17354 GCA_047639415.1 Planctomycetota bacterium | reverse complement strand
GATACGGGCGTCCTCGACGACCTTACAAGGTCGTCTGCGGGGGCAAGTATCTGCAAAGTGCCAGCAGGAACCAATTCGAGGCGTTTTGCCTCGCGGTTCATGAATAATCCGGGCTAGGCAAACTGAACGAAGCTGAGACGCTAGAGCATGCTAGCGATTTGATATGCCGCAAAGCGTGCGAAGCGTGTCGGCGAAACGAGTGCCAACTCCCACGCCGATTGACCTTCGGTCTCCGCGTCGTAGTAAATCTTCAAACCACGCTGCACGCGCTCGTCACCGGCGGACAAGTGCGCGACAGATGACCAAATGACCAAACCCGTTTCGGCCGCGACCATGTCGACTTGCGTCGAAAGCTCCTGCGGCGGGAAGAACTGTTCGCGCACAACCGTACCGAACAGAATGGCGTCGAGCCGGTAGCGCCGTGCAACTTCAATGATCGTAGTTGGGTGATACCAACCGCGTCGGTGCGCATCGCTAGCTTGGACTTCATCCAGGTCAGCTCCGTTCAGCAAAACGAGCTCGAACGGGGTCGTACGGCTGAATTCGCTGTAAAACGCGAGTTGAAGCTCGTCCGCCCGAACCAGGTCGACATTGGATCCTTGGAAGGGCATCAAGCCGACGCGTCTCAATCTGTACGTGCCGAAATCGTCTGCAACCTGCGCGCTGGCAATCATGGGCATGCTGGGCTCGAGGAACGCACACGATGAGAGTGCGAGCATGGAGAGCGCAACGAGAGTACTCATTGAGGTTTTCAACTGTCTGAACTCTCAGTCTCAGCGGCTTGGAGTCCACCCGTTGTCATTACAGGGGTTTCGGAGTTTGAATCGCTTGCGGTCTGTTCCAGTTCCCTGACTCGCTGCAGTACTGCAAAGTCTGCTTGGCGGAACCACTCTAGCTTGGATTCGAGCAAAAGCTTCTCGGCTTCCAATCGGCGAATTTGAGCGGTTACGACTCGAGCTGCAAGGTCCGAATTTTCTTGGCGCAATTGATCGCGTTCCATGGTCAGTTTATCCACCATCGCCTGAATCTTCGTCGTGCGACTCGCGAAGTCGTCCATCTCGAATTGCGCACGCTCAAGAGCGGCATTCAGAGCAGTAACTTCAAGCTGCAATGCATCACGTTCATCGATGGCATCTTGATAGAGCTCGAGAATGTACATGCGTCCATTGGACGTAGGTTGAACGTCGTGATTCGGGTCGCCTTCGACGACGCTGCCCGCATCGGGCGAGTCCACGACTCCACCGTCCCAGGCGTATATCGGGTCGTTATCGGGGTCTGCTGCTCCCATGCCATCGGTATCCGAGGCCGGGCTGTAAACGTTCGAAGGCATGCCGTACGGCGCAGAGGAATTGCCCGAATTGGACAAACCACTCATCGGAGCCACACAGCCGCTCAACGCCAAAGCGCAGGCAGAGACAATCAATAGTTTCGGATTCATGAGGGCATCTCCTCCTCAGGGCCAGCTTCCGTCGGCGATTCAATCTCCGTCGGGCTGACTTGGTTTTGCGAGGGCTGTTCAACATTAGCCGCCTTCGCCAGTTGGTCATATTCGAGTTCAATCACGTGCTTTTCACCGCATGTGCATTGAACTTCGATAGCGCGTACGTCGCCTTCAATTTCAAGCAGAGTCGCAACCTTCGCATGACCGCGACGGCGAACAGCCGGCGCTTGTCCTGCCGTCATCAGCTCAACGTGATCTTTTTTGATAATCGGTGCCATAGCTCAAGCTGTCAGGTCTAGAAGTGATCCGGGGTCGCCATCGGCGAGCGGTGAAATGTGCAAATCAGAAGCGGTCGTGTCTTCGGATTCTTGATCGGGTTGTGATTCTTTGTCGGACGCCTTTTGCTTGAGCTCACGCTCAAACTCTTGACCAGCGCCTTCGCGACGCGGTTTAGCCTTTGGCACGAGTCCACCGGGGTATGACCCACCGAGTTCGACGCGTTGTATGGCTTTGTCCATGAAACTAGCTCAGGAATCGAAGCCCCCTCCGGCCAACACTCGCAACTCGCGATTCAAGCGATACAAGGCGGCGGTATGAACTTGACTGATCCGCGATTCGGTCAAACTCATCACTTCAGCGATCTCCTTCAGGAGCAATTCTTCGCCGTAGTAGAGTGTGATGACCGTCTGTTCTTGTTCCGATAAACTCTTGATGGCCTCGACCACAAGTTGCTTCATTTCCTCCCATTCGGCCGTTCCCTCCGGGTTTTCGCTACGAGGGTCGGCTAGGAGAGCGCCTAGTTCAGTCGACATGGTGTCGTCCAGCGAGACCACGCCAGCGACTCTAGCGTGAACCAAAATCTCGCCAACCTCTTCAACGGTGGTGCCGAGTTCCTCGGCCAACTCCTCAGGGCTGGGAGGCGTACCATTGGCTTGCTCAAGCTTCGCGACGACCTTGTCCAGCGCGCGAACTTTCTCACGGCGGCCGCGCGGCAAGAAATCCATGTGTCGCAATTCGTCGAGGATTGCGCCACGCATTCTAGGATAGGCGTAGGTTGAGAATTTGAGACCGCGAGAGGCATCCCAAGAGTCGGATGCCGAAACCAAACCGATCATTCCGAAGCTTAGAAGGTCGTCGCGATCAATGTGAGCAGGAACCTCAATAGCGATTCGTCCAACGATGTAATGCAGCAACGGCAAATGGTCGAGGATGCGCTTGTCGCGGTCCGACAGCTTTTCCTCTTCGCTCAACACGCTTCTCTCGTCGGAACTCATCTCTGAACTCCCCGAGTCAATGCGCTAACGAATTGCTGATCAGCACCGTGCATCACGACGGTTCGCTCTCCTCGGATGATTGGTCGATCGTGTCGGCCTTCAAGGCCACACCCAAAGCTGTCAAACCCCAGCCCGCGATTGTCCGCACTACGAAAAACGCCACGGCACCGCGCAACGAAGCGACCCACACCGGAGTGTGCTGCGTTAAGCTCACTATCGCGGCCAAAGTACCGGCTGCGACGGCTATTCGTGTTGTTAGGGAGTGCCATGCGGGGTGGAGAAAATTTCCTCTTGAGCTTGTATCGGTCATATCGAAGAATTGCCTTAGAGCCCGGTTGAGACAGGCACCTCTCTGAAGCGTCGTTCGAGACGCTTGGCCAAATTAAGGACGCAACGGGTCTCTAAAGCCTGTTTTTGAGCGCGATTCCCGATGAAGGGACGTTGGCTCATTGAGCTTTGAAGTACGCCGCTTGAGCGTGGAAGCCAGCCGGACAGGCGTGGAGACCTCGCCAAAAACCGCTCGCACACTTCACGCAAACGTGAGGACAAACGCTCGGCTTGATCGGATCCGTGAACGAGATTCAAGAAGAGTTCAGGAGTGGGGATCTCCGCAGCGCCGGATAAAACTTCGGCGTCGAGCGCTTTGACCAAACCAAAGGCGTCCGTCAAAGCGGCCGGCTCGGGAGTTGTGACGACCAACACGAGTTCCGCAAGTGCGCTGAAGAACAACACGTCTGCACCGATGCCAGCTGCACTATCGCCGATGACTAAATCGTAGTTCGTGGCGAGTTCCGTCAAACCGTTGGCCAGTCTTTGTCGGCGTTCTAAGTCGTCCCGCGATAACTCACTGCTTCCCGAACTGCCCGGTAAGAGATGAACCCCACCCGGGCCCTTGATTATGCAATCGGATAAAGGGTGATTGTCTCGGAAGAACTCCTCGAGCGTGTGTCGAGGAGTCAACCCGAACATCACGTTCAGATTTGCTAGCGAGAAATCGAGGTCAACGAGCAAAATTCGCATACCGCGTTGGGCCAAGGCCACACCGAGGTTTGCAGCGAGAGTTGTTTTTCCGACTCCTCCCTTTCCGCCTGTCACCATTACGAAATTCATCGCACGCGGCCCCCGAGCACCAAATCTGCCATGCGATCGGAGGTCGCCATGTAGAGGTCGCGCTTCAAGTCCTGGCCGTTGCACAAGAATGCGACGGGCAAGCTGGTTTCGTTTGCAAACTCAAGTGCGACGGCAGTCCGACGAGTTTCATCTAACTTGGTAACCACCAGCGCCTCGGGTTGAAGACCGGCGAAACCGCGGTGAACCTCTTCGAGCACCTCTTTACCTGTTGAAGCCGAAACCACCAAATAAGTGTTCACAACGGCATTCTTTAGAGATTCGGTCAGGACCATTCGAAGCTGCCCAAGGCGCTTGTGGTCCACGGGCGAACGGCCAGCAGTATCGAGCAGAATCGCGTCGTAGTTCGCTGAGTGGGCCATCAGCGCCCCGATATCCTCGTGATAACGAATGCGCGTAAACGGAACGTCGAGTTGATCCGAGATTTCGCGCAACAGTTCAGTTGCTCCGAATCTGCCCGTATCAAGACTGGCCACGGCGATATTGCGACCCGCGCGCTTCAACCGGATCGCTAACTTCGCCAATGATGCCGACTTGCCGGAACCCGTCGGTCCCACGAAAGCAATCACACGTGGACCGCCCGATGCAGTTGGCGATGGATAGGCCACAAAGTGTTTGGCCAAAGATGCCGCGGCCGTATCGATCGCGAATGCGCCTTGTGCACCTTCTTCCAACACTTGCTCGATCACGCTGTCGGCCAACTCCGGAGAAGCACCAGACATGCGCAAACGATCGCCGACATCACGCAAACCTGGCTCTTGCCCCCCCGACGAATCGGGAGCACTCTTGCGCGCCTTACGTTTTGTATCGCCGTCGCGTGTTGAACGGGTCACGGAAACGGTCACGCCGCCATCGGCCACCAATTCGTGAGTGAGGACCATGGCGTCGTCGCCGTGAACCTCGCGAGCGCGTTGAAGCGCATCTTTCAAATCCTTACCTCGAACCCGGTGAATCTGCATATCAATCCTCCATGTTCACGATGCCTGAGGTTTCTACCGACTTGGCCGGCACAACCTCGTTGTAAGAGAGAACAGAAACCTTCGGCAGTGCGGAGCGCAGTAGCTCTCCCACGAACCGACGGATGTTTGAACGGACGAGCACGACCACGTCCTTGCCGCCGCGCGTCGCTGTACCCAACGACTCCGCGATGTTTTCGACCAACGACTGCAACCAAGCTGGATTGACTGGCGCTGCGTCTGGATCGCTCGAGCCACCGACTGCCGATGCCAAGCGCGACTCAACAGTCGGATCCAAAGTTACGGCGTTGAGTACGCCCGCCGAATCCGTATGGCGTTCGCACAACGACCGTCCGAGCCGCTGACGTACAAGCTCGGTCATCGCTTCGGGGTCGCGTGTCTTGCCCGCGTTATCCGCGATGCTTTCCAAGATAGCAGGCATGTTTCGTATCGAAACGCCCTCGCGAAGCAAGTTGCGCAGAACCTGCTGAATCTCGCCGTAGCTAATTTTGTCCGGAATCGTTTCCTCGACCAAAGCGGGCGAGACTTTCTTCACGTTTTCGATCAGCTCTTTGACGTCGTCGCGATTGATAATTTCATCCATCGCGCCCGTGATCACTTCGGAAAGATGTGTAACCAGCACGCTGGTCGGATCAATCACAGTGAAACCCATCAGTTCCGCTTCATCGCGGTCCGGCTCGCTAATCCACCAAGCCGGCAATCCGAAAGCGGGATCCACAGTTTCCTTACCGTTGACTGAACCCGTCGCTCCGCCACCATCCATGGCCAAGTATTGACCTGGTTCGATCAACCCCTTCGCCACTTCCTGACCCGAGATCAGAATGCGGTAGGCGTTCGGATCCATCTGAATGTTGTCTTTGATTCGCACTGCAGGAACGATCACCCCATCGTTGGATGCAAAGCGTCGTCGCAATTGCGAAATGTGATCTAGAACGCCTTGGCCCTTCTTGTCCTGAATCAACGGAATCAAGCGATAGCCAATTTCGAGCGCAAGTCGATCGAGTTTGAGTAAATCGGTGACCTGCTCGGTTTCCGTTTTTTCGGGCACTTCTTCAGTAACCTCGGGTTCTTCCACCTGACCTTCAACGGCGAGCATGTCTTGACCCTGTTCGAGTTGTCTGGTCGAACGCCAGAACAACACGAGAATCGTAGCCAGCGTAAAGAACGGAATGGCCGGCATGCCTGGCAACATTCCAATCACGAACATAACCGCGCCTGCGATCAACGTGGCCTTTGGTTGTCCGCCAACCTGCGAGATCAAACTCGAGCCGAGGCTGTGCTTCGTACTCGCTTTCGTCACCAGAACAGCGGCAGCGGTCGACACAAACAACGCCGGAATCTGACTGACTAAACCATCACCGATGGTGAGCATTGAATAGCGTTCGGCCGCCTCGCCAATGCCCAATCCGTTCATCGATCCAATCGCAATTCCACCGAGCAAGTTCAATACCGTGATGATCAATCCAGCGATCGCGTCACCACGGACAAACTTCGAAGCACCATCCATGGCTCCGTAGAATTCCGCTTCTGTTGCGACAGCCACTCGACGCTCTTTGGCCGAGTCGGAATCGATGAGGCCCGCATTCAAGTCGGCGTCAATCGCCATTTGCTTGCCGGGCATTGCGTCCAAAACGAAACGCGCAGCGACCTCACTAATCCGTCCAGAACCCTTCGTAATGACCACGAATTGGATGATGATGAGGATCAGGAAGACGACCATTCCGACCGTGATGTTGTCGCCAACAACGTACTGCCCGAAAGCGTCGATGAGTGAACCGGCCTTACCTTCAGTCAGAATCAATCGCGTACTCGCGACGTTGAGTCCCAAACGGAACAACGTCGCGAACAAGAGCACGGTGGGAAACGTCGAAAGCTCGGATGCTCCGCGCACGTTCATCGTGACCAGCAACAAGAGCATTGAAATCGTGATGTTGACGGCCAACATCAAATCGAGCACGAACGGCGACACCGGCGTAACCAGGGTCATCATCAAACCGAGGACGCCGACACCCAGAACCCAGTCCGCGTAACGCGCGACGAACTCTGCGAAATCCAGTTTGCCCTTTGCCGGCTGTATTTTACTCGTATCGGACACTTTGATTGATCTAACCGGCAGCTAAGCGGCTGCCCTCCAAGCTGTAGACGTAGTTCAAAACAGCGGCAACGGCCGAGTACAGGCTCTCGGGAATCTCATCACCGATTTCAACTTGAGCGTGAAGGGCGCGTGCCAGCGGAACGTCTTCGTAAAGCGTCACGCCTGCTTCGCCAGCAACCTTCTTGATCTGTTGAGCGACGTGATCGAAACCTTTCGCGACGACCTTGGGTGCGCCGCTAGTCGGCTCGCCATGCGCATCACGCGGGTAGCTAAGCGCCACCGCATAGTGCGTCGGGTTCGTCACCACGACCGTCGCATCCGGTACGTCCGCCATCATGCGCTTCTGCGAGGCTTCGCGTTGCAAGGCACGCACGCGCGCTTTGACCTGCGGATCACCTTCCGTGGACTTGTTCTCTTGCTTGACCTCATCCTTGGTCATCCGCATGTCCTTCGCGTGCTGAAAGCGCTGATAGATCAGGTCGATCACCGCGATCAACAGCATCATGGCCACCGCGGCTAGCGTGCAGCGTAAAATCACAGTGCCGATGATTGGTAGGAGCGGTCCTATTTCATTCGTGCCAGAGTGGATAACGGCGGGTAACTGGGCCCAGGCCATTGCGATCATGCTGCCCGAGATCGCGATGATCTTGACGAGTGACATTCCCGTCCGAACCCACGAACGCATGCTAAACAGGCGTTTAGAGCCCTTAATCGGGTCGAACTTCGTGATGTCCGGAGCGACTGCCTTCGGCGCGAATTGGAAACCTATCTGGGCATAGCTGACAACAACACCGACGCCAACCACTGGTAAAAAGAGAACGCCGACTAGTTTGATGGCCGTACCAAGCGAGTGCCCCAAAATTGCAGCGGCGTTCTTCGTGGTCAATTCTTCCATAGCAGTATCACCAAGCGAATTGATCACCTCCGTGATCGTTATGCCCAGGGTGTTTCCGATTTGGTCACGTCCGATGATCAATGCGACTATGCCCGTACTCAACATCAACGCCGCGACAAGCTCAGTTGACATCGCAACCTGTCCCTCAGAGCGCGCCTCCTGCAAGCGGTGCGCACTGGCTTCCTCTGTCTTTTCGTCTTTTGATTTGTCGTCAGCCACGGTGCATCACCTTGTCGCAATCGCATCGAGGTTTGCATCGAGCGCTGCATTGAGCGACACGAAGAGCGAATTAAGTACAGGCTCTAGCATTGGGCTGAACAGAAAGATCGAAACCAATCCCATACCGACTCGAAGCGAGAAACTGATCTCCATGATGTTGAGGTACGGCACGGCACGCGTTAGCAAACCAACCATTACCGACACCAAAGCGAGCAGCACCATCACCGGCGCGGCGAACGTCAAACCGGCTGCGAACATGGTTCCAAAAAGTCGCGACATGACGGAAACGACACCGGTGCCCAATTCCATTTGTCCCACTGGCGCGCGCTCGTAAGAGTTCGCCAAGGCCTTTAGCAACCAGAAGTGGCCATTGACCGAAATCAGAGCGACCAAGTAGACGTTTTCCCAAATACGAGTGATCAACGGCACTTGAACGCCGGTTTCGGGATCGACTTGACTCGCCATCGCGAAGCCCATTTCGTGCCCAACCATCTTTCCGCCCACCTTCACGGCCAGTATTGAAAGTTGCAGCACGAAGCCGATGCTCAAACCCACCAAGATCTCGCGCATGGCCATTCCGCCGAAGGTCACGGGATCTACAAGGCCGACAAGCGGTTCGCCGGTCACGCTGTAAAGCACCAGTGACAAGGCAACGATCAACGCAATTTTGTAACCGTTAAATCCGGTACCCATAGTCAACACAGGCGATGAAATGAACATCGCCGTTGTGCGGATCAGGTAGAGCCCTAGGGCTTCAAGAGTGCCGGGAGGAACCATTGATTCAGCTCAATCCGAAGACGTTGAGGTCCCCGAAGATGCGCAACGCAAAGTCGCGCAGAATTCCGAGAGCGGGCGCCAAGAGCAGCAGGATCATGGCGATTGCTGCGAACATCTTGGGGATCATGCTTAGCGTTTGTTCTTGGACCGAAGTCAGCGCTTGAAACAAACTGACCGCCACGCCGACAACCAAACCGGTTAGCAGTACCGGTCCCGAGATCGTCAGTGCCGTCACGAACAAGTCGCGCATGTAATCCAAAATTCTGAGGTCAAAGTCCATGGCGTGTCTCGCTATACGCTGACAAAAGAGGTCACAAGTGATTCGCTGATTAGGTGCCAACCGTCGACGAGCACGAAGAGCAAGATTTTGAACGGTGTCGAAATCATGACGGGCGGCAACATGAACATGCCCATCGAGAGCAAGACGCTGGCGACAACCAAGTCGATCACCAAGAACGGTAGGAAGAGCAAGAAGCCCATTTGAAAGGCGGTCTTAACTTCGCTCAGAACGAACGCAGGAACGACTACACGCAACGGCATGCCATCGGCTTCGATCTCCTCGGGAGGAACGGCTGCGAGGTTTACGAAGAGCTCCAACTCGCCCTGGCGTGTGTTGGACATCAAAAATCCGCGCATCTCAATCCAAGCGAGATCGCCAGCTTCGGAAGCCGTCAATTCTTGCTCGGAGTAGGGCACGTAGGCCACGTCGTAGATTCGCTCCGCAACTGGAGCCATCACGAAAGTGGTCAAAAACAACGCCAAACCGATGATTACCGGGTTTGGAGGTAAATCGTTCACGCTCAGCGCTCTGCGGACAAAGCTCAAAACGATGACGATCCGAGTGAAGCAGGTGACCGAAATCAGGACGGCGGGAAGCAGCGAAAGAATCGTCAGTAGGACTGCGATTTCGATAGCTGTTGATAGTCGCCCTTCGTCCTCGCCACCAGCTTCATCAGCCGGGTTCTCGAGCGCCTGCATCACATCCGCGATGTCGGGCAAACTACCGCCGAAACCACCGCCTTGCGCTTGCGCAAGAACCGGTGATGCCAAGTTGAGCAGCAGTAAGAAAACTGCAGCGAACCGAATCAAATTTCGACCGATCACACTCATCCCAACAAACCTCTTCCGCCACTCAACAATTTGGAGGTCACAGATTTTCGAGGAGTCACCGTTTTCTGAGGAGTTTGCGTTTTCGCAGCAACCGCAGCTTGAATGGCACCATGTACTGTGGGCTTAGTCGGAGCACTCGCTTCCGCTGCGGGTTGAGGACGAGGAATGCCTTCCGCAACACGGGCGCGAATCGCTTCGAATGCTCGCGTTAGCGTCTTCCCCCTAACGGCCTTGCTCTTCGGTTGAGGAGCCGTCGGCGTCAGTTCTTCGACCGGCACACTCGGATCGAGCTCCGACACGATCGAAATTTCCTTGTCACCCAAACCGAGCACGAAAGTTCGGTCGTAGACGCGAACCACGGCTAGTTTCTTTTTACCGCCCATCGGCAAAACATCGAGCACGCGCAACGAACGCTTATTCGCTCGAGCGCGAATCGAACCGGACATCGTGCGTTGGAAGAACCACCCGATACCGCCCACCAAAATCACCATACCGGCGGAAATCAGTAGGTATTGATTGAGATCGGGTCCGGGATCAACGGCGGTTGATACGGTATTTTCCCCAAGTGCACTTAGGGTTAGGAAACAAAGAGTGGGGATCGACATTGGGGCCTCCGAGACAGCGGAAAACACGGAAGGTGCTCACCGAGGGCATCAGGCCCGGTATGTCGACCGGTTTCGATAATTCCTGAACCAGCCTGTGTAGATTTGCATCACCTCGGAAGGCCGCTAGCTCCACCGGTGTCTAAAAAGTCAACAGTAGGGCTTCGCTATGCCCGATTGTTGCGACCTGAACGACCCGGAAAAAATTTCGAGAGTCAGGTGCTCAATATCGACGGCGAGATAGAATTACCCGCTACGGGCCCGGCATACCGGGCCGATTCCCTCCCGCGGTCGTGGAGCGTAGCGGCCAGTCAACGCTTGAAGGAACTGGGCTTATTCCCGATCGATCAAGGACGTGAGCTCGCGGGCTTCATCGCTCGACATGAGATCTCGGTTTACGACAAATTGAAGTTCGTCGTCAGTGCGACGGATCCCCATCCGTCGGCAACTCACCATCTGTTGATCGCGGAGACATTTTTCAACTCGATGGTCGAAAGCGGCTTAATTGAGAAGCTGCTGCAGTAGGACGCACTCCACGCGGAGTGGACGATTTAGGGCCAGCTGTCCGTGGGACAAGTGCTTGGCTGAACTAACCGGCCAGGTCGACCGAACCGCCTGAGTCTGACGAGCGCGTCATTTGCGCCTGCAATTTCCGCTTGGCTTCGCTGACGGCAGCCAGCTCGACACCGATGCGTTCCGACTCTCGTTGAACCAGGTGAGTCGCGATCGCGTTTAGGCGCACGGCCGTTTGCAAGTGTTCGTTTATCGCAGCGCGTTCTTCCGGTGAAGGAGTGACGATTGCCGCAATCTTCTCATCGAATCGTTGCAACGCGAATTGGCACCTGGACCAACTCGCCAGCAAGACCTCAGTGTCGTCCGAATTCGAATCTACGGCCTCCAGCAATTCGCGCATCGCAAGGTTCAGCAGTTCCAACGCATCCGAAGCCGAAATTTCACCGTGCATTGACATTGAGTTAAGCGACTTTCGCTTCGTCGTTTCCGACCTCAAGCTCATCCCAAGCGCTCTTCAACGAGGAGAGCACCTTATGGGCGTTATCGATTGGCTCAAGCTTGCGCTCGAGCACAGCCTCACCGATTTGATTCGCCGCGTAGACATACAAACTGTCCAACTGAGTCGCCAACTCCGCTGACTGAGTCGGGTCCAAACTGCATCGCAGCTCAGAAACGATCGCATCCGCTCGCCCCAACAAATCGTTGTATTGAATGTTGTTCGCGGGCAATTCGAGCCGGCGAGCCTGGTCAAGAAACTTCAACGCGCCTGCGTAAAGCATGCGCAGAATCTTGAGCGGCGGTGCAGATTCGAATGACGTATTCACATACGCCGAAGCAGAATTATTCATTGGTGTAGACAGAGGATTAGAGTTGGAGGCTACTGAGAGCACTACCTTGGGCGTTCAATCCCGTGATGATCGATTCTAGGGACGCGAAGCGCGCGACGAGTGAGGCTTCGGTGTCCACGAGCCGATCCTGAAGGACAGTGATGCGGTCATTGATGCGTTCGATGGCGTCGTTTATCGACTCCGTCCGAACGTCAAAGAGACCTTTGACCGAACTTCCGTCCTGCAAAACGAGATCGTCCACGATTTGGTCGATGGATCTAAAAAGGTTGTCGAAGACGCCGTCGTCCGTGGTTGTATCGGTGAAGAATGCCGCGGTGTTGTTCGCAGCGCCGGTATTGTCAAAGCCGTCGTCATCTACGAATAGATCGGCGAATGCTTCCGGATCTTCGGCCAACTTGGCGTCGAAGGTTGCGCTATTGATGCTGAGCTTACCCTTAGAGTCGAGATCGATTCCGACTAGGGAAAGTGTTGAGAAGCCCGCGCTATCCGCGACAACCTTATCGATGTCGACATCGAAAAGCGCATTGCTAATCGTCGACTTGACGTTGCGCAAAATCGAGTCGCCGAACAACGCACCGCCTACTCCGTCTTCTTCGGTGAAGGTATTTTGATCGTTGATGAAGTCGATGACTTCGTTGTACGAGTCGACGAACCCCTGAATTTTGGTCTTGATGCCGTCATCATCAACGTCAGCACCGAACGCTATCGTGGCTACGCTGTCTGCCACTTGAGCAGTAAAGGAGAGTCCATCCAATACGTCATCAAAAACGTTCGTTGAACGCTCAACAGTCAATCCGTCGATTTCGATCTGTGCATTGGAAGCGTCGGTAAGCTGAAGAACAGTCGTCATTCCACCGATTGCACTCGTCAAATTCGAAATTTCCGCATCTTCGCCTGTATCGTCACCAGCAAGCACCAACTGGTACTGAGGCGAACCGGAGGTGCCAGTATTGATCACGCTAGCGGTCACGTCATCGCCAGCCAGATCGTTGATCGCATCGCGGATGTCATTCAAACTCGAGTCCGCCTGATCGATGGACAAGCTGTACGAAGTATCGTTGACATCGAAGGTTATTTGTTGCCCATCCGCAGTGCCAAGCACGGCATCGGGATCCGTGACTGAGTCCGTAAAGGTATAGCGGTCGGCCGTGGCCAATTGATTCACAACCAACGTGTGATTGCCTGTTTGCGGCGCGCCTGTGACCGAAAAACTTGCCGCGGCATCGTCACTAGAAGTAACTGAGTAGCTAAGGAAGCCGGACGAAGTCGAAAGATCGCTGGCCTTGTCTCTAAGCGAGCTGACGAGCCCTTTAATCGTTCCGATCAGGGACAGCTTGCCCTCCTCGCCTCGCTTATCAGCCTGCAACGCGTTAATCGGCACACGCTCGACACCAAGAATCGCCTGAATAATGGCGTTGGTATCGAGACCACTCGCAAGTCCACCTAACTGAATCATTTTGTTACCTCTCCGCTCCCGGGATGGGGCGTTCCTCGCGGTATCGGTGCGTGATCAGTTCGCATTAGCGGAGATTTCAAATTGTTTTGAGACACGAAAGATTTTCCACGAGAGGTCACAAGCTTCCGGACAATATTTCATGCTCGATAGCTAGCTGGCTTGAGAACGGGGTGTTCGCGCCTTTGCACGAGCGATCCCCAATTCCTTTCCGCACACTTCGTGCCAACCGAAACGCCAATTCACGGGTGGACGCCATGAAGATGCTTCGCAGTGCCCATCAGTCGCGATCGTCCGTCTGCAAATCGTGAAACCGACCGAGGTCCGTGTATACGTGCTCGTCGGATTGAGAGAGCGCGCTTCGCAATTCAGCGACACTGAAGCGCACGGTCTCTTCAACTGATGCCGGGCGTTCGTACAAACCCGCTTCGGTGACCTGCTCCAAAACTGGCGGACTTTGATAAGCCTCTGTTGCTCGCAGGATGCGCATTTGCTCCAAACGCAGGTCATTTCCCGCCGCAACTGCCGTTGCCCCGATTAGCGCTAGAAAACAGCACACTGCCAGCCCGTTGCGTTTTGATACTCGCATGATGTTGCCCCACTTCATTTCAGTTCACCGTCAAGAAGCCAGGTGCGATGATGATGTTGTCATCTTCATCGGACTCAGGAATATCGAAGCCATGATCGTTATAAACGGCGAGGCGGTAGACGCCCGGTGGCGTGCCAATCGGAACGGTATACGAAGCGCTCGAAGCGGATCCGAAATTGATCGAGAGGTGCGAGATCAAGCGCTCCCCGATCAGGATGTCGGACGTGTCGATGTTTTCATCGAGCGAAAGATAAAAGCCTACGCGGAATGCCGTTGCTGAGATTGTTCCCAGATTGCGAACGATGTCTTGGATCTGGACTTCCGTACCGTCCGGAACCGTTGGCGGACCGAAGACAGCACTTTCCGCGTTCAATTGCGCCATTGGAATGGGCGCCGCGACCACATCCAATGCGATCGCTGCGGTGAAGGCGTTGTTCATCGTGAGCAATTCGGTGATAGCCGACTCGTCATCAGCAACGGCTCCCAGGAAGTACGAACCAGGCGCCAAGCCCGCGGGCAAAACCACAGCCGTTGTACTCGTCGACGAGTCCCCCACCGCGAGCGCACTGATCACGCGTGAACCGATAAAAATGTCGTTGGTTGAAATCGATGGATTGCCCGAAAGGTAGTAGCCCACTCGGAAGGCGCTCGCATTCACAACGCCCTGGTTTCCAATCGTCTCCGTGACCGTTATCTGTTCCCCGATCGCCGGCATAACCGAACTGGGTGTGAAGCTAAACGAATTCACAATCAAGTCGGGTGTCGGAGGAATCGTGACCGTCAATGTGCCGAACGCAGCCAATGAGTTATTGCCTTCATCGGACTCAAGCACCGCGTTCAGATCATCGATGATGATCCCGACGAAATAGTCGCCGCCGGGCGTGTTCGATGGAATAAAGGTCGGTACGCCGCTGACGGATGAAGTGATGCCCATCGGCAAACTGGGCAAACTTCGTACAGCGATCAATCGGTCCTCTATCGTGATCGTTGCGTCATTCGAGAGATAGATACCGACGCGGAAAGCGCTCGAATCCGCCAATCCCTGATTGAATAACGCATCGGAAACCGAAATCGACTGCCCCGCATCAACCGTGCCCGGTCCAAAGCTCAATCCGCTCGAAGTCAAATCCGGTCGCGGCGGCGCATTCACTCGAAGTTGGAATGCGGCGATCAACGAATTGTTCGTCTCGTTGGTTTCCGCGATCGCGTTGCCGTCATCGACCAAGACACCGACGTTGTAATTGCCCGCAAATAGATTGGGCGGAACGACTAGCGAGCCAACGTTCATCGATCCTTCGCTAACGTCAAGCGACGACAGCGTTCGAAAGCCCAGCAAGATGTCAGCGGATGTAATCGTCGCGTCGAGTGAGAGATAGATCCCAACAACCACACCGCTCGCCGCAACGATGCCGTTGTTGACCACGGCTTCCGTAACCTGAACCGATTCACCCGCATCGAGAAAAATCGGAGTGAAGACAACCGAATCGACGGACAGCTCCGGCAGTTGCGCCGCATTCACCGTCAAAACTTCGCTGGCAACGATTACGTTGTTGTTCTCGTTCGGCTCCGACACCGTGTTGAGATCATCAACGATCACGCCCACGAAGTAATCGCCAGCCATCGTCGATACGGGGATCGTGACCGAACCGCCGCCGATCGAACTTGCGCCAACTCCCAAACTGCCGATGGTGCGAAACCCGAGCAACGTATCCGTCACATCAACGATCGCATCCAAGGACAAGTACACGCCGACTTGAAAGTTTGAACCCGTTTGATCCCCGATGTTCATGGTCGTGTCGGTGACCGAAATGCTGTCGCCCGCCGTCAGCACCGCCGCGACCAGCTCCACGCTGACCGGCATCAGGTCAGCACCCTGTCCCACACCGCCCCCCGGCGTAACGACTCCACCTGCCGGCGCTGCACCGCCTCCTGCTCCACACCCCAAAACCGTGGCCAAGCCCAGCAACAAGGCCGCCTTCATCGTGATTCTGATCGCTCGTGCTGGATTGCGCATGGTGTTCACTGCGAACCCGCCGCAGGGGACCGATATCCGGCATCACCAAAGCCCACGGGGCATAGGATCCTTAATTCTCCTCAGCTGCCCTCGCCCGCCACCCTAAGTCTTTTGCAAGTCGGTATTTGCACGAACACATGGAGTCAGACTCTCGTCCTAACCTCAGGTTGCGACGAGAGCCTGACTCGGTATGTTCGCGCGTCTACTGAACTACCGTGATTCGATTGATGTTCGTCGTGCTGTAAGCAAACCCATCGACAACACTCCAAACCGCAAACTGCTGATAGATATCGAATGGATACGTGAGCGACAAGTTGGCCCCGGGGGGGGGACTCTAAATGTTGGACCGGGATTCGACTTACCCGTGATCTGCTTTAGAAAACCGAATGGCCGAGTAAACGGGCTATTCACGACACTCACCGAGTTAAGGAACTTCGTATCTGCTGTCAGAGACAGAGCAACTTCCAACGGAGACACCACACCGGTCGGGAACTGGGTCTTGTCACAATCGATGCCCAAATCAAATGCGGCCATCGCGAAGTACGGATCTCCTGCACCTTTAGTGGAAGCTTGACGGGCGAGGAAAGGCAGGATTGTCGGGAGCAGGGCGGAAGCGAACGCGTCAGCGCGGGGAAAATTGGTGCGCGCGAGTAAGACAGCTGGTTGGGGGACGATTCGTTTACTACGAGAGAGAGGGAAGCATGACTTAAACGGGGGAGTTGGGAGTTGGCGGGGGAGTGTGAAGTTTGGGAGGAGGTTGCGGGGTTGCGGGGTTGCGGGGTTGGAAGGGGGGGGATGAGATTGGGAGGATTGGGAGTTTGGGAGGGAGTTTAGCGAGTGATTGAGATTGGGAGTTGTTGGGCAAGCGATTGGCTTTGGAGACAGGGGTTGAGTTGCGACGGTTCGAACGGTTCGAACGGATCGGCTAGTGACTAGTAACTGCTGACTGGTGACGCTGGACGATTAGTGCCGAAGTTTGAGCTATCGGATTTGTTGCTCGATCGGCTTGGTTTGAGTTCGGAATCGATCTGACTGAAATGCCAAATAAAGGCTATATTCTGGACTTATCGTTGAATTTAGTTCATTTCTAGTGTCATGTTTTCGGCACTAATACGTACTTGGATTCATGAACGCAAGACTCGCAACAATGGATTCAACTTCACTCGTTCCCGAACTCTCTCTCGGTGAATTTCGCACGGTCACTCGGCAAGTTGGTCGATCTAGGAATGGCACTAATCGAAAGGTGCGAAAGCAGTCGAAGGTAAACGCGAACGCGAAGATGGGCGCGAACGCGAAGTCGAACGGCTGTGATGCGACGGAGCATCGTGCGCGGCAGCGCTCGAGTTCAAACATCCATTCAGTATCCAATGGAAAGCCTACCTACGTGAACCCAGATGAGCCCAAGCTCTCAACAAAGTC
>JBLINP010000063.1:0-17422 GCA_047639415.1 Planctomycetota bacterium | reverse complement strand
CGAGGACGCCAGTATCTGCAAAGTGCCAGCAGGAACCAATAGACCGGCAGTGCCGGTCGTTCGTGGTGTTTGGTCCGCGTGTTCATGAATAATTCAGGCTAGACAGTGTTCGAATCCATCGCCTTATAGTAAGTGTCGGAGATCATGCCTCGCGGCGTTAGTACTAGAAATGGCTACGCCACCTGGTTACTACGTGAAATGAGACAAACCGCGAAAGCGTTCACACAATCCGAACGTGGATCTCTGGAGGTTCGGCGGCGCAGATGTTCGCTGGCGCACCCAAAAACGGCGTTTGGAAAGGTTTTCGGTGCGCTTTCAATTCGAAAAACACCGACGTGTTCGCGTTTTGACAGCCTCCGAAATCGAGCGCAATCATTGCACTAAAAATGTCCAAAGACTGGCCTCGCCCAACACAAAGATCCGCGCGCCGCGGGCGTACACATCTCCGCCCGGCGCCAGTTGCACGAGACGATTTTCGTAGGCGGGCAGTGTTTGATAGTCGAGTAGGTACAGCTCGCGCTCGCGATCGAGCAGGTAGAGCCCGCGATCGGTGGAAAACACGATGCGGCTCGGTGATATCGCAGCTCGGCCGCCGAAAGTTTCTTCGCGACCTAAAAATGGCGAGTCGAAGCGCGCGCCATCGCGACTTTGCCGGTTGGAGATCACTCGCCGTGGGCCGGCCATGGAGAGCGTGATCGAGTTTTCATCATCGCCACCCAGGAGCGCCAAGGACTCGCCAATCTCACGGGGCGCGCGTTGTAGCGGGCCGCTCGTGGCACTTTCAGATCCACCGAGCAAATATTCGAAGTCGGAATCAAGAGGCGCCCAGAGAATCGAAGGAAGCGGCGAGTCGTTCGATTCGAGGAAAGCGCTCCAATTGGTTCGCCAGCCGCGGATTCCCGCAGAGCGTTTTCGATTCTTGAACCCGAAGATCAGTTGGCCGTCGAGCGAATCGACGAGCAAGCCCGCTCCGATGTTGGTGCCGATGAATATGTAGCGACCGGAGGCCACGAGCGCTTGCGATGGGTTGGCCGGGAGTGGGCGGCCGCGACCGTCGGCTCCGGGCTGAAGTCCATCGCCCTGCGCGAGTCGCCTGGTCCAGAGGCAACGCCCCGTGGCGAGATCGAAACAGGCGAGCCAAATGCGAACCTCGTCCTCATTCTCTCGCAGACAAGCGAACACCCGAGTTCCAACGATCACTGGTCCGTTTTCAAACAGCGCGTCCGCAAGCTTATCGAGCTCTGGTTCCTCGTGAACCACACCTTCGTGATCGACACGCAGATTGCCAACGATGGCCCAATTCAAGGCAGGCAAGCCCGGACGACTAAGGCCTTGCGCGGGAGGAGAGCTGGGCG
Organism: Planctomycetota bacterium; assembly: GCA_047639415.1. GTDB lineage: Bacteria > Planctomycetota > UBA1135 > UBA1135 > OFTM34. The sequence goes on along the minus strand of JBLINP010000063.1, from coordinate 16,067 downwards.
GTTTGATCGACATCAGCGCGTTCTCTCCGCCGATAGGACCAAAGGGCCGACCGTGGACGAGAATCAAGTCGTTGCCAACGGCGACCGGTAGAAGTGGTTGGTGGCGATCGTCACTCCAACGCGGATTGATCGGCGAGACCGCGACGCTGTCGGGCAACAAGAGCGTGGGCTCGAACGAGCTTTCAATGGAGTTGCCAGTTGCACGAACGATGGTCACACGACGCGGCGATTGAACGGCGATACGACCGTCAATCAAAAAGGTCAACCCGGATCGGACACCGGTGGGCGGGCCCGTGTAGCTGCCATCATTGCGGGTGTCGACCTGCACCGGTTTTCCAAAATCGACGCGAGTCAAAAAGCTCAATTGGGACGCGTCTTGCCACTCGAATCCGTACTTTGGACTTCGTGTGCCATTCGGGAGCGGCACGGGAATCGAATCCGCCAGTTCAAGCCGCTTGTTGATGGCGATCTTGAGAACTTCGGCATCCATGTGGCTTGGATCTAGATTTTGAAGAGCGCGCTGGCACCAAGCGGAACACTCGAACAAGGCACCTTCTTCGAATCGAAGGTCCGCGAGTTTAAGACAAGCCAGCACGGCTGCTCGAGTGGCCGGATTGCGGCGAGCCGTGGACGCCAACTTCATTGCGTTGCTGCCGGCCGAGATCAACTCAGACTGCGCCAAGTCATTGAAGCGCGTGATCCATTCGGCGCGATGCTCGGCTTGAAGTTGGACCAAGCGCTGCCAGAGCGCTGCTTCAATTCCCAATGTGTCGCGTTCGGATCGCGCGATCGAATCGCCCGCAATGGTCGACGTCAACGCGCTGCGCCAAGCTTCGAACACGGCCGTTCGATCTTGTGAAGTGACGGCTTGCTCTAAAAGTAAATCGCCGCGCTCGACAAACTCTTCCGCTTGACGAATGGAGGGCAAGAATACGTCATTCGAAAGTGCGCCTTCCGATCCCGGCAAGGAGTTTGAACTGGCTTGGCCCTGGGCTTGAATCGTTGCGCTAAGCGCAATGCAAGCGACCAACCCGACCGCTATCCGACGGACTTTCGTCGCACGATATGTCGCCCCTTGCCAATCCATGCGAGCGACGATTGCCCCTAACGAATCGTGGAGTTGGGATCGCGAAGCGCGCGCTGTTCGCGTTCGACGTACAGCGGGTCGCGTTGGGCTTCCAACCGCAGATCGAGTGCTGTTCGCTCCTCGGTCAACTCGTCGAATCGCGCTTCGAGTTCTTTGCCCGCGTTTTCCAAGTGGCGTTGCTCTTGCATGGCCGGGCGCAAACCCAGAATGACTATCTGTGTGGAAACGGCCATCGGAATCCAAATGGGGGACCATTCCAAAACACTACGAGGCACTCGATAAATGGCTGATAGAAGCTGTGTCATCGAGTCGTAGCCTTTCTCACGTGCGTGGTGTTATTGGTGGAATGGAGCGCTTTGGCCGCTTATTGGTCGCCCAGAATACGGCCGCCATAAATGGCGCTCATGCCCAAATCTTCCTCGATGCGCAACAGTTGGTTGTACTTGGCTACGCGGTCGGAACGACAGGGCGCGCCCGTCTTGATTTGTCCCGTGTTACTCGCCACAGCCAAATCGGCGATGGTCGAATCCTCGGTCTCGCCCGAGCGATGACTCATGACGCAGGTGAACCCGTTGCGATGCGCCATGGCAATCGTGTCGAGTGTTTCAGTCAGCGTTCCGATCTGATTGACTTTGATCAGAATCGAGTTGGCCGAACCTTTTTCGATACCCGTCTGAAGGCGTTTCGTGTTCGTCACGAAAAGATCGTCGCCAACAATTTGAACCTTGCTGCCCAGGCGAGTTGTCATTTCCGTCCAACCGGCCCAATCGTCTTGGTCAAGTCCGTCCTCGATGCTGAAGATCGGGTACTTGTCGACCCAGTTTTCATAGAAGCTGACCAGTTCCGAGGCGCTATGGGCTTTCTCGTCGACGTGGTAGGAGCCATCTTTCAGGAATTCGGATGAAGCCGCATCCAGCGCAATTTTCACATCGCGACCAGCTTGCAGGCCCGTCTTGTCGACCGCCATCAAGATGAGTTCGATGGCCTCTTCATTTGATTTCAAATTGGGTGCGAAACCGCCTTCGTCTCCGACTGCGGTCACTAAGCCGCGTTCGCGCAGAACCGATTTGAGCGCGTGGAAGACTTCGGTGCCCATGCGCAAACCCTCAGAGAAGCGCGTGGCTCCAAAGGGCATGATCATGAATTCCTGGATGTCGACATTGTTGTCGGCGTGCTCGCCGCCATTGAGAATGTTCATCATCGGAACCGGCAAAACGTTGGCACCGGCGCCACCGACGTAGCGATAGAGCGGCTGCCCGGTTTCCTCGGCGGCAGCTTTGGCCAGCGCCAGAGAAACTCCCAGAATCGCATTGGCTCCCAAGCGGCTCTTATTCTCCGTGCCGTCGAGTTCGATCATGGCGCGGTCAACCGCGGCCTGATCGAGCCCGTCGAAGCCGACCAAATTTTGGGCGATCTCGGTGTTCACACTCTCGATCGCCTTCAAAACGCCCTTGCCGCTGTAGCGTCCTTCGCCGTCGCGTAGCTCGTGGGCCTCGTAAATGCCGGTACTGGCACCCGAGGGGACTCCCGCGCGTCCGAAAGCACCGCTTTCTAAGACGACTTCAACTTCGACCGTGGGGTTGCCCCGTGAATCTAGAATTTCACGCCCGTGGATGTCCGATATTTCGCTCATACCCGTGAGCCTACTCCTCTGGAAGGCTTCTCCATACCCCTTACCTGCACTCCTTAAACAAGTCTCGGATCGCATATCGCCCGTGTAGGCGTAGCTCGCCTCCACTCCGGGGAGGGTTGCGAGCGGCAATAAAGTAGCGCGAGCCCGGCCCGATGCACTATTTTGGAGGGCTAGTGAAACGCATCTCCCTACTCCCGAATCTGGTCACGCTCGCCAACGCCACCTGTGGCTTGTTGGCGATTTCCAAGGCCATCGACGCGCTCGCCGTATCCGACCTCGGGCCCGTCATCTTCTACGCGAAGATGCACACGGCCTGTTCGCTCATCTTCTTGGCCATGGTCTTCGATGCCATGGACGGCAAGTTGGCGCGCATGACCAAGACGGCCAGCGAGTTTGGAGCTCAGCTCGACTCCTTTTCAGACTTGATCACGTTCGGCGTCGCGCCTGCACTGATCGCCAAGGTTTTGATCGAGCATGAAGGCTTGGCGCTTGGCTACACCGGATCGCCGCGGCTGCACTTCATGGCCGCCGCCGCCTTTGCGCTGATGGCGCTCTTGCGATTGGCGCGCTTCAACTTGGAGACGGATACCGAGGAAAGTTCGCACACGGAGTTCAGCGGACTGCCTTCACCTGCAGCTGCAGGAGCGCTGATTTCGACCATCTGGCTCTACTTGATTCTTCGGCGCCCGGAACTCGAAGTGAACGAGGGGACACGCACGCCTTTGGGTCACCTGATGGGTTGGATGGAAGACATCGATTGGATGCCGATGTTGACCTTTCTCCCGGTCGTGTTGACTACGCTGCTAATCGTTCTCGGGTTGCTGATGGTGAGCCGCGTACGGTACTCGCACTTGGTCTCTAACTTGACGGGAGAGCGGAGCCAATTCGTCACTTTGGTGATGATTGTGTTCGTCTTGTTCTTACTGTTTCTCGCTCCTGTGCCTGCTCTATTCCTAATTTTCAACGGTTTCTGGATCTATGGCATTTACGGCGCAGTGATGAACCGACGACGCTCCGTTGCGGCTGCCGCTGACGCCAAGCGGTCGTAACCATGGATTCCGAAGACCGCACTGCGCAAACTCGGAAAACGGCGCGAGTTGCCATTGCTTTGGGAAGCAACCTCGGCGATCGAGGCGCGACGATTGAAGGTGCTGTAAAACGCCTCAATGCACACCCCGACATTGAAATCGAGCGCGTATCGAGCACGCTTTCGAATCCGGCGGTGGGTGGCGAAGCGGGCCAGAATGATTACCTCAACGGGGCCTTGGTTCTGTGGACCGATTTGGATCCACGGGCATTGCTCGAGTTCATGTTTGAAATTGAGAAGGCCTTCGGCCGCGATCGAGAACTGGAGGGGCACAACGGAGCGCGGACTCTCGATTTGGATCTCTTGCTATACGAAGATCAGGTTGCGTCGGACGACGTGCTCTCGATTCCACATCCGCGTATGCTCGAGCGTGATTTCGTGCTTCTGCCCCTGGCTGAAATTGCGCCAGAGATGTGTCACCCAGTTGCAGAGTGCACCGTTTCGGAGGCCTTGCGAAGGCTGACTCTGCTTGAGAATTCCGCGAGACTTTCCGGCGCCAAGACTCGCTTGGAAGCGCCGTCGTCTTGACTCGCATCATGACTTCGCCCCGCGCAGCCGCGGAGTGGGCGAGAGGGATCCGAAGCAAACAGGGCACAGTCGGCTTTATTCCGACTATGGGAGCCTTGCATGTCGGACATCTCGAGTTGGTGCGCAAGTCGGTTGCCGAGAACGATGCAACTTGCGTGAGCGTTTTCGTCAATCCTTTGCAGTTTGATTCGACGGCAGATTTTGAGGATTATCGACGCGATCTAAAACAGGACGCTGAACTGCTGGAAACGACCGGCTGCGATGTTGTTTTCACCGGGGAACTGACGGACTTTTTTCCCGAGATGAAAGGCGATCCGACGGACTCGGATTTGATCGAATCGGTCGATCCGGGAATTCGTGGGGTGGGGCTCGAAGGTGAACATCGCAGCGGTCATTTTGAAGGCGTGGCGACGATCGTTAAGCGCTTGTTTCAATTGATAGAGCCCAACCGGGCTTACTTTGGAGAAAAGGATTTTCAGCAAACCCTCGTCGTGAAAGAGCTAAGTCGCGCTCTTGGATTTCCCGACATCATCGTCGTTCCAACTTATCGAGAACCCTCTGGGTTGGCGTATTCATCGCGCAACGAGCGATTGACCGAAAGTGAGCGTGGCGTGGCGACGAGTTTGTCGCGCGGTTTATTCGCAGCGCGCGAAGCGTGGGCAGAGGGCGAGCGGGATGCAGATCAACTGCTTTCAAAGATCAATGACGAACTGGACTCGCCTTTGCTCGAAGTTGAGTACGTGGAGTTGCGCGATCCGCTGCGGTGGGAGTTGGGCGCGCTCAGCGGTCAGCTTCAAACGGCGCGTGCGCTAGTTGCCGCGCGAGTCGGCGACGTGCGACTGATCGACAATTTAGCGTTGCATTCGGTTCAATGAACGCAAAGGCAATCAGCAGATGACGACATCGAGCAGTAATCGAAGCGCGCAATCGGTTCGTCTGTCCTCACCGGCGAAGGTCAATCTCTTCCTCGAGGTACATGGTCGGCGCCCAGACGGATTCCATGAGTTGGACACGCTCATGCTGACGCTCGATTTGGGGGACGAGTTGCGCGTCGAGTTTTCCGATCAGCCCGGCGTTCAGCTTGAACTTTCGGGTCCAGCGGCCAGCGAGGACATTCCGACGGACGAACGCAACCTCGCTTCGCGCGCTGCCAAGTTCCTGCTGGACGACGCGATTGAACGTGGATTGGCCGATCCCGGCCGTGGCCTTTTGCTCACTCTCGAAAAAAAAATACCGTCGCGCGCAGGATTGGGAGGAGGAAGTTCAAATGCTGCAGCAGCTTGTTTGGGCGCCGCCCATTTGCTCGGAAATCACTGGGATCAGGAGCAATTGAGCACTTGCCTAGGGAGCTTGGGATCCGACTGCGCGTTCTTCGTTAACGCCGCAGCTACGGGATTTGCACGTTGCCAAGGTCGCGGCGAAATCGTCTCCGCGCTCGGCGTTTTCGATTCGGATTGGCATTTCGTGGTGATCGCGCCTTCACTCGCGATTTCAACTCCCGAAGTGTTTGCAGCCCTGGGAAGGGGCTTGAGTGCGGAGTGCGCACCGCCTAGCGTCCATGAAAACCTGTTTTTCTGCCCCGAGTCGGAAGCCCGGCTCGGACTCTTTAACAGGCTTGAAGCGGCGGCGTTGGAGGCGGTTCCCGCACTTGGCGTCTGGCGCGATCTGCTCGATGAGAATGACGCCCAACACTTTCTACTCAGTGGCACCGGATCGACCTATTACGGCATGTATCGCAGTCGCGAAGAGGCGGAAGCTTCTCTCGTGCGGATACGAGATGCCGCAGGTTCGCGGGAGCTTCCCCTGCGTGGTAGCTGGGTCGCGAGACCAAACGGCCGGGGAGTTCACATACTCCCAGACGAATAGCCGTCCGAAGGTCGGCGCGGTCAGCGCCTGGGCGTGGTTTTCTTCGAGCCGTGACGAAGTCCGAAACCTCTGCACCATTGCTCCGATCAGTTCCTTTTCAAATGGAACTCACCAACAAGCGGGACCGCACCATGGAATTGACTGAGATCCGTATCAAGCTGATTAGGGACAAGGCCGACAAATTGCGCGCCTTCGCGAGCGTGACGATCGATCAAACACTCGTGATTCGAGATCTAAAGATCATCGAAGGCACGCACGGATTATTCGTAGCGATGCCCAGCCGAAAACTCTGCGATCGCTGTCATTCCTGCGGCGGCAAGAACCATCTCCGCGCGCGTCACTGCAACGATTGCGGGTCCAAGCTGCGCGAAATGCGTGGACGCATCGACGAACGCGGGCGGCCTCGTCTGTACGCAGACATCGCGCACCCCATCAATCAGGAAGCTCGCGACTACGTGCAAGGCAAAGTCGTCGTGGCTTACCAAGCGGAAAAAGAACGCTCGCTCGAAGCCGGTTACGTGGCGACGACCTTCGACGATTTGGACTACGAGTACTACGACCAAGTCGAAGCGGACGTTTGATGGCGAAGCCGGCAGTGGGGTAGTTCCACGGGCTCGCGCGAACGCTTAGAATCTGGGCGTGTCGAACTCCCGTTTATCAGAACTGAATCTGGCCGTTTTAGGCGCGGGCGCCATGGCCCAAGCGCTCGTCAAAGCGCTGGTCAGTATCGGCGAGATTCGATCGATCAGGGTGTGGTCGCGCGAAGTAGAGCCAGCGGCTCTGCTTTGCCAAGACTTGACCGATTCCTCCACTCACGTAGTTGCTGAGCCCGACCTCGAGCAGGCTCTCGGTTCTGCCGACGTTCTGCTTTTCTGCGTGCCCGACGACGCCTTGGAGTTACTCGCCAGTCGCGTTGCGAAGGCGAGTCCGTCGACCAACGCAATTCGAGTGGCACTGCACTTGTCCGGATACGTGAGCCATGAGGTTTTGGCGGGGCTCCGAAGTGCGAATTGGCACGTGGGCAGTTGGCATCCGCTCGTTTCAGTTTCGTCGATTGCTTCCGCTGAACGCGAAGACGTGAACCGTTTTGCGGGGGTAGCCTTTGCTATTGCTGGCGACACTGAAGCGCGCGTTCTCGCGGAATCGTTGGCAACGGTTCTTGAAGGACGAGCGATGGAACTCGCTTCCGACGAATCCGCGCGTGCGCTTTATCACGGTGCCGCTAGCCTCTTGTCGGGTGGTCTAGTGACCCTATTCGATTGCGCCGAGCGGATGTTTGCCGGGGCGGTGGCGGCAGAGCCGGCCGTGAGCCGTGAAGCCTTGCTCGAGTTGCTCCGATCCACCGTTCGCAATTTGGAGAATGGCTCAGCAGCCAATTGCCTAACTGGTCCCATTGTTCGCGGGGATTTTGAAACCATCAACGGGCACCTCAAAGTCTTGAGTCGCGACTCCGCGTTGCGACCGAAGACTGCGGAACAACTCTACCGAGAACTGTCTCGAGCGATGCTGGAATTGGTCCAACGTCGCGGAACCCTTAGCGATGAGAAGGTCGCTTCCATTCAAGCTTTACTGGCTAGCGATCCCGCGGTTGAAACGAACTAAATATGGCCATTGTCGTCTCCCATAAGGGCACCAACTTTGAACTACTGGCAGCGCAAGCCTTGCGGCAAGCTGCCCTGGCCGACGTGATCGAATTGCGCTTGGATACGATCGGTAATCCGGGTGTCGAAGCGTTGCGCGCATTTATCGAATCGGCCGGAAAACCGGTGATAGTGGCCTGCAATCGCGCAGATGCCTACGGCGAGTTTACCGGTACGGACGAAGAGCTCTTGGCTTTACTGCACACTGCTGCCGAAGCTGGCGCGGGGTTCGTGGATGTACCTTGGTACCTTTCGCTTGAACTCGGGGAGGTCAAAGGCAAATGCCATCGAATCGTATCACGGCACGACATAACAGCCGTCCCAACGGACCTCCCGTCCTTCTTGGAAGAGGTTCGCGAAGTGCTCTACGAAGGCGACTTGATCAAGCTCGTCGGGCATGCTGAATCCACCGAGGAAGCCCTGCGCATGTTGGCGTTCGTCGGTGAAACTGGCGGCGGTTTGATTGGTTTTTGTGCCGGCGAACAAGGTTCCTTCACTCGCGTGTTGGCTCCGATCTTTGGCTCGCCCTTCACCTACGCCGCACCTGCGGTTTTGGATGGCGACACGGCCTCCGAACCGACGGCGCCGGGACAGATGCGGGTGAACGATTTGCTGGCACTCATGCCTCCCGGTGGTTTGACGCAAGAGACGGCGATCTTTGGGATCGTTGGACGACCTGTTGGACATTCATACTCGCCGCGCGTTCACGGCATGACATTGAAAGCGGCGCGACTCGACGCGGTCTACGTCAGCTTCGAGCCCGATAGCTTCGAGGATTTTCTCAAGCAAGCTACTTTGGAAAATTTTCGCGGCTTTTCGATAACAGCGCCATTTAAGGAAGAGGCCTTTCGAGCGGCGCGTTCAACGACGTCGGGGGCACGCGAAGCTAAAGCTGTCAACACTTTGATTCGAGATGGTCAGCATTGGAAGGGTGCAAATACGGACGCAAGCGCGGTGGAGGAGACCTTGGGCGTGGGCTTCCGCCACCACGCTTCGAGGCTTGATCAACCGCTCATGTTGAGTGCAACGCAGACTCTGATTCTTGGAACCGGTGGCGCCGCGCGAGCAGTGGCCACGGCCGTGCGCTCACTGGGAGGACAGTTTTTGATCGCTGGTCGCGATCCCGCGAAGGCGGAGTTGTTGGCGATTGAAATGGGAGGCGCGTTCTTGGCTTGGGAGCAAATTCCGACCTCGAATTACGATGCGCTAGTGAATGCGACGCCTCTCGGGTCGCTGGCGGCGCCGGGGATCAGCGCGATCCCGGCCGACTGGATCAAAGCGAATAGTTTGGTTCTCGATGCCGTTTATCGGCCGATTCGAACCCCGTTGCTGGTCGAGGCGCACAAACGTGGTTGCACTGCCATCCCCGGCGGGGAGTGGTTTGTTCGCCAGGCAGCCGAGCAGTTTCAATTGTTCACGCGGACCGAGCCCGATTCAGAGTTGCTGAGAGCGGCTTTTGAGACGGCGCTGAAGGAGGACTCCTGAAGGCGCCGATCGTCTTGCTGGGATTGCGAGCGTCGGGCAAAAGCCTGGTCGGTCGTTTGCTGGCTCAGCAGTTTGACCGTCCTTTTTGGGATTCTGACGTCCAATTGGCGGCGCGATTGGGAGCCGAAAAGTCGGCGGGTGAGCACTTGCAGGCCTTCGGAGAAGCGCGCTTTCGTCGCGAAGAATGGCAAACGCTCTTCGAGCTACTCGAGCGACCGGAGTTGTCGGTTGTGGCCTCGGGCGGAGGGGCGGTGGCGAGTCCATTTTCGCGGGAGCTGCTGGGGCGTCGAAGCACGGGCGTTTACTTGCGAACGGGGCTTGATGTCTTGCGCGCGCGAGCGGAGGCGAGCGATGAGTTTCGCCCGGATTTGTATCGCGGCGGTACAAAACTCGATTTGGAACAACAACTGACGATTCGCGAGCCGTTGTATCTTCAGCTTGCGAGCTTGGTGATCGATACAGACTCAGCGAAAGCAGATGAAATCGCGCTGAGTCTTGCGGACCAGCTTCAGTCGCGTGGTCTGGTTTGAGCTTGTTCGCCTGCCCTTTGGTTGGTCCGTTTGAATTAGTCCAAAAGCGGTGTCGTGATTTGGCCCTCGCCGATTGATAGGATTCAGTCCTATGCGACTCTGTAACCTTCGGATTTCAATGCTTGCGACTGTGCTGCTCAGCACGGCGAGCCTCGGATTCGCTCAGGATACGGAACCCGTGGCCGAAGTTGAGTCGGTTGAAACAAGGGACGCGGAGGCTGCTGGGGCGGCTCGGGAAACGCGCGCGGAAGCCGATGCTGCTGACTTCGGGATTCCAAATATGGAGTTGTTCCTGGAGGCCGGTCGCCAAGTGCCTCCCGGATTGGCGGCTACGCGAGTTCGCGAGCGTGAGCTCGAACGCGAGGCTGCTTTGAATTTGCTGCGAGCCGAACTGAGTTCGACATCGGACCGACGCGAGAATTGGATGCTCGCCTTTGGTGCGATTTTAGAAAGCCGCGCTGCCAGAAACGGAATCTGGCCCGTGGCGGCGAACTTGGTCGGTGAACTCGATCTGTATGAATTCAACCAAGCGCTCATGGCGGGTTTTGAGTCTGCGGATCAACCCTACGTGCAATTAGTGGCGGCACGAACACTGACTCGGCTATACGGGACCAAACCGATAGCGGGTGTGGCTTTTTTGCCGCCGTTCTCGCCAAATGCGGAAACGAAATACCTGCTTCGATTGTTACGACGCAGCGAGCAGCGAGTGCTCGACTTGCAAAAGAGTTTGCTCGCCGAAAACGTCGAGCGCGCTCTCTCTGCGATCGGGAGTTCATTTCCGGAAGTCCGACTGGCCGCTGCGCTTGAGTTGTCCGACGCCGCTGCAAAGGGCTCAGTGGATTCCGATCGCTTGTGGGATGTTTTACTGGAGGCGATCGGAACCGAAGCTTCAGCCGATGCTTTTCACGCGGAGTTGGATGCCTTGCTCGACCTGTGTCGAGGGTTGGCGCCCGATGGAGTTAAAACGAAAAGCTTGCGAGACCTTTTGCTACGTAAATCAGCAGAGGTCCCCGAAGCCTTTTTGCTGGGCTTGGCGAAGGGCATCTCTCGACTGAAGTGGGAGCCCGGTGACGATCGACCGCAAACCAACTTGCGTGCCGCGGGGCGCTACCTGTCAACTCTGCTTAGCCGCATGGCAGACGCGCGCTACGGGGACGAAGATGTAACGTCCGGCGTTTTGAATGCGTTGGATGTCGTGTTCAACAAAGTCGAGAACCTCGTCAAAGATGGTCGCGGCGACGCCGGCGATTGGTTGCGAGGATCGGCTGCGCGTCAGCCCTCGCTTCAATTGCTGGGCGACTCGAATCAATCCGATACCGTGCGTCGTCGAGCGGCTGGAGTGTTATCCAAAGTTGCGTTGGCGGAAGACATTGGCTTGATGCTTGCGGTTCTGAAGGATGAAGATACGCAGACGGGCTTGAAGTACGAGCTACTGGGTACCGTCGAGTCGCTGCTTGGCGAGCTGACTTCGATGGGTGGCTATCGCGTGGTCAAGATGCTCTTCGACTTCCTCGAAAACCCGCAGGTTGACCTTCGTCGTCGTGCGCTCTTTATCCTCGGTTCGAACAAAGTGAAGCACTTCGTTCGGAAGTCCGATTTGGGGCGAATATTGAGTCGCTTGGAGGTCGAGTCCATCAAGGATTTGAAGAGTAGCTTGTTGCTCCTGCTTCGACAGTACGGAGGACCCGAAGCACTCGAGCCATTATTGACCAGCGCATCCTTCGACGCACTCGCTCTCAGCGATACCGCACTCGTCGGAGAACTCGCTGAAGCACTGTCCGAGCTGTCAAACGGAAACCCCAAAGCCGTGATGGAAAGTGCCACTCGGATGGCGGTCGTCGACGAAGACGTGAATCGCACAGAGCGACTGGTGCAATGCTTACGACTCGTTGCTGAGCTCGCCGAGGCTGAAGCACGCTCGCTAAGTCCAGACCAACACGAGCTCGTAGTCGGATGGGTTCAGGCGGTTCGATTCAGTGGCATTCAATTGCAAGACTCGTTGGAGAACGGAGAAGTCTTCCTAAATCGGCTGATTGATATTCACCTGCCCTTGGCCGTAGCGAGCGAAGAACCGTCGGATTCGAAATGGCTGTACACGAGAGCGTTGTTACTACGCGACTTGGCGGTCATCGGCAGCCCCGAATTGGCGGATGAGGCTCGCGAACACTTCACGAAAGCCTTGCGAACCGCAGAGCGTCAAACCAATCCGATTTTGGCAGCACGCATTCGTCGTGATCGCGCGCGTTTTAGTTTGAATTCCGATCGAAGAGTGATCGCCTTGGATGATCTGTCGGTGTTGTTCGCTGAACCCGACTGGCGCAATCTGCTTGAGCTCTCCGATTTGCGGACCTTGGTCGTCTTGCAAACAGAGCTGGCGACGGAAGCTGAACGCGCTGGGACAGAAAGTTTGGCCTTCACCGTCTTGTATGAGTTGGTGAATCGAGCGGCTTGGCGGGATGACATCATCGGAGTTCGCTTGAATGACGTGACCATGCTCGTGGACCATGCAATTGCTACAGCCGATGAAGCGAATATAAACCTGGTTCTGGGGCTGCTTGCGGAACTTCCCAGTGGCACAGAGGCCGGGGAATCGATTGCTAGCGATGAGGTTTCCGCCCTGCCGGCAATTTGGAACGGGCTGGATCGCGATCCCGATCAGTTGCAAACGCTGCAGGAGTTGGAGAGCAAGTTGAAAGTCGCCTCGTCTCTATAGCGCTCCGCGATTGAGTGATGATTCCGGTCCGCAGCCAACCGATAGTGAGTTTGCCCTTTGCGCGATTCGGCCTAACTTTCTCCGTCACAATTTGACGGGCTCCCGAGTAATCGGATCCATGAATCACTCGATCAGTCGTTTGACGTTGGGCCTTCTTCGGCCCCTGAAATCCGTCATTCCTACGCTAGGATTCTTGAGTTCCATCGCTTTCGCCTCGCCGAGTCTCGATCGCGAGGGCGCCAAGTTGGAGCACTTAAATCTCTCAAAGTCGGGGCTGGCAATCGATGGCTATGATCCGGTCGCCTACTTCCCGGAGGGCGGCAGTCGCGCCATCGAGGGCAAGAAATCATTGGTCGTCACGATTCGAGAGGTGACCTATCGCTTCTCGTCAGAGAAGAACCGAGAGGCTTTTTTGGCCGACCCCGAGCGTTTTGAGCCGGACTTTGGTGGTTGGTGTGCTTGGGCGATGACGAACAAAGAGAAGGTCGAGATCGATCCCGAGTCCTATCTGATACAGGCTGATCGGCTGCTGCTCTTCTTTGACGGCTTCTTTGCCGACACGCGCAAGTCCTGGCAAGCTGAGGATGAGGAGCAACTCAATTCGCGAGCCACGGCGAACTGGAATCAGATCGTCGGTCAGCCGAACGCGGTTACGCAAAAGCGCAACTCGAAGAAGCCTGAAATTGGCCTCGAAGGAATGGATCCGGTCGATCTCAACGGATCGGGCCAACGGGTGGCTGGATTGGCTTCGATCACGACTAAAATTGGTGGCGTGGAGTATCACTTTTCAACGCAGGCGAACCGGTTGAAGTTTGTCGCGAAACCGGAAGCCTTTTTGAAGGCCAAGAGCGGAACGCAGTCCAAGTAATCACGCTATGAATAACCCAGTAAAGTCCGCGGCTAAGGTCGCGATTTGGAGTGAACTCGAAGATCGCAAACCCGCCTACGCGTTGGTTGAGAACGTAGACTTGGTCGTGATTCGTTACGGCGATTCAGTTTCGGTTCTCTACGGTCGCTGCCTTCATCGCGGTGCCTTGCTCTCCGACGGAAAAGTAGAAGGCGACAATCTGATTTGCGGGCTGCACAACTGGGACTACCGCGTCGACACGGGCGTGAGCGAGTACGCCAACACAGAAGTCCTCGAGAAGTTCGAGGCCTGGGTCGACGAGGAAGCGGACGCCGTCTTTGTCGATGAGGAACAGGTTCGTGCCTGGCAAGTGACCAATCCGCAGCCGATCGACCGAGATTCCTACCAAGGTCTCTATGCCGATCATCACGGCGCGCCGGAAGAGCCGCAGGTCAATTACATCCAGCAGCTGGCGCGCGAAGGCTTGAGCAAACTGGGCCACCACGGTGCCATGTCGGCGATGGGCGTGGCCTCTACGGAGCTACCGACTTGGGACGACCTTCAAGTTCTGACGGCGCAACTCGCGACGCGGCCGTTGCTCGACGAGGAAGCTGTGGGCACCGAGTTGGTCATTGGCCCGAAGGCGAAGAAGCCGCTCGTACTCAAAATTCCGATCTTCGTCAGCGACATGAGTTACGGCGCGCTGAGCGAAGAAGCCAAGGTGGCGCTCTCGATGGGCGCCGAGTTGGCGGGAACTGGAATTTGTTCTGGCGAGGGCGGCATGTTGCCCGAAGAACAAGCCGAGAATTCGCGCTACTTCTATGAACTGGCCAGCGCCAAGTTCGGTTGGAGCATGGATAAGGTAAGCAAGTGCCAAGCCTTCCATTTCAAGGGTGGTCAGGGTGCGAAGACCGGAACCGGCGGTCACTTGCCGGGCAACAAGGTCAGCGCGAAGATCGCGGAAGTGCGCGGACTCAAGGAAGGCCAGAGCGCGATTAGCCCTTCGCGCTTCGCCGACATGAAGACGCCGGCTGACTTTGCGAAGCTGGCCGACGAGGTGCGTGAAGCCACCGGTGGAATTCCGATCGGCTTCAAGCTTTCGGCCCAACACATTGAAGCCGACATCGACTTCACTCTCGACGCCAGCGTCGACTACATCATCCTGGACGGACGCGGTGGTGGAACCGGCGCGGCTCCCAACGTTTTGAAGAACAACATCTCGGTGCCGATGATCGCTGCGGTCGGCCGTGCGCGCAGGCACCTGGATGCACGCGGACGCGGCGACGTCACGCTGATCGCGACGGGTGGCCTGCGTACCGAATCGGATTTCGTGAAGGCCATGGCGCTGGGCGCTGATGGAATCGCGGTTTCGAATTCGGCGCTGCAAGCGATTGGTTGCCTGGGCATGCGCGCCTGTCACACCAACAACTGTCCGGTGGGCATCGCGACTCAAAAAATTGAGCTGCGCAATCGAATCGACGTTCAAAAATCGGCCAAGCAACTGGCGAACTACTTCGAAGCCACAACCGAATTGATGAAAGTCGTTTCTCGCGCTTGCGGTCATGCGAATCTGTCCGAGTTCAACGTGAACGATCTGACTTCCTTCCATCGCGACGTCGCTGCGCTGGCTGGTGTGCATTACGCCGGCGCTTCGCAGTAGACACCGCGTAAGAAGTAGCCGAACGTCGTCGATTCACAACTGATCTGAAGGAAGAGCATCGGACATGGAATTTCAATTGGTGGTGGAACGTATTTTGCTGGTCGTCGGGATCTACCTGGGGGTCGGCGTGCTTGTCGCGATTCCCTTCGTGATCGCGGGAGCAAAGCGGATTGACTCGGCGGCAGCGACGGGAACGCGCGGCTTTCGGATCTTGATTTTTCCCGGAGCGGTACTGCTGTGGCCGTTCCTACTCAAACGTTGGATTGGCGGCGACCGCGATCCCAAAGAGGAGCGCAACGCGCATCGGCGTGCGGCCGGGCCGGCGACTCCTTCGCAGAGCGAGGTGTCCTCATGAATCGTTCACTTCGAAAAGCGCACTTGCGACGCTTCGGATTGTTGGCTGTCTTGCTGCCTGTTGGAATATCGGCGGCTTTGATGAATCGGCCGACATTGCCGAATGCGAGTCCAGCTGATTCTGGTCTCGAAGACAAAGCCGCCGAGCAGGATACAGGCGCCTTGCCTTTCAGAAGATTTAGCTTCGCCGCAGTTGAAGGGTTAGAGCTTCGGCTTAGTGAGTTCAATGACATGTCGCATGGTCCGAGAGACGCAGCACTGGCTGTGCTGCTTCGCACGGATGCATTCACAGCTCCCGACGTGCTCGTGTACTGGTCGAAATCCAGTCAGACGCCAACCCCGGGTGACGAACTGCCATCCGAAGTGACTTTCTTGGGCGAACTATCAGGCCTTCGATCCACGACGTACTGGCTACCGAGTGACTATTGGACTGGCGGCGCGCTTGTGCTCTTCAGCCTCGCTCACGGTGAAGTGCTCGATGCCCTTCGAATCGAGAGTGGGGGGAAGGATCAATGAGTCACGGATATCAAGCGGTCGGCTGGAACCCGCAGAAAAAGACCTACGACAAGCTGATCGCCCTGGGCGTGGTGCTCTTCCTGGTCTGCTTCATCGTCGTCGGTCTGGTGATTCACCCGAC
>JBLINP010000062.1:0-17472 GCA_047639415.1 Planctomycetota bacterium | reverse complement strand
CTGGTTCGCAGTGCGGCGCCGGCGAGCGCGCCAAGGTGCGCGAGGAATGACTCTTGGATGTGATCGAAAGCCCCCGGTTGCAAGGCATCGATGGTCAAGACTCCGACCAGTTCGCCTTCGACTCGCAACGGACAGCCAAGGCAGGAGTGCACGTGGTCGGTCATGTTCGGTGCGCCTTCCACCAAGCCGTCGTAGGGATCGGGTAGCGGGCTATCGGCGGCGAAGAGCGTGTGCTTTTCGCTTCCGCAAATGCTATCGAGTCGTGGGTGTTCGGCGCGCGCAAAACGGCGACCGAAGATGTCGTTCGAAAGTCCAAAGGCGGCAGCGGGGACCAACTCCTCACCCTCGAGTCGGAGTAGGGCGACAGCGTCACAGGGCAGAGCTTTGGATACGACTTCGACTAGGCGCCGCAGCCGATCTTCGGTGGACAGACTGGCGCTGATATCGAGAGCGATGGGGAGCAGGTCGTCGCGCGAGGGTGTTGTCATATTTACAGCATACGTTGTGATAAAGACGCAGGCGGTGTGTTGTGAGAATTACACGCATGTGCTCGTAAACCCTTGCTGTGTAACGATTACATGCCTTGGCACGCGAGGTGCATCTATCAGGGCAAACCCCAACCAGGAAATTGTCATGACTGTTATCGAATCGATCTCACCCAACACAACCGTCGCTGACCTCGCCGTCCGCTATGCCGGCGCGTCGCGCGTTCTTCATCGTCACGACTTGGACTTTTGCTGTCACGGGCACGTGAGCATGGAGCGGGCCTGCGCCGACGCGAATCTCGACGCGAACCAGATTTTGCGCGAGATCGAAGCGGAGGCTCCCGCCGACCCGAACTTTGAAGCTTGGAACGAGCAATCGCTCGACGCGCTGCTCGAACACATCCTCGTCAACTTCCACGAAGCGCATCGCCAGGAGCTGCCGCGCTTGATCGAGATGGCGCGGAAAGTCGAGCGAGTGCATGCCGAGAAAGCGAGTTGTCCGAAAGGGCTGGCCGCGCATCTCGAGTTCATGCACGAAGAACTCGAAGCGCACATGCAGAAAGAAGAGCAAGTGCTCTTCCCGTTGATCAAGGCCGGTCGCGGAAGCATGGCGCAAATGCCTGTGCAAGTGATGGAGCAAGAGCATCGCGATCACGGCAAGAACTTGGAGCGCATGCGCGAGCTCGCCCAAAACTTTGAAGCCCCTGATGAGGCTTGCGGAACTTGGCGCGCGCTCTTCTTGGGTGTAGCCGAATTGGAACGCGACCTCATGAATCACATTCACCTAGAAAACAACATCCTCTTTCCGCGTGCACTGCGCAGTTAGTTTCACTTGAAGAACATAAAAACCCTGTGGGTCGTGCTGATTCTCTCCGTCAGCGGCGCCTTTTTCGTCCTCGGCTTCTTCGGACAAGAAGTGTACCGCCAAGCGCCACCGCTGCCGGAGCGCGTCGTTACGGAGTCGGGCGACGTACTGATGACCAAAGACCAAATCTTAGATGGTCAACAAGTCTGGCAGAGCATCGGTGGTCAACAGGTCGGATCGATCTGGGGGCACGGCGCTTATCAAGCACCCGATTGGTCGGCCGATTGGTTGCATCGCGAATCGATCGCTTTGCTCAACGTTTGGAGCCATGCGGAAGAGAGTCAGGACTTTGGCGACTTGTCCGCAGAACAGCGTGCAAGTCTCGAGGGTCGATTGAAATTGCGCATGCGCGCCAACGGCTATAACGCGGAGACAGGCGATCTGGTAGTCAGCGCCGATCGAGAGCGTGCTTCAGCTCAAACCTCGATTCACTATCGAGCGCTTTTTGGCGATTCGCCGGTAATGGACGCACTTCGCGAGGATTACGCGATTCACTCCGGCGCGATCAAAGATCCCGAGCGTCTTGATCGCATGATGAACTTCTTCTTCTGGACCGCGTGGGCTTGCGTCACCGAACGCCCGGGTAAATCCTACTCCTACACCAACAACTGGCCGCACGACCCCTTGGTCGGAAATGTCCCGACTTCAAGCAACATCCTCTGGTCGATCATCAGCATCTTCTTGTTGCTAGCCGCGCTGGGTGGACTGGTCTGGTATCACGCCGCGAAGAACAAAGAGGACGAGTCGAGCGAAATGCCTAAGCAGGATCCGCTTGGGAAAATCAAACTCACTCCGTCAATGCGCGCTGTAGCGAAGTACGGAGTGACTGCAATCATTCTGTTCGCGTTACAGACATTGTTCGGCGCGGTCACCGCTCACTACACCGTCGAAGGCAACGCCTTCTTTGGTTTTCCCCTGGCGGAATACTTGCCCTACGCGATCACTCGTACATGGCACATTCAGCTGGCCATGTTTTGGATTGCAACAGCGTTCCTCGCTACCGGATTATTCCTCGCTCCGATCATCAGCGGATTCGAACCCAAGTTCCAACGCCTCGGCGTGAACGTGCTCTTTGGCGCCTTGCTCGTCATCGTGGTCGGATCGATGACCGGCGAGTATCTCGCCATTCATCAAATGCTCGACCTCGACACCTCTTTCTGGTTTGGCACCCAAGGTTACGAGTACCTCGACCTCGGTCGTTTCTGGCAGATTTTTCTCTTCGCCGGACTTCTGATCTGGTTGACCTTGATGCTGCGCTGTTTGGTTCCGGCTCTTCGCAAGGCCAAGGAAAACCGCAGCTTGCTCAGCCTCTATACCGCATCGGTTGTCGCCATCGGTTTGATGTACGGCGCGGGCCTCATGTACGGCGCGCGCACTCACTTGACCGTCGCCGAGTATTGGCGTTGGTGGGTGATCCACCTGTGGGTCGAAGGCTTCTTCGAAGTCTTTGCGACCGGCGTCCTGGCTTACGTGTTCAGTCGACTCGGTTTGGTGCGGGTGAAGAGCGCGACTCGCGCGTTCTTGGCCTCGACCATCATCTTCTTAGTCGCGGGCATCCCCGGCACCTTCCACCACCTGTACTTCTCCGGCACTCCGATTTCGATTACTGCAATCGGCGCGTCGTTCAGTGCACTCGAAGTGGTGCCGCTGGTACTTATCGGCTTCGAAGCGATGCAAACCCTACGCATGGAACGACGCGTCGATTGGATGACCACCTACAAGTGGCCCATCCGCTTCTTCGTCGCGGTTGCGTTCTGGAACTTGGTCGGAGCGGGCTTGTTCGGCTTCATGATCAATCCGCCGATCGCGCTGTACTTCATGCAAGGCCTCAACACCACTCCTGTCCACGCGCACACCGCGTTGTTCGGAGTCTACGGACTCCTGTCCTTGGGTCTGATCCTCTTCATGTTCCGACGTCTCACCGGCGAGCGCGCTTGGCGAGACGGTGCATTGCGCACTTCCTTCTGGTGCACGAATGGCGGATTAGCGCTGATGGTTTTACTCAGCTTGCTCCCGATCGGCTTGCTCCAGACCTGGGCGAGCGTCGAGCACGGTTTGTGGTTCGCCCGCAGCTCTGAATTCCTTCAGTCGGAGCTAATCGAGAACCTACGCTGGCTGCGAATCGTCGGTGACACCATTTTCCTCGGCGGGGTGGCGTCCCTGCTCTGGTTCATGGTCGGACTCAAGGCCGGATGGTCCTACTCCAAGCCGAGCGCTTTGCGCGAAGAGCTGCCACCGAACCTTCAGAGAGCTTGATTCCAAGCTCTACCAACGCAGCCTGTCGCGACCTTCCTGAACCGCGACAGGCTGCTAGGGTTTTACGCCCCTCGCTTGCTACCCTCGGTGCGCCCACATGAACTTCTTGATTCTCGAACTGACCGGCGGCATGGAATGGCTGGCTCTTTTGCCCTCCTACTTGCTGGGAGCCATCCCTTTCGGATGGGTCGCGGTTCGCATGCTGCACGGCAAGGATTTACGACAAGAGGGAAGTGGGAATATCGGCGCGACCAACGCCATGCGGATTTTGGGAAAGCCGCTCGGAGTCGTGTGTTTCCTTTTGGACTTCGGCAAGGGCTTCGTGCCGGTGGCGCTGTTCGCGACTTGGTTTGCTGGCGATCCCGAAGTGTTGCCGATACTAAAAGTGAGTTGCGGAGCGGCGGCGGTCTGCGGTCACGTTTGGCCAATCTACTTGGGCTTCAAAGGTGGCAAAGCGGTAGCGACAGGTTGCGGTGGAATTGTTGCCATCGATCCAATGATTGCGGTCATCGGTGGAGTCGCATGGCTCGTCGTCTTGATCACAACTCGCTATGTCGGACTGGCCTCCATGTTAATGGGAGTCAGTTGGCCGATCGCGGCGTTTGTGCGAGCGCCCGATTACGAGTACGGATTGGAAGTCGCTCTCGCGACTGGCGCGCTCGCTATTTTGATTCTGTGGCGACATCGCGCCAACATGGGAAGAATGCTTCGTGGGGAAGAATCGCGAATCGGTAAAAAGTCTTCGGAACCGAAGACGGAGTAGGTGGGAATATGAGAGACATCAAAAAAATTGCGGTCATCGGCGACGGTGGCTGGGGCACTTCATTGGCCATGGTTCTGGCGGAGAACGGATACGACACAACGCTGTGGAGTGCTTTCACCAAGCAAGCCGAGCAGATGCGTGAGTTGCGTGAGAACAAGCTGTATCTCCCGGGCATTCATTTGCCCGATCAACTCAAGTTCAGTGCCGACGCTTACGCAACGGCACACAATGCCGACTTGGTTGTGAGCGTCGTACCGACGAAATTCCTGCGCACGGTGATTCGACGGTTTGAAGACGCTTTGCCGAGTGCAACGCCGATCGTTTCTGCGACGAAGGGCATCGAGATCGAAACCTTTTATCGTCCGACACAAATCATTGTTGAGGAGTTGGGCGAACGACCGATTTGCGCGTTGACGGGTCCGACGCACGCGGAAGAAGTGGCACTGAAAAAGCCCGCTTCCATCGTTGCGGCTAGCACGGATGCAGAATTGGCTTCCGACGTTCAAACCGTGTTTTCCTGCGACCATTTGAGGGTTTACGCGAGTGGCGATCCGATCGGAGCGGAGTTGGGTGGCGCCTTGAAAAACGTCATCGCGATCGCCGCGGGCATCTCGGATGGCTTGAAGCTAGGCGACAACGCGAAGGCTGCATTGCTCACGCGCGGTATGGTCGAAATGGCGCGCTTCGGTAAACGCTTGGGCGCGAAAGCAGAAACCTTCTTTGGCCTGGCAGGCTTTGGCGATTTGGTCACGACCTGTTGTTCGCAGCACTCGCGTAATCGCATGGTGGGGGAGCGGCTTGGCGCCGGCGAAACACTGACCGAAATCCTATCCGATATGAAGATGGTTGCCGAAGGTGTCAACACGACCAAAGCACTTTTCGGACCCGAATCCGAAACGCGCGATGTTTCTATGCCAATCGCCGAGCAAGTTCATGCAATTCTATTCGAGAACAAAAACCCCTACGACGGCGTCGTCGATTTGATGACCCGCGCGCCCGCTCGCGAAATGGATGGCCTCACCGAGGCATAGAACTTGATGTTTCTTTTCGACATAGAACCCACGCTTGGCTTCCTCGTATTTCTAGTCATCACGTTGGCCTTCCTCGGCGCCGTGGTGTTCACCGGGTTTAAAGCCAAGCGACCGATTCACCTCACGCTGGTTGTGTTCGCGGTTGCCTCGCTCGGCATCACGATCTATTACGCGGAGCGATTGGGCACGCTCTACGATCTGGATTCGGCTGGCTGGATCTATCCCGTGCACTTGGCGATCGCGAAAACCACGACCTGCGCATATTTGCTGCCGGTGATTACGGGCGTCATGACTTTGCGCAACCCTATTCGCAAGACGATTCACCGCCGCGTGGCGTATACCGTGCTCACCTTGACTGTGCTGACGGCGGTCACCGGAACTTGGATGGTTCTGGCTTCGAACCCGCTCTAGATCGCGAGCGCGCGCAACGCGATTCCGCTCGCTTGTCCCAGGTTCAACGACCGCCGAACAGGTGCTCGGGTAGCACGACGGGCAGAGCCAAAAGCCCGATATTCGCGAACATCGGAATGCAGGTCAGGATGAGCCAGGCCTTTTGAGCTCTCACGCTCCAGAGCGCCGCGAGTAGGCCGGGAACGCCAAACAGCCCGGCCAACATCTCGACCCAGCCCAGATCCACGTCGAGCGACGTAAATTTGGCGATAAAGAGGGCCGCCCACCAGCAGCCCCAGCCGAGCGAAGCCAGCGACATCGACAGTATCCAACTCCGGTGCCGTCGCCGCGACTTCCACCGCCTGACAAAAAGACTTCGAACGGGCCGTGCCATGCTCACAATCTTGTCAGAGTTTCAGACTTCGACAAGTCCGGGCCTCGCTTTGATTGACGTTGGTCCAGATCGCCTCTATAACTCCCTCCAACACGCGTCGGGGCGTGGCGCAGCATGGCTAGCGCGCTGCAATGGGGTTGCAGAGGTCGGAGGTTCAAATCCTCTCGCCCCGACCATACCGAGCCAGGACAAAATCCACCGCCCAAGGCTTTTGGGCGAGCAGCTCGGTGCGGATTACTCAGACCTGGTCGGCCCGCCCAAAAGCCTTGGGCGGTGGATTTTGTCCTGGCTCGGTATGGTCGGGGCGAGGAGTTCGGCAGACAGTTTCTGAAGTCGGAGGGTGTAATCGCCGTCGATAGAAATTGCGTCGCGATGGGCTGTGTAGCGTCGTTTTACGGCTGAGGGCGATGCGTTGCTTCTTTGGGCAATCTCGTCCCAACGGAGGCCGGCGAGATCGCGGAGTAGGGCGACTTCGAGTAATTGCCAGAGGTCGACGTTATAGCGGCGTCCGACATTTGCAGTCCAAGGAATTTGATTGCTCGCTCGACGACAAACCTCGAGAACACAAGCCGTTGAAGCGCAAGGCAAGCCCGGGCGACTTCCATCTGCAAGAGCGGCTTTGCGACGCATCCATTGAAGAACGTGGCTAGGCGTCGAATGGACGAGGTCATCAAGTGGATCCACATCCCTGGCCGGGTGGTTGATTCGTTGCTCTACTAATTTGTCAAATCGAGCGTTTTGCTTCGTTAGATAGAGGCGCTTGTAAGCGGACCAGGAGAACTCTTTGAACTGCTCAAGACAGTCGCGTTCAACCCAATCCCGAGCAAGCCATGACGGACAACGAGATCCTGCGTAGTAGCGGGCACTGCCGTATTCGTACGACTCGGGTTTGCTCGCTATCCCAGCCGATACGGCGTTGCGATCGATGTAACCGACAACCATTCTTCGGTATCGAAGGCCTTCGACCCGGAGCGACTGAAAACGCCCCCGAAAGAGTGAGCCATCGCGCAGATTCCTCCGATTGAACCATCGAACGTATTCGTTTTGGATACGTCGCATGCCCTCTGCTAGTTGCCCAGTGGGGCTCCGTACGAGGAGGTGATAGTGAGTTGTGAGAATTGTAAGAACATGAATCTCTAACTCTTTCCGGCGCACGGAGTGAGCAATACGCGATTGGAAATAGCGCATGCATTCGCGGTTCTCGAAAACAGTTCGTCGAGCAAGCCCACGGTTAATTACGTGGTGCCAAGCGCCCGGCACATCGCGTCGTGATTTCCTTGTCATGTGATTCCTTCTCGAGGAATAGACGACGGAGGACGGAATGGGTAACGATTAGGCATCAGATATCTCCCCGTCGATGCGGCGTCGATCCGGGGCGTCGATACGGAGCCAGGACAAAATCCACCGGGGCAAAACAAGGGAGGGCGAGCCGTTTGGCTCGCCCTCCCTTGTTTTGCCCCGGTGGATTTTGTCCTGGCTCCGTATCGACGCCCCGGATCGACGCCGCATCGACGCGTGTGCTCAAGATCTCGCGCACTGCTTCGAGACGAACGGGGTCGTGTCCATTGCCGCCAAGAAAGAGGACCGTTGGTTGACTCATGACTGAGAATCCCGGAATTGAGTCCGCCTGTTCATACATCACGATTCGCACTCGCCGACGAATTGGATGCATACCGGCATACCCCATCAGTCACTTTCCTCCGGCAACTCTGGCCGTTCAACAGTCAGAGTTGGCGGAGGAAAGTGACTGACGCAGTACTATTTGCTGCGTCACAGCACAGGCGAGAACAGTGCCACCGCGTTCTCAATCGCACGGCGCCACCAAGGACGGCGCGCGAACGCCTCGGGGTCGATGCGGCTGGAAAGCGCGAATTCCGGCTCGAATGAAGCCACGACCGCTCGCGCAAAATCCTCTCCCGGGACTTCGATCGTCAATTCGTAGTTGAGCAGGAAGGAGCGCGCGTCAAAATTTGCCGAGCCGACGAACGTCCGGGCTCCGTCGACGATCAC
This sequence comes from Planctomycetota bacterium, assembly GCA_047639415.1. Lineage (GTDB taxonomy): Bacteria > Planctomycetota > UBA1135 > UBA1135 > OFTM34. The sequence goes on along the minus strand of JBLINP010000062.1, from coordinate 9,278 downwards.
GGCCTTTGCGTGGAGGAACGGCGGCGGACGCTTCCAGATCTCGACGCCGGCATCGAAGAGTTCCTGGTAGAAGTGCGGCGCCCCGAGTTCCGGCCAGCGCTCTGGAGTCCGCTCTGGAACGAGGATGCGAACGTGCACTCCGGCGAGCGCTGCCATGCGCAAATCGTGTCGGATGTTGGGACTGGGGACGAAGTACGGCGTGACAATCGTAATTTCCTTGCGCGCGCGACGGATGGCCGAGCTGAGGATCGGCACGAAAGCGTCGCGCGCTTCGTCGCAGCCGTGAGGGATCACTCGGACGGCGGTTGGCCCGACCATTTCCGGCGCGCTCACCTCGGCGCGGTTCTCAACGCAGCCGCCCGTGGCCACGAGCCAGTCTTCAAGGAAGAGCCCGGTCAGCGGCCCCACTGCCGGCCCGGCAACGCGCACTGATAGGTCGTGGATCCCATTGGGGCCGTCGTCAAAGTACTCGCTCGTGTAGTTGCGCCCACCAAGGAAGGCAACAGCGCGGTCGACCACCAACAGCTTGCGGTGGTTGCGCGAGTTGAACTGAAAGCGCCCCTTAAATGGATTCGGCGCGAGAAATTCCGAACACGTGATGCCGTTCTCACGCAGCCTGCCAAGCCGGTCGCCAAATAAGCGGTGCGATCCGATCGCGTCGACCAGAACGCGCACCTCCACCCCTGCGCGTCGCCGTTCAGCCAGGATCTCCACGATTTCCTGCGTCAACTCGTCGTCTCGCCAAATGTAGGACTCGAGCAGGATCTCGGTCTGAGCAGCACGCAGGTGCGTCATCACGTCGGCGCGCGCCGCGGCCCCGTTCTCGTGCAGCACGATATCGTTCCCCAGCGTCATCGGCAGGGCTCCCGAGCGCCGCGCGATCTCGTTCTGCAGAGTGATTTCGGCGTCGATCAGATTGGGCAAAGACCCGGCTGCATGCCGCTCCACGCGCCGCAGCCGGCGCGAGAGCTTCCGCCTCACTCGCACTCGGCGGGGGCCGGTGTACACCGCGAAGGCGAGGTACATCCCCGCCCCGAGCAGGGGCAGCGCCCAAACGGCAAAGAGCCAGCCGACGGCCGCGGTCGGATCTCGATAGCGCAGGAGCAAGTGCGCCGTCGAGACGATCGAACCGATGAGCGCCAACGCACCTAGCAGGGACAATAAATTGTTCATGAACGCTCCTCGGGCGCTACTGTACTGCGCCCGGCCCCTGCCTTCCATGCGCCTGCGCGTCCTCTCCTATAACATCCACAAGTGCGTCGGCGGCGTCGACCGCCGCTACGCCCCGGAGCGCATCGCGGGCGTCATCGCACACCACCAGCCGGATATCGTGCTGCTCCAGGAGGTTGCGCGAGCGTCGTCGCGGTTCCGGGACGACGATCAGATCGAGGTGCTGGGCGACCTGCTCGGGTATCGGCACCGAGCGTACGCTGTGAACGTGAGGAAGCGTGGCAACGGCGGAGAGTACGGCAACGGAATCTTGAGCCGTTTCCCGCTGTACGCGGTCGAGAACGTAATGGTCACGATCCCGCCCAAAAAGGCGCGCAGCGTGCTGCATGCGCGCTGCAGGATCCGGACGAGCCAAGGCCGAACGCGCAGTCTGCACCTGTTCAACATGCATCTCGGGCTTTCGGGAATCGAACGCAAGCTGCAGTTGAAAAAGTTCCTCGCAAGTCACCCCTTCGCTCGACTCAATCCGCACACGCCGATCGTCGTCGGCGGAGACCTTAACGACCTATGGGGAACACTCGGTCGCTATCTCGAGCCGTCGGACTTCGTCGGTCACAAGCCCTCGCTGCGCACCTTCCCCGCCATCGTACCGATGCGCGCGCTCGACGCGATTTACGTGCGCGGCGATCTCCTACTGGAGCAGGTCGCGCGCTCGCGCTTCGAACTCGCGCGGATAGCGTCGGACCATTTGCCGCTAATCGCGGACCTCGAACTCAAGCATAAAAGAAAACGGTCGTAAGCCCTTCCGAGACAGACATACAGTGCCGTCTGTGAGAAGGCTTTTTAGGTCAAGCTCACCGATGAACTGCGCGAGGGTTCGAACGAGCAAGCTTGGCGAATTGGAGTGGCGAGCACGATCAACGAAAGCAACCTGCCCGCCGCGAGTTTCGACCCGCTTGCGCGAGTGTTGCTCGACGCGTGCAAGCTTGCCGGAAGACGACGTGGCTTGTTGCTTAGTGATTGGGATGGAACTGCGGAGCAAAAAGGCTTATCGAAGTTTGATGCCGTTCTGGTTCAGCGCTTGATCGGGAACATTCGTTCGGGTGAACGATTCGAGTTGGCCTATGAACTTCGACGAGTGCGGTACACAGAATAAAAGCCCAGCGCAACTGATCATTGGCTCCGCCTGTGGTACCGCGCGAGGTCGGCAAATTTATATAGGCCGCCTATCTGCGAATGCAGCTTCACAGGCTCAGAAGTCGCGCTGCGGAAGGGAATGGTTGAGGGGGATCACCACGCGGCGATTGACCGTCCGCGCGCGCTCGGTTGGTGAATTTCCGGATTGACCAACATTCCGAACCAAACCGTGGTTCAACCCATCGGACGACTACGTCAGAACCGCCCCACCTGGCGGAAACCGGCCACACCCATCATTTCCGCCTCTGAATGTCGGTCACGTCCAGGCAAAATCGGCGTAGGCTTCGTGCTTCTCGTCGTAGAGCCTTCGCTCCTTCATCAACACGGCCAACGAATTCATGCACGCAGTAATTTTGGGGAACGGTGTCACTGGCGTTAGCGCTGCGCTTCGATTGCGGAAGTTGCATCCGAATTGGAAGATTACGATCGTTTCGGGGGAGTCGAAGTACCACTACTCGCGCCCCGCGCTGATGTACATCTTCATGGGGCACATGCGCTATGAGGACACGAAGCCCTTTGAGGACTCGTATTGGGCCGAGCAGCGGCTGACTCTGGTGCGCGCCTGGGTCACGAAGATCGACACCGACGCGAAACAACTCGAGCTTCATGGCCAGGCTCCGATCAAGTACGACCAACTCTTGATCGCGACTGGCTCGAAACCCAACAAGTTTGGTTGGCCCGGCCAGGACTTAAGTGGGGTTCAAGGTCTGTGGGATTTGCTTGATTTGAAGCGGCTGTACGAGACTGCCGAGCGCACGCGTAAAGCGGTGATCGTCGGCGGCGGGCTGATCGGCATCGAATTGGCGGAGATGCTGCACTCGCGCGGCATTCACGTGAGCTTTCTCGTGCGTGAGAAGTCGTACTGGAACGGGATTTTGCCGAACGAAGAGTCCGACATGATCAATCGCGAGATTCGAGCGCACGGAATCGAATTGCTGCTCAACACGGAATTGGACGAAATTCTCGACGACGGCAAGGGACGTTGCCGCGGAATCAAAACCAAGGCGGGCGCCGAGATGGAGTGCCAATTGGTCGGCCTGACCGCTGGCGTTTCGCCGAATATCGCCGTCACGGCGGGTAGTAACATCGAAACCGGCCGCGGCATTTTGGTGAACTCGCAGCTACAGACCAGCGCAAAAGATGTCTATGCGGCCGGCGACTGCGCGGAGATTCGCGCGGAAGGTGAAGAGCGCAACACGATTCAGCAAGTCTGGTACACGGGCAAGATGCAGGGCGAGTTCGCGGCGCGCAGCATGGCGGGCGAGAAGGTCGGAAAGTACGACGCGGGAATCTGGTTCAATTCGGCGAAGTTCCTCGACCTCGAGTATCACACCTATGGATTGGTGCATCGCAAAGTGCCGGGCGAGCAGAACCTGTACTGGGAGCATCCCAACGGAAAGCACGCGCTACGAATTGTTCACACCGACGCGGGCGTGATTGGACTCAACACGATGGGTTTGCGTTGGCGCCACGAAGTTTGCGAGCGCTGGTTACGCGACCAGGTTTCGGTCGAGCATGTGCTCGATCGACTCGAAGAGGCTTACTTCGAACCCGAACTCTACAAACGCCACGAATCCGAAATCCGCCGAGCCCTGCGAGTGACTGTCTGATGGAACAACAAACTCTCGATTACGATTTCGACGAAGAGGCGATTGGTTTCGGCGAGCCGGTAACACCGGTGGACATCGCGCCGGCCGGGTTGTCGCCGGGCGAAAAGGGCTCTCTGGCCCTCGTCGGACTCGGCATACTCTCGCTGATCCTGCAATGGGCAGATGGACCGCTGGCCGGAACCTGGATCGGTTTATTGAGCTCGATGGGCTTGATCGCGGTCGGCACTGCGCTGACTTTCCGATTTCAGCACAGCGGCACGAGCGAGGGCATCAAGCACGACGGGACCTGGTTTCACTCTCTGACGGCGCGCGGCGGACTCGGCTGGATCGCGGGCATCGCGATGACCGCCTTCTATGTCGTGATCTACTGGTATCCGCATCTGTTGGGAGAAGTACCGGGCGAGGCACCGACAGGCTTGGTGCGTGTCGTCGATCCGTTGGCGATACTCATGACCGGCGCCCCGGCTTCGCGCTGGTTCCTGTACGGCGTCATCTACACCTTCGCGATCGCCGTGTTCGGCGTACGCATGTGGATGAAGTATCGCCACAACCGCTATCACCAGGTGCGCACGCTCTCGGTGACGTTTGCGCAGGGCTTGCTGGCCTGGATCCTGCCCAACCTGCTGGTGAAGTTTCAGAAGCCGTACATGGAGTTCAACGGCATCTTCCCGTTGAAGCAGGACTACCTGACTCCCAGCTACGTGGACTACTTCCTGGGAGCGGGCGGGGTCGGCATGTTCCTGCTGGTCTGGGCGCTCGCTCTGACGTTCGTCGCGACGCCGGTGCTGACTTACTACTTCGGCAAGCGCTGGTACTGCTCGTGGATCTGCGGCTGCGGCGGGCTCGCGGAAACGCTGGGCGACCCCTTCCGCCAGCTCTCCTCCAAGTCGACTCGCTCCTGGAAAATCGAGCGTTATCTGATCCACTCCGTTCTGGTCCTCGTGCTCGTGATGACGGTTGCTGTCTGGGGCACCTCCAATTGGAATTGGTTCGGTAGCTTCTCGGGCTCGCTCAAAGAGTGGTACGGCTTCTACATTGGCGCAGTGTTCTCCGGCGTCGTGGGCGTCGGTTTCTATCCGCTGCTCGGCAACCGCGTCTGGTGTCGATTCGGGTGCCCGCAGGCGGCCATCCTGGGCTTGATCCAGCGCGTGTTTTCCCGCTTCCGCATCACCACCAACGGTGGGCAGTGCATGTCCTGTGGGAATTGTTCTACCTACTGCGAAATGGGCATCGACGTGCGCGCCTACGCTCAGCGCGGCGAGAACATCGTGCGTGCGTCCTGCGTCGGTTGTGGAGTGTGCGCTGCGGTCTGTCCGCGCGGCGTTCTCAAATTGGAGAACGGCTTGCCCGGCGACCGGTTCGAGAACGCGGACCAACCTTTGAAGGCGCTGATCGAATCGCTCCAGAGCCCGTCGATCTACGGCTACGAACCCTGGAACAGTTGTCCGACCGACGCGGAGTCGCCCCCGGTTTCCCAAGATACATAGCGGCCGCTTTTTGCTCGGCCGATTGACCACAAGTGCCGCCTGTGAGAAGGCTTCTCACAGACGGCACTGTATGTCTTACTCGAAGGCTCGCCGTACCAAGTGCAACTGTTCGGCTTGGTGTCGGTGATAGGAGCCTGTTGCAGGGCTAGGGGCATCGGGGCGCCCGGCGTAACGGAGCTTGACTCCCTGGTCGGCAAAACGTTGCAGCATGAACGGCCAGGCTCCCATGTTGCGGGGTTCTTCCTGACACCAGATCAGTTCGGCGTCGGGGCTCTGCGAGAAACGTTCAGCGAGAGCGGACCAGGGCAGCGGATACATTTGTTCGACGCGCAGGAGCTCGACGTCGTCTCGGTTGTGTTCCGCGCGGTAGGCCTCGAGGTCGTAGAAGACCTTGCCGGTGCAGAGGATCAAGCGCTTCGCATTTTTGGACGGCTTCGGGTCCGGGAGCAGTTCTTGAAAGCCACCGCTCGTAAAGTCACCGACCGCACTTGCGGCGCGTTTGTCGCGCAGGAGTGACTTGGGCGTGAAGATGATCAGCGGACGCTTGTCCGATGCCAAGCCCTGGCGACGGAGCAGGTGGAAATACTGCACCGATGTCGAGCAGTTGGCGACAGTCATGTTTCCGCCGGAACACAGTGCGAGGAAGCGTTCGGGTCTTGCGCTGGAGTGCTCGGGTCCCATTCCGTCGAAGCCGTGCGGCAGCAGCATGGTCACGCCACTCTTTACCTTCCACTTGGCCTCGCCGGCCGAGATGAACTGGTCAATTGCGATTTGCGCGCCGTTGACGAAGTCGCCGAACTGCGCTTCCCACAAGACGAGCACGTCGGGACGTGCGAGCGAGTAGCCGTACTCGAAAGCCAGCGCTGCTTCTTCGGAGAGCAACGAATCCCAGGCGTTGAACTCGGCGCCGCCTGTGGCGAGCCCGCGCAGCGGAACGTGGTCGTACTCGGTGACTTGGTCGCGGATAACGGCATGGCGGTGGCTGAAGGTGCCGCGGCCCGAGTCTTGTCCGGCCAAGCGGATCGAGACGGACTCCTGGAGCAGGCTGCCGAAGGCCAGCGCCTCAGCGCAACCCCAATCGACCGCCAGCTCGCCACGCACCATCGTTTCGCGTCGGCGCAACTGGCGCAAAAGGTTCGGGTGGACGACGTGCCCCTCGGGCATGAGATTCGTCGCGTCTACGATCTCGACCAGTTGGTCGGCGGAAAGCCCCGTTGTCGGCGACGCTTGGGTGACGAAGTCCGTGGGCTCATCGTCGTCGAGGTCGATGATGTCCTCCGGCGGAACCTCAACCGGTAGCTCGTTCTTCGTGCGGATGAGCGCTTGGTTCAATTCGGCGTCGAAGCGCTGCTCGATCTCGTCGATCTCGGATTGCTCCAGGTCGCCGCGTCGCAGCAAAAGATTGGTGTAGTTCTGACAGACTGTCGGATGCTTGCGAATCTTCGAGTACAGCACCGGTTGGGTGTAAGCAGGCTCGTCGCCTTCGTTGTGACCCCAGCGCCGGTAGCAAACCATGTCCACCACCACGTCCTCGCCAAAGGTGTGCTGGTAGTCGACCGCAAGTCGCACCGCGCGAAGTACCGACTCGGGATAGTCGCCATTGGCGTGCAGAATTGGAACCTGAACGCCTTTGGCGAAGTCCGTGCAGTAGTAGGTCGAGCGCAGGTCGCGCGGGCTGGCGGTGAAACCGATCTGGTTGTTGACGACGATGTGCAGCGTGCCGCCGTTGCGCGTGGCAGGCAGCCGCGACATGTTGAAGGTCTCGGCCACGACGCCTTGCCCGGAGAAGGCTGCGTCTCCGTGAATCAATATCGCGAGCACCTTGCCGCGTTTCTCATCGTGCAGAGCGTCCTGATAAGCGCGCGTCATTCCGCACACCACCGGATCCACGGCTTCGAGGTGGCTCGGGTTCGGGGACAGGAAGACCTCGACGGATTTGCCGGAGCGCGTCTGGTACGTGCCGCGCTGACCCAAGTGATACTTCACGTCGCCAGAACCCTCGCTCGAGAGCGGCAGCAACACGCCCTGGAACTCGCGGAAGATCTGCTCGTAGGGCTTCTCGAGAATGTTGGCCAGCACGTTGAGTCGCCCGCGGTGCGCCATGCCGATCACGACGCTTTCGACTCCCTGATCGGCGGCGTTCTCGATCGCCTCGGCCAGGGCGGGTATCAGCGTGTCGGCGCCTTCGAGCGAAAAGCGCTTGTTGCCGACGTATTGCGTGTGCAGGAAGTGCTCGAAATTTTCCGCGTGAAAAAGCAGCTCGACGAGTTCGATGATGCGTTCGCGCGAGAACTTGTAGAAGTACTCGGGATTCTCAATTCGCTCACGAATCCACCACTTGGGCTCGCGATCGGCGATGTGCATGTACTCGACGGTCCAACGTCGGCAATAAGAGCGTCGCAGCACTTCGAGGATCTCGCGCAGCGTCATCTCCTGCTTGCCAAGCATTCCGCCAGCATTGAAGGTGCGATCGAGATCCCAGATCGTGAAGCCGTGCTTGGAGGGATCTAGCGAGTCGAGTAGGTCGGGCTTGTACTCGAGCGGATCGAGGTCGGCCAGGCGACAGCCACGCACGCGGTAGGCGTTGATTAGTTCCCAAACGCGCGTCTGCTTGTCGCTCTCCTCGCGCGCATCGGTTGTTACGGAATGCGTGTCGTGTGCGGCCACGTAGGGAGTCCACGGCAGTCGCATGGCGCGGTAGATCTCCTCGTAGAAACCGTGCTCTCCCTCGAGCAGCTCTTCAACCAGCTTGAGGAAGAGCCCCGACTCCGCGCCTTGAATCACGCGATGGTCATAAGTCGAGGTCACCGTCATAACAGGACCGATGGCGAGCTCGGCCAGCGAGGCAGCCGAAGCACTCCTGACCGTCGGCGGCACGGCGATCGACCCTGTGGCCACGATCAGACCCTGCCCCTTCATCAGTCGCGGCACACTCATCTCGGTGCCGAAGCCTCCCGGGTTGGTGAGCGTGACGTTGGTGCCTCCGTAGTCCGCCGGACCGAGCTTGCCCTCGCGCCCACGTCGAACGATCTCTTCGTAGGCCGCGTGGAACTCGCGAAAGTTCAGAGTCTCGGCAGACTTGATGCTGGGTACGACGAGCATTCGGCCGCGACCGTCTCGTCCCGGAACGTCGATCGCCAGTCCGAGGTTGACGTGATCCGGTAGTCGCCGGTGACCGCGTCCATCCTTCTCGACGAACGAGGCGATCATGCGAGGCATCTCGCCCAGTGCGCGTGCCAGCGCGAAGGCGATCAGGTGCGTGAAGGAAGCCTTGCCGAGCGCACGCAATTGCATGTGCTCGTTCAGTACGCGGCGGTTCTCGCTCAGTACTTTGGCCGGGAGCGTGCGAGCCGAGGTCGCGGTGGGCAGCTCGAGACTGGCCGTCATGTTCGTCACGATGCGCGCGGCCACACCGGTCAGGAGTTCGAACTCGGATCCTTCTTCAACGATGGCTGCCGTCTTCGAAGTGGAGTCCGCTTGCCGCTTGGCCGATTGAGGGGCTTCAGTCGGCGACGTCTCGACGGCCGGCTTGAAGGGGGGACTCCCGGTCAGGTGCTCGAATTGCTTGCGCCAGGCAGCGTCGACGCTCGCTGGATCACGCCGCCAGTCTTCAAACAGGACCTGCACGTAGCCAGCGTTAACGCCATACTCATCTTCAAAGTCGAGACTCATGACTGGACAATACCTAACTGCACCCAATTTCGATGCTTTCCTCCGGCGACATACTGCGTCAGTCACTTTCCTCCGGCAAACCAGGCCGTTCAGTAAATAGCGCTCATCACGCTATTTACTGAACGGCCTGGTTTGCCGGAGG
>JBLINP010000061.1:0-17613 GCA_047639415.1 Planctomycetota bacterium | reverse complement strand
TCATCACCAAGCGGCGCAAAGTTGTGCTCGATCCCCCAACCCACCGGGTCCGGGTCGATATCGAAACCTTCAGCCGTGTATTCTTTGCCCTTCGCAATCCAGTGCGATGCCAATAGCCCGGTTCCGCAAAAGTCTTCGCGCAAGTGCTTGGCTGTCTTACCGCGGATGCCTTTGTAGGTACGACGCAGAAACTTGGCGTCCTCTTCCGGCGATTGAACCGACAGTTGATAGAGCTCGTGCTTGTCGGCCGTCGCGGCGGTGAAGACGGGCTTCTTAGGAGCCTTCTTCGTCGCCCGCTTGGTCGACTTCGTCGATGACGCGCGTTTCGCCGAACTCTTGCCGGACTTCTTCTTCGCCGATGTCTTCGAAGTCGCCTTCGACTTGGTGACGGGCGCTTCAGCGACAGCGGTCGCGCCGCTCGGCTTAGCGCTCTTGGCCTTACCGCTGCTTTTACCGGTAGCCTTCTTCGCGCGCGTCGACGTGCTACCGGTGCTCTTCTTGCTCTTCTTAGGCATAACTCTGTTGTTCCAAAAACGAATGATAGTTGTGGCGGCATCCTATCCGCGCACGCTCGCCAACCGCGAGTACTCGCCACGAAAAACGCCCCCAACGAAACCGCTCCATTCCAGAGCGATGAACGAATAATTACTTATTGAGTCGCGAGCGCGGGGCTCCCGGACCCTTCGAAATCAAGACTCGAAGTGCCCGGTGCGACAGGGTAGCGGTGTCCGACACCGCTAGTGATTAGGTTGGGTGCTAGCCGACCTCTGAGGTCGAATCCAGCTCGCCCATGGCTTCTGCGTCCTCACGCGCTGCCTCTTCGTCCGCACGCTTGATCATCAAGCTGCGCACAATTCCGAAGAGCAACTCGTTCGATTTCGGATCGCGAACTGGAATTCGGATGGCTCCCGTCAAGTGCCGAGGAACGCTCACCGTTCCAGGAGCAATACGACGGTTGATCCGCCGAGCCAATTCTCGGGGGTTGCTCGTCTCAACCAAGACCCAGTTACGGATCGAGGGCATGGGCTGGATCCCATTAAGCGTGGATAGACGCGAATAAAGGCGTTCGCGCTCCCTGTCGAGGTCGGTCTCATACATGGTGCTTCTCCGCTTTCCGCTGGGTCAATCGATTGGTGGAATGCGCGTCTGCGACACGAAAAGTCGATTATCCCCGGCGGGTGAGCACACGATATGTTGCGTGTGGAGATCATACAAGCGCTAGATCTGGCTGTTCCCTCGATTGAATTTTCAGCCCTAGGTCGTACGGACCATGAACCGATTTGCACTTTCCTATTTTGGTGCAGCGATCGAATGCGGGAGCAGCCAAATTAGGCGCCGATTTCGACCGATCCCCGACGCCTCCTCGGCTTCCTACTGAACTGACTGGCAAGCGTGTTGATACGGGGATGTAGGTAACTTTCGCTCCCCGAGTTACTGGCGAATTTGTTGATCGAGGCCCTGCCCCTTTGAAAAACCGAGGCATCCCGATACGCGATCAAGACTTAGCTCCGAGCGATCAACACGGATGCCAGTCAGTTCATTACCTTTCATCCGATGCCCCCGCTCGACTCTAGCCGCCACCTGACCGTTCGCGTCGCCGCCTCGACCTCCAACCTGGGTCCCGGCTTCGACTGCTTGGGACTCGCTCTCGACCTATTCAGCGAAGTGCGAGTTCGCGGACCGATCGAGGGTGCGGTGCACACCCGTCGTGTTCATGACTCGGCCGCAAGCGCTTGGCCTGACATCGAGAGCGATCTCACAATTCGCGCATTCGAGCGAGCTTGCGAAGTCTTTGGAGTGCCCGCTCAAAAGTATCACTTCGAAATCGCGAGCGAGATCCCGATCGCGCGCGGATTGGGCTCGAGTGGCGCCGCGGTTGCGGCAGGCATTCGGTTGGCGAGTTTCCTGGCTGATACCACGCCGACTCTGGAAGCGGAGATCTCTCTCGGAATCGAGATTGAAGGTCATCCGGACAACGTAACGGCGAGTTTGGCCGGAGGTGCCACGCTGTGTGTTCCGATTCCAAACGAAGCGCCGGCCTGGACGCCGGTGGAATGTTCGGATGCGTTGGGCTTCGCTTTGGCTTGGCCGCAGGAACCTTTATCCACCCAAGCTGCACGGCGAGTTTTGCCGGCGCAAATTGAGTTTGCGGATGCCCTTGAGAACCCGCGACGTTTGGGACTCTTGTTGGCTGGTTTGAAAAAAGCCGATGCGCGACTCTTGTCTTTGGGCGGCGAGGACAGACTTCACGAGCAGTATCGATTGCCGCTGATTCCCGGGGCTGCCGAAGCCTTAACGGCTGCGCGAGATCGGGGCGCTTGGCTTGCGAGTTTGAGCGGGAGCGGGTCCGCGCTCTTCGCAATCGGTCCAATTGATTCGATGAACGATATTAGCGAAGCCATGCGAACAACACTCGAGGGTGCTCGAACGGGAGCCACAGCGCGAACCGCGCGAATCGTGCTTGAAGGTGCCACCGTGAGGGAAGAAAGCTCCTAATCTGGCGTCATGCGGGAAGTGCAAGCTTCTCAAACAACTCGGGTTTTCTTTTCAGCGCTTGCGACAGTAGCCGCGTAACTGGTGTGGAATGAGCGAAACTCCCGAATCGATTACAGCCCTAATCCCCGCAGTTTTGCGCGGGGAAACCGAAGCCATCGATTCTTGGTACCGCACCGAACACCCCCAGGTTTATCGCCTGTGCCTTGGGTTTCTATGCGATACCAACGATGCGGACGACGTCGCTCAAGACGCCATGCTGCACCTACTCGACCGACTGTACCGCTACGACACACAATTGGCTTACGAGCCTTGGCGAACATCGGTCGTGCTCAATCTGTGTCGCGATCGACAGCGACAAACTGATGCGCGTAAACGAGCGGAAAACTCGGCTGCCAATGCGCTGGGTGAAAAAATTGAGGGCGACGCTGCCATGGGAACCGGCCGTTACGTCTCGCGTCCTGATCAAGAAGCCGAACGTGGCGAAGTCAATCAACTCCTGACCGATTGCCTGAGAGAACTCACTCCGCGTGAACGCGAAGTGTTTGTGCTTCGAGACCTGTCACAGCTCTCCACTAATCGCGTCGCGAAGTTACTCGACATTGGAGAAAGCAGCGTGCGTTCGCTGCTCGCATTGGCACGTCGTCGAGTGCGAATGATTTTAGAACCGAAATTGGCCGAGCCACTCAACGAACGGGGGTTGCCCAATGTCTAATCCCAACCTTCCCGGCGAGTTCGATGCTCAAGACGAGTTCAAAGTCTTGCGCGACTTGTGGAAGAGTGAACAGCCGACAATCGAACGCGGCGATGAACTCGAGAACGAAGATGCACGAACCCGTGCCGCTATCGAGCAACTACAAAGTGCTTGGTCGGAAGCTCTTGCTCCTGTTTCAAGCGAACAATCAACTCGTGATCGCGAACAGTTCATACGCGAAGCGAAGCGGCGACTCCGCCCCCGACAAACCTTGCCGGCGAGACAATGGATCGCACTAGCCGCCGCCGCAGTACTTCTGTTTGCAGTCGCACTGCGACTGCAAACGGACATAGGCGAACCGAATCAGGAAACGACTGAAATCGCTCTCCACATCCCGAATGAGAGCAATTCAGAAGCAACAGTCGCCCCGTCAAGCGAGGTCACTTCGATTCACCGAGCCCCGGATGAAGTCCAAGTCGACTTCGACGAAGACAACCGAATGATCCTGAGATCCGGACCCGTTCGGCTCTACCTACCAACCGCGTCGCTTGCGACCGGTAATGCCAATTCAAATTCACTAAACAACAACTTGGAGATTCAATCCCGATGAATACGAAACAAATATACCTGTCCACGCTTTGCGCTCTCACCCTGGCGACTTCGCTCGCGGCTCAAGATGATTCGAAGTCCGATGATTTCATCAAAGCTTATGATCGTTCCGAACTGACTCTCGTCTACCACGACTCGAAATTGGCCGATACGACGTCGCTCATCAAGATGATAGATAAACTCTATGGTCGCAATATTTTGGTTCGGTCGAACGACGGCTCGAGAATAAAGTCCGTCGACAACCTCTACCGATACGGCAAGGCAATAGTGATTTACGAAACTGCTGAAGGCTCTGCAGAACTTCAGAAAGCACTCAAAGAGCTCGAAGCAGTGGCGCTTCAGGCAATGCGGAAGGAGGAGGAAAAGCAGAGGCGACTAAACAACGCTGCTCAACAAGAAAAAGAGGCTCAGATTGCTGTTTCAGAAGCGATCACCTCGTTTACATATTCGCCTCGCTTCATCTCGGATAGAGCTCTGAAACACTCGTTGGATTTGTACGCAAGGTTTGTTCAATTCACCGATAGCGACGGTACACCGCGCACGACGAAGAACATGCTCGTCACCGATTCGCCCACAACCCTTGTGGTTCGCGACACGCAGTCGAACATCGACAAGATGGTGGCCCTTCTGCAAGAGATCGACCGGCCCCTACCTCAAATCACTCTCAGTGCCTACCTGCTTAGTCCTACAGACTTTGACATAGCACCCGATCCCCCGTCGCTTCCCAAAGAACTGTCTCAGAACCTCGCGAAGCTCACTCCCTATGAAGGCTTTGGTCAACTCGCGATGAGCAGCATTCGCACGAGCGTTGGAACGGGGAACGAAACGCTTCTAACGATGAAGGGCAATGGCCTGCACTTCAGTCTGGAGCTGGACGGGCTCAAGTATGATGAGCAATCCGGCACATTGGCGATCACATCGGCGAGCCTGTATCGCCACAACACGACGATGACGAGTCCCACAGGGCCGATTCCCCCGGCCGTCGAACTGCAAACGTCCTTCTCTACGGTCGAAGGTGAGTACGCCGTGATTGGGCTCACGGGGATCAAAGAGAAGACGATTCTACTGGCCGTACAATTCCAAGCGATCGCTTCACCGAAGAAGAGCATGAAGTAAGCAGTCACGCCTTGTGACCAGAAATGAGGGCGCCCTACGAGCGCGCGAAGCCGTGACGGAATCCTTGCATCAGGGATTCCGTTTCTGCTTGGCAGGAGCTGCGCGCCGCTGCGCGAGTGGCGCGTGATGCGGACTGCAGATCCGTGCGGGAAAGCTCCCCCATCAACGCACGCAAGGAACCGGGCGGTACGTCAAAGCTGCGCAAGCCCGAACCGAGCAGCAAGCCCAAGTTGGAAGGCTCCGAAGCCGTGACACCGAAGATCGATAGCGAGCAGCGCTTGTCCTTACAGACTTCGCTGATCTTGGCCAAAGAGCGCAGCACCATCGGGTGCAGGCTTTCGAAGTAGTGAGAGAGTTCAGCGGACTCGCGATCGGCGGCCAAGAGGTACTGCACCATCGAGTCGAGGTTGATCGTCAGAAAGTCCGATTCGCGCGCCAAGTCGCGAACTCCGATCATCGCTGCCGGTGTTTCAATGACGCAACCCAGCTCAATCTTTTCCTGAAAATCCTGGCCGGACTTGCGCAGTTCGATGCGTTCCTCAAACAGGATCTCTTTGACTCTGCGCAGGTCGCCGCAATCGGTGACCATCGGAATCGCGATGCGCGTTTCAACGCCCCGCGACGCAATCAGAATCGCTTGCAATTGCCTGCGCAAAACCGATTCTTGTGCCAGAAGTAAGCGAATGCCGGCGCGCCCGAACTGCGGGTAGGTTTCGCGCTTATTGTGCAGGTAGGGAATCTCCAAACTCGAGTCGACGCTCAACAGTCGAAAGCAAACGCCACCGTTGCTCTTTTGAACGACGGACGTGTAGTGACGGATCAAACTCTCGCGTGAGGGCGGATCTTTCTCGACGAGGAAGAAGAGCTCCGTTCGATAGAGACCGATCGCTGGCATTCCATATGCTGCTGCTTGTTCAACCTCAGGCAAATTACCGCAGGCCGCATTCAAGGTGACCTCTTCGCCATCACGCGTCTCGGTCTTCTCTTGCGCCCATTCCGGAACTTCATCGTCCGAGGCAGGCTCTTCGCGCTCTTCTCCAACATGCGCGTATTGCTTGCGCACCATCTCGTCGGGATTGACGCGCAGGAGTCCTTCTGTCGCATCCAAAATCACGAAGTCGCCCTCGGAAGTGCGCTCCAGCAAGCTAGGGATATTCGTAATCGTGGGGATGCCCATCGAGCGCGCCAAAATCGCGGCGTGACTGGTTAGGCCGCCACCTTCGGTAGCGATGCCCTGTACCCGCTCGTTGGCCAGGTTAAACATGTCCACAATCGACAGCTCGCGCGCCACCAAAATGTACTCGTCGGGTCCGTTCTCACCTTCCCCGTTGCCCTCGCGCTTCTCCAAGTTTCGAAGCACGCGGATGGCCACGTCCCGCAAATCGACGGCGGACTGACGCAGGGTTTCGTTTTGAACCAACTTGAAAATGCGATTAAAGTCACTGATCACCTTGGTAATCGCCGCTTCCAAACTCATTTGCTCATTGAGAATCAGGTTCTCAACGTCCGCAATGAAAACCGAATCCTTGAGGTAAGTGACGTGCGTATCGAGGATGCGAGCGTCGTCGGGATTGACGCGCCCTTCCAATCGCGACTTCAAGTCCACGAGCTGAAGGCGAGAATCCTCCAGTCCGGTGCGGAAGCGATTGAGCTCGCGGTCCACCTCGTCCAGAGCCACGCGCTGTGCCCGGGATCGCGAAAGGTCGTAATCCTTCCGGTGAACGGTGCCCAGAACCATGCCTGGTGAAACGGAATCACCGCGCAGCACCAAGCTCGTCACGGGTTGGTTCCCCGCCTCGGATTGGGTGCCGGTTCCGTCCGCATTTTGATCGCCAGTTTCTTGAGTACCCGGTTCAGTAGCCATGCGCAGATACTAGCGAATCGCCATCAGCTGAATCGAGACTTGGACCCGTTTGCCTTCACGATCGAGCGCAAGCTCGGCCGCCGCCCCCACTTCGTAGTCCTCCAAGAGGCGGATCAAATCCTCGCGACCGTTCACCTCGCGACCGTCTAGCTCGAGAATCACGTCTCCGAAGCGAAGCCGGCCGTCGACGATGTCCGATTGACGCAAGCCCGCCCGCTCCGCCGCGCTTCCGGGCTCCACGCGGGTGATCAAGACCCCAGCTTCGATACCCAGGTCGCGCGCCAAGGACTCCCCCGCCAGCATCACGCCCATCCCGGCTCGAGCACCAGGGCGCGAGCGCAGAATGCGAGGTACGACCAAATTCACGGTATCGACTGGAACGGCAAAGCCCACGCCGGCTGAACTGCCGCCGGGCGAAAGAATCGCGGTGTTCACACCAATCAACCGACCGGCACTATCCAGCAACGGTCCGCCCGAATTACCCGGATTAATGGCCGCGTCGGTTTGAATCACGTTCTGAATCGAGGTCCCGATCATCGATTTAATTTCGCGATCCAGCCCGCTGATAATTCCCGTCGTCAGCGTTTGATCGAGACCAAAGGGATTTCCGATCGCGAAGACCTTTTGTCCGACTTTGAGGTCGGCCGAAGTGCCGATTGCGATCGGTCGTATGTCCGCGCTGGAAGCATCGATGCGCAAAACGGCCAGATCAAAGGCTTTGTCGTATCCGACTAGCACCGCGTTCGAAATGGTGTGATCCATGAGCGTGACTTGAGCACTATCCGCACCGGCGATCACGTGGAAGTTTGTGACGACGTGCCCTTGGTCGTCCCATAGAAAGCCGGAACCGGAACCGTCGGGAATCGCTTGCATGTCACGCGAATACCAATTCTTCACGCGCTTGGCTGTATTGATGTGAACGACAGCGGGTGCAGCGAATTCGAACAAGTCGATCGTCGCCAATTAGTCCTGTGCGAGATCGCCGCGCGGAGTTACGGCACGTGGTGTGGCTTCCGCTCTCGGTGTCAGTGAACGCCAAATGGAGTTGGCTAGAAACAGGAGAGCGAGGCCCAAGAAGAGCGTGCGATAGGAGATTCCGGCGGCGGGTTCAGGAGTCTCGATCTTGTCCACGTTGCCTGTCTTGCGGCCAGTTAGAGAGGAATACGAAGTCAGAGCGCGGGTTGGATTGCCCTTGTGCAAACTCTAGCGGCAATTTCGACGAAGGCTTTTGCTCGCCCTCCTCTTTCGTCGAGTGACTGGGGACCAAAATACGATCCACTCCGCGATATGGCGGTGCGAAGAACGAGATCACCGAAACGGATGCGTCCACTTCGACTTCGTGAACCACGCCGCGCGGAATGTGAATCAAATCGCCCACCACAAGGTCGAACCATTCGTTGCCTATGCGCAGGCGCGCCGACCCCGAAGTGATGTAGACCGACTCTTCGTGGTTCTCGTGATAATGAGCGGCGAGCGAGCCTCTGACCTCCGTCGCGTGCGCCGAGAGGCTGGGGGAAGAGAAGAGCGTTCGCGTCGAGAAATCAGTGCCATCGCGAAGCGCAGGCGGCAAGGCGGACATCACGAGGGCCTCGTCTTTGGGGTTCGGCGCTTGGCAGCTGAATCCCAGAAGCGCGACTGCGGCCAGGAGGATCGGAGAAGTGGAATGCATAGGAAGATTGGGGCAGCGTGACATTCTGAACGGTCAGGCGCTGCTAGCAAACGTTGCTCTCAAACTTTGTAACGGAGTGTGGAGATCCATGCTCGGTACCGTATGCGAACATCGAGCTGATTGCCCTCTAGGAAATCGATTACGGCAAAGGCAGTCAAGGCAAGCACCTACAAGTTTCTGGGCTGTCCTTGAAAAGCACTTCGATGATTGCGCCGCGAGGGGCGGGCAAGATGCGCGTCCCCCCCTATGCACGTATTAACCTTCGCCAACCAAAAGGGCGGTTGTGGTAAAACCACCTCCGCAGTCAATCTTGCAGGAGCTTTGGCCGCTCGCGGCTCGCGCACCCTGCTCGTCGATCTCGACCCCCAGGCTCACGCCACCATGGCCCTCTCCTGCGCCGGGGAACAGGGCACCTCTTTGGTGGACGTCCTCATGTCGGGCACTGCGATCGAGTTGGCCATTCGGAGCGCCCCGGGCGGAATCGACCTGATTCCCTCGACGGAGGCCCTCGCGGAATTCGAAGAGGTGAGCGCTCGGCGCATGAACTCCGATTCCGTGCTAGCCGCTGCGCTTGCCCGCATTGAAAAGGCTTACGACTTCGTCATTCTCGACTGCCCGCCACGCGTCGAAGGCATTTTATGCGCCAACGCGTTGGTCGCCTGCGACACCGTCATCTTGGTAGTCGAGTCCGGCGCCTTCGCTCTGCAAGGTGCGCTCAAAGCACGTCGATTGATCGAAGACCGCGGCATCGATCGCGAGAGCCCCTTCGACATTCGCGTACTCGCCACCATGTTCGATCGCCGCTTGCGCATCGCGCAAGATCTCCTGATCGGAACCCAAGCGCGCTTCGCCGAACAGATGTTCGACTCCGTCATTCATACCAGCGTGCGCCTTCGCGAGGCCGCCGCTTATGGCATACCCGTTCAAGTTCTCGATCCAAAATGTCGGGCGGTGCGCGACTTTGAAACGCTGGCCGAAGAAATCATCGAGCACTCCGAAAAACTCCGCGCTTCCACTCCAGCCCCCATTTCGACGACCACTTTATAGGTCGACACCCACCCCCACATGGACGCTTTGGCTCTCCTGTGCACTTTGCACGCCGACGGACCTTCCACTCTTCGCGAACTGCGGTTCGCGGGCTGTCACGACTTGCTCGATCTTGTAGCGAGCGATCCGCAAGCATTGTCCGAGTGTTTGAACCTCACACTTTCCGCAGCGAATCGCCTGCAACGCGAAGCCAGGTTGCTTGGCTCGCGAATGCAATTGCTGGAGCCCGAAGATCACCTGATTGAGGTTGAACTCGAAGACGCTGAGGCAACGATTGAAGTTGAGCCCCAAGTGGAGCAAGAGGTCGCTCTTGTCGTCGCGCCGCGCGTGGTCAAACCGCTACCTCCGTCTATGCGTAGTTCGAGCGCCAATCGCTCTTGGTTCAACGCGACTCGGATTCCGTTGGCTTGTACTCAAAGACAATCTCAGGCGAACGATCTCGAAATCCGGATCGTGCCCGTACCTGTTGAAACGCGAGCTGTCGAAACGCAAACAATTGAGACTGAGGTCGTGGAGACGGTCGCCAGTGAAGTTGTAGTGATCGAGCCCATCGAAATTGAGGAGACGTCAATCGACACGCCGATCGAAGTCGTACTCGAAACGACGGCTCAGGACGAAAACACCCTGCCTGAGACGCATTCAATTGACCTGGAACCGGCCCTCGAGAGCCGTAAACCGGAGAATGAAGCCATTCAGGAGCCGAGCCAGGTCATTAATGAAGCTGCTGAAGTGCGCAAGCAACACTGGCCTTTAGTTGATGAAGAACTAGTTGCTGACAACGTGGAAACGCCCGCGAGTCCGGCAGAAAACCCGTTCATGCCTTTGGAAGTCGGACTGATTGCCGGACTTGATGCGGACGTGCTTCAACTTCTCGCAAGCGCTGACATCCGCTCAATTGAATCACTGGTTTTAGCCAGCGGTTTGGACCTCTCGCGCAAGCTGTCGATTCCGTTCACGCGCTTGCTTGAGTTGCAACTGGGCGCACAACATCTTGTGCGCAACCCGCTGACCGAGAAGCCGGAAATTGCAGAGGTTGTCGAAGCGTCAACGACTCAAGAGACTGCCGAACCATCGGTCACGCTCTCGCCCGCGCAACGCCGGCGACATACCGACACGTACACCAAGCAGACCTTCCCTCTGCCTTCCAAGGTCGACACTCCTCCGTTCGATCAATCGCTCGCCGATCTAAGTGGTAGTGTTGGCGGTCCATTCGCGTAATTGCGAACCGTCCGATGCTCGTTTCTCGATTAGAAATACGATGAATAACATTCACACCGTCGGTGCCCTTTACCTGATTGCAGAACGCAGCCTAGGCAAAGAATTTTTTCTCGGACGAGCAACGGGCGAAAGTGACGCTCAGCACCTTTCGTTGGAAGGCAAAGCGCTGCTTCCCGATGACGCGGGCGAAATGACCGTACAACCGTTCGCGACTCGCGCCGAGTATCGAATGGATGACTCGAACTATCGAATCCAACGCGTCGATCATCCCGATGCTGTCGACGAAGTGACACGTGTACTCACGCTTGCGATTGCCGGAATTACTCGCGATAGCTTCCCCCTGCTCGCGCGCTGGTTCAGTAACGAAGCCCACAAGCCGAGCCAGGAAGTCACTAGCGCGAGCACAACTCCCTTCCAACATCTGCATACCGAATTTCGCGAGAGCACCGCGCGCTTTCGCAAAGCCATGATCTTGTCGCCGCAGGTGACTTCTGCTCACGAACTCGATCGATTGGCTGAGCTTGAAGGCGACATGGTCATCGAAATTGGGAAGGTGACCAATCGCATCGCGACGAGTCTCAATCGCATGCTCGAGAATGAGAATCGCTTAGCTCACTTCTTGCGTCGGGTCGGAGACCCTTCTCAAATCGCCACGTCCAAGTTCAATGAGCTCAGCGGGTGGCGGCTGACTTCGAGCAGACTGTCGGCAGCGAAAAATTGGGCCGTGTCGAGCGCTGCTACGGAGCTGGTTCGCGAATTGAGCGGACTGATCCAAGAAGGCAACGGAACCATTGGGAAGATTCTGCTCGAGCATCAAGGCGCTCTGGACGCGCTCGCAAGCGAGGCCTTCGGGCGGTACGGCATTCAGCCGCATACGATCGAGCCGAATGTGGCTGGCATGACGGTGGATAGTCAGTACTAGTCGGGGAAACTGGGGTTGGGTTCGTGAGTGAAGAAGGTTGGGTCCACGAGATGTTGGGCCGGGGCTCTTGCGGGTAGTGGTCACTGACTTAAGGCTACCGACTGTTGACTCGTTGCTCGCCAGTTGTGACTTGTCGCCTTACGCGTGCCGTTCGTGATGACGAGTGCATTGCTCGGGGCCAGCGTTGTGTCGCACTAGAAGACCGGCGTATGACTCGGCTGAACTTATGTGACGTGGGTGAGGCTGATACTGCGAGAGTGAGAGGGGTCGGGCGACGCGCAGGGAACTGTTATTGAAACGCTCGAAGCTGGGTGGATTGATTTGATGGGCGGTGCAAGGTTATTGGGCGGCCGGAGAATTGCTTAAACGGGATGGGTTTCGGTTTTGCGGGGGAGTGAGGGGGTTGGGAGTCGTGGGAGTTTTTGCGGGGTTGAGTTGGGGAAACGAGAGGCATTGATCGTGGTGGTTGGTGGCGAGGAGTGATGCCGGAAAAGTGAGAGTAGTGCCGGCGGTTTGGGCGATTGGCTCAGGGCTACAGGGCTGAGTTGAGGACTCGAACTGAGCGGATCCTGGAAAGGATCAAACTGCCAAGTGGACCTATAGTTCGGCACTTATTTACGTATTGAATCCATCCCATGTGTCATAAAATTTGCTTCGAAACGTACTTCTTTGCATGACAACTAGACTCACAACAATGGATTCAAATTCGCTCGCATGCCAACTTTCCCCGGGTGAATTTCGGACGGTGACTCGGAGCGCTGGGCGATTGGGAAACGGCACTAATCGAAAGCAGCGCAGAGGTGTAACGGGCAAGGCAAAAACTCGGTCGGGTTGCGATGATGCGGCAAAGGCGAAGAAGAACTCTAAGCTGAAGACGGAGGAGCGGGCGCGAGCTGCCGGGAAGCCCACGGTTGTGCATCCGGATGAGGCCAAACTCGTAACCAAGTCGGGCAAAGTACGGCACTCTGCTCGGCCGTCGGTGCCCGACGCTCATGGCGTGCATGTCGTACGGGGCGTACGGCGTCAGTCACTTTCTTCCGTCCGTGTGGTGTCCAGTGCGGAGGATAGTGACTGACGCCGTATGCGGTGTTGACTCCGATCACCCACGAATTGAGGCCGCCGTAAGTACGCGCTTCTATTCCGCCAACTCGTTCAACTCGATGGATCGAATTACGCTGAAATCAGTTCCCGATAGGAGTTGGATCCTCGCTTTTCGTTCGTAAAAGGCCGCCAAATCGTGAACGCCATCGCCATTGACGTCATCTACGCTGCACACGCCCAGCCCGGCGAACTCATGGTCAATCCTGTGAACCTGAGAGCTGTCCTTGCCCGACTTTTGCCCCGCTAAACCGCAATCATGCTGCCTTCAAACTGCCAGCACGACGCCTCTCCAAACTCGAATGAAGTTGGGGCCAGAGGCGGGAATTGAACCCGCAACCCCTGCTTTACGAAAGCAGTGCTCTACCATTGAGCTACTCTGGCGTTGGAGCGAATGCACCTGCCGCTTGCCAAGCTTGGGCGAGCGACAGGTGAATTTTTAGCGTAGGCCGATGCGTATTTGAAGCATCGCCTGCGAGAAGGCTCACATTCTTTGAATGTGAACTAGCTTTAGTTGGCTGCGGTACGAAGTCCGCTCAGAAGCTCGGCGCGTGTAGCGTCGTCCAGGGGAAGCTGACCCAAGGCACCTGCTGAGGCCAAGCTGAGCTCGCCTCCACCGGCGCTCGTGGCGACTTCGATGATCATTGCGATCGTATCCTCACCGGCTGAACCGGTGCGGCCGAAGATGCCTGCGAGGGCGTTGGCTGCGTTCACGCGGAGCGCTTCAGTACGTTCGTCATTGGTGAGGACTGCCATGACGGCTTCGACGACTGCACCGTCGCCGCAGCGACCGAGAGCCACCAAAACTGATCCGACAACCGCGTCGTCTCCGTCGAGAGCGTCCGCCAAGCTTGCCTGTGATTGCGAAAGGTTTGAGGCGCCGTCACCAGACAGTGCCGCCAAGGTTTCGGCCGAGCGAATGGCGAGCTCCATAGCGCGCGCACGGTCGCCTGACATCTCTCCGGAGAGAGCTTCGCCGAGAGCGGACAAATCGCTTGTCGTCACGACGCCTTGCGCCAGTTCGCCGAAGAGCTCGCTCGCGCGATCTGCATCTTCTGAAACAACGAGCAGTGCCGTAT
The DNA here is from genome assembly GCA_047639415.1 of Planctomycetota bacterium. Lineage (GTDB taxonomy): Bacteria > Planctomycetota > UBA1135 > UBA1135 > OFTM34. The sequence goes on along the minus strand of JBLINP010000061.1, from coordinate 3,804 downwards.
TGGTGAGGCGCGGATCCGATTTGAGATCGCTGAGCACTTGGAAGGCCGTCAAACCTTCGGGCTGATCCGAAACGATCAAGAGATCGAAGCCGGGAGAGCGACGCACGGCGGCGAGGCCGACCGATGCTGAACTCCAGGGATAAACCAAAGCTCCGTGACCGTCCTGCAGTTCGTTCGTAAGAACTGAAACGCGTTGTTCGTCGCTATCAATGATTCCGACCACTCGCATGATTGAACGACCGGCTGCATTTGCCAGCGCTTCAATCGCGTCGGCCTCTGCGGCTTGGCCCGTGCGCAAGGCAATGTTGCCGAGAGCCAAGGCGGCTTCGGAAGACACCGCACCGCGACTCGCAAGAGCGCGTTGAAGTGAACCGGCACGCGTTGTGCCCGTGCTGCCCAACATGCGACAAAGCACAGCAGCGCCCGTCTCGTCGGAGAGATCGAGAGCACTGGTCAAAGCGGCGTCGAGAATGTCGCTACCTGCTGCGGTTGCAGCCAAACGACTACTGGCAACGGCGGCTTCGACGTCACTGACATCGGCGCCAGCGGCGCGACGAATTTCAACCGAACCAGACTGACCTGCAGCGGCTCCGGCGATTCCGACGATGGCGGCGGTACTCGTCGAATCGACCATCAAAGCGTCGTAGTAAGCAGCTTCGGCCATTCGATCGGCATACAAGTAATCGGGGGTTGCGCTCTTTTGCAGTGAACCATTCCACGACCAGATGACGCTTGAACGCATACCCGGACCCACGAGATCCGAATTGTTTCCGCGGTAACCGTCGCCTTGCGCGATGTAACCAGCAGCGGCATTGGAGTCGCCACCGATGCGAGCAAGCGCAGCGGCTGCAGCAGCTTGAACGCCACCGTCAGTATCACTGGCTGCGGCGTGTGCCAAAGCGGGACAAGCGCGTGAGTCTTCGATGTAACCCAAGGTGTAGGCCACTTGACGACGAAGGAATGCATCGTCGCTCTTGAGCATTTGAATCAACGGCAAGACGACGCTGGTTCCCATCTCGGTGAGCGTGTGAATGGCGTCGACGCGTGAGTCGCCGTCCACTTGATCGGCGAGGGCGCGAGCGAGGTACGGAACCGCGAACTCACCGTGCATCGAATTCAAAGTGAAGATCGCTTGGCGACGTTCACGGGCATCACTGCCGTACACGATCTTCAGAAGACCTTCGATGGCATCCTTATCATCGCGACGTTCTGCGCGACCGGCCTTCGAAAGCTCCATCAAACGCTTTCCAATCAACTCGATGCGGTCACCCGCGGAGAGTAAATCGAGGAAGGCGCGATCGTCGGCTTTCTTCCAAAGCTCGTAGGCTTCGGCGTGACTCGGATCCGACGCAAGGACGGATTGGAACTCGGCTAGCGCGGCGTCGTTATTACCAGCACGCAGGAGATCGACTCCGCGTTGGAAGGTAGAGCTCAGATCAGACTGGGCTTGGGCGACTGCCGGAAGCAGAAGAAGTGATGCGATCAGGGCGGTGAGCTTACCCGAGCGGCTGCGGAGGGGGGTCATGCCGGACTCTAATGGAGTGAAACGAGGACTAAATGCCGATCGGGCTTTGCGCGGTCTAGTGACCGATTCGCCAAAACCCTTGTCGGAAAGAGGATTGCGGGATCATAGCGGGGCTAGGTGAGGGGTCAAGCCATGAACGGATATGAGTCCGCTCACCGAGCCTCGCTTGGCCTACTATCCAGCTCCTTTTCTCTGGCTACAGAGGCCCGCCGGCTTTGCGCGTATCGGCTGTCGATTCGAGTCAAATTTAAGCGTGAGGCGAGCTAATCGCCGCTCGCCGCCGGAAGCGAAAGCTTGCCGAGCACGCGGCCAGCCCTCGCTCCAGTCGCCTCCGGCACGGTTGAGGGCACTCCCAGCACCTGCCGCGCCCCTAAAATAGCGAATCCGAGCGCTTCCCTCGCATCCGGGTCCACCCCCACCTCAGCTGAGGAAATCACCTTGGATCCGGTGCGCCGCTGGAGCGCATCCATCAATGCCAAGTTGTGAACGCCCCCACCTGCGACGTGAATTGAAACTCCCTCGGAACCCGTCAAAAAATCTCGCAGACCGCGAGCCACACACTCGGCTACGAACTCGGTCGCGGTTCGAAGGGCGTCTTCTGGAGCCCAACCGGAAGGGGCCTGATTCAGCAAATCATCCACCCAAGCTTCGCCAAAGGTGTCTCGGCCTGTGCTCTTGGGCGGCGTTTCCTTGAAAAAGTCGTGATGCCCCCAGCACGCGACGAATTCGTCATCGCAGCGTCCACGGAGAGCGACTTGGCCGCCCTCATCGAAGGGCAAGTCGAGCAATCGGCGCGCGAAGCCGTCCAACAAGCTTCCAGCGGGTCCGGTATCGAAAGCGACCACCGCGGCGTTTGCTCCGGGCAACCATGTCACATTCGAGATCCCGCCCAGATTCAACACCACCGTCGGCCTAGGCAAATCGGGAAAGAGCTGGTCCTCAACGAGCGCGAGCAAGGGCGCTCCCCCGCCACCCGCGGCGATATCGCGCGTGCGAAAGTCGCTCACAACCGCACAACCCGCCGATTCGGCCACTTCGCAGCCATCTCCCAACTGAAGCGTCGCCGCCCCGCCCCCGGCTCCGTCGTGATGCCAAACCGTTTGCCCGTGGCTGGCGACGAGGTCGAGTTGCACGCCGTGTTCGCTCGCGAGCGCCCGAGCGGCTCGTCCAAAGGCTCGCCCCAGGTCGCGATTCAAACGCGCCAAGGAACCGAGCTCCAATTTTTCACCGTCGAGGACCCGCCGTACTCGCTGGCCAAGATTCAGGTCCGAATTCTCATCGAAGGGAATCGTTCGGAAAACCACCGCAAGTGGTCGGCCAGGTCCGCTTGTATCGCTGGGCGAGAACCTGGTGAGCACGACATCGATTCCATCGGCGGAGGTTCCCGACAGGACCCCTGCGACCACGGCTCGTCCGGCGAGGAGGTCGCTTCGCAACTTGCGTTGTGGATTAAAGCTCTGGTGGTCCATGGTTTGCAACGATTCAGCCATGCGAAGCACCTCGAGCAATCAGGGCGGCTCTCCATGGCGATGGAAGTGGCCAAGTATGGCAGATGGATCACCAGCGTGTCAGGATTTGGACACCATGACGACTCAAGCAGTGGACACAGCCGGCGATCAACCCCAAACGATTTTGGTGGTGGATGACGATGGCGATATTCGCGTCGCCCTCGAAATGCTCCTTCAATATGAGGGCTTCGACGTTTGGACTGCACGCGACGGAAACGAAGCTCTGAAGAGACTCGAGAAGGAGCGCGAGGACGGGCGCGCTCCGGTGCTAATCCTGACCGACGTAAAGATGCCGGGATTGGACGGCATGGGGCTGCTTGAAGAGCTACAAAAACGCGCGGTTGGACTGCCGGTCGTGATGATCTCGGGGCATGCCGATGTGGCGATGGCCGTTGATGCTGTTCGACGTGGCGCGGTCGACATCCTCGAAAAGCCGCTCGATCAAAACCGGGTGCTGATCAGCATTCGCTCGGCTTTGCGACAGGGTCAGTTGAAGCTGGAGAATACGGGGTTACGCAAGCAGCTTTCCGAGCAGTTCGAACTGTGCGGCGACTCACCTGCGATCACCAATTTGCGCGGTCAAATCGAGCGTGTCGCACCGTCGAATGCACCCGTGCTGATCTCAGGTGAGAACGGCACCGGCAAGGAGATCGTCGCTCGCAACCTGCACCTATCCTCGCCCCGCGTCGCGGGCCAGTTCGTAGCGGTCAACTGCGCAGCGATTCCATCCGAACTCATAGAGTCGGAACTCTTCGGTCACGAACGTGGAAG
>JBLINP010000060.1:0-17742 GCA_047639415.1 Planctomycetota bacterium | reverse complement strand
GTTGGTTAGTTGAGCACTGGCTCAGTTCCGCGGACTTCAGATTGCGCGGCGCCGTATCCAATAAGCCGTTCGAAATGTGCCATGACTCGATTGAGCATCGGCTCAACTTGATCGACTTGGATGACGATGAGATCGCCAGGTTGGACCACTGCGAACGCGCGGTCGACTGCAACCAGTGGATCCATGACGATCTCGATTTGGTCTGTGGGGAATTTGGCGTCGATGGCGCCGGTGAAGATGAGTTCCGTGGTTTCCCCAATCCTGCGATCGCGTGGGTCGAGCTCTGTCACCACGATAAAATCGTAGACGCTAGCCAACGCGGCCCCGAACTCCCGAATGCCCGCCTCGGGTCGAGAGCCGGTTCCATGCGCCACTACAATTTTTCGACCAGCGGTGAGCAATGGCAGAGATCTTCCGAGAGCCTCAACCGCCGGAACGTTGTGCGCATAGTCGATAATCACTTTGAAGTTCAGGAAGTCGATGACGTTCATGCGACCGGGATTCTGGGTCACGCTGGGATGGAACGTACGCATGCCATTGCGAATCAGATCGACCGGAACACCTAAGCCGTACAGTGCGGCGACTGCGGCCAGTACATTCGCAGTGTTGAACGTGGCCAATCCGCGCATTGTGATGGGTGCTTCAATAATTGGAATTACTCGAAGCGTCGGCTCCTTAGATTGAATTAACACTTCACCCTCGTTAAGCACAACCGCCACACCACCTTCCTTGAGGTGCTGAGCGACGACGGGATTGTCGTCGCGCAATGAAAAGTAGATCACATCGCCCCCCGCTCGATCCACGAGCCCAACAACCGTCGTGTCGTCCGCGTTGAGGATGCAAACTCCGGTCTTGCGCACAACCTCGATCACGACCGACTTGACGAGCGCTAGTTCTTCGAGATCTTCCACGCCGTCCATACCGATGTGATCGGATTCGACGTTGAGAAGAATTCCGACATCGCAGTTCGCGAAGCCCAAGCCTCTCCGAACAATGCCGCCCCTCGCGACTTCTAATACGGCATGGTCGATGGTGGGTTCACGCAGCACGATGCCGGCGCCCTCGGGCCCGCTGTAGTCGCCGGATATTACGTTGACGCCATCGATCTCGACACCCGTGGTGCCAGCGAAGCCGACCGCAGCGCCCCCGTACTTGAGCGCGTGTGCGATGAGCTTCGCCGTTGTCGTCTTGCCGTTCGTTCCCGTTACGGCCACGATCGGAACCTCGAAATTAGCATCGACAGGGAACAGCATTTCTACGAAAGGTTGGGCGACATTTCGCGGTCGGCCTTGGGTCGGAGCTAAGTGCATCCGAAATCCGGGCGCCGCGTTAACCTCGACAATTCCGGATGAACCCATAGGCAGCGGCGCGTCGAGCCCTGGCGCCACAATATCGATGCCAATGCAGTCCAACCCAATCAGGCGCGCAGCGCGTTCGCACATCAAACGAACATCTTGGTGGACCTCATCGGTAACGTCGCGCGCAGTTCCGCCTGAGCTGAGGTTCGCTGTTGATTTGAGATAGAGCTTCTGACCAACCTCAAGAATCGTGTTGAGGTCATAGCCTTGCAACGCGAGTACGCGATCGGTCATGTCGTTGATCTCGATCGCGGTGAGCACCCGCTCGTGCCCGAAGCCTCTGCGCGGATCCGAATTTACCTCGTCGACCAGTTGATGAATTGAAGACGTCCCATCGCCGACAACGTGTGCCGGTTCCCGCAGGGCCGCAGCCACAAGCACTCCATCGATCACGAGCACGCGAAAATCGAAGCCGTCGAGACTCTTTTCGATGATCACCTGCGGGCAGCGCCGTTGGGCGAACACGAACGCTTGTTCTAGTTCAATCGGGTCAGACACGCGCGCAGTGATTCCGCGGCCGTGGTTGCCGACTTCGGGTTTGACTGCGACCGGGAAGCCGATCTCCTCTGCAGCGAGTCTCGCGGCTATAATGGACTCAACTAATAACCCCGCTGCGACTGGAATACCGGCCTGGGCAAGCAGCGTTTTAGTCCTAAATTTCTCGTCGGCGATCTCCACTCCTAGCGCACTAGTACGATTCGTCATCGTCGCTTGAACGCGTCGCTGTTTGCCTCCGTAGCCAAGCTGCACGAAACTCTCGGCGTTTAGACGCAGCATCGGAATCCCACGGCGCTCGGCCTCCTCGACTATACTTGCCGTTGAAGGGCCAAGCATGCCCGCCTCGCGCAGTTCCTGTAGTTGAGCGACGACCGCCTCGACATCGAAGGCATTTCCCTCGATCGTTGCTTCGACCAAAGCAACGGCCTCGCGGCCAGCGAGGAGCCCAGCAGCTTCGTCTCGATAGCGGTACACGACCTTGTAGATACCGGTTGTGGAAGTATCGAGGGTTTTGCCGTAGCCAACCTCCATCCCCGCCAGGCACTGCAGTTCCAACGCAACATGTTCGACAATGTGGCCTGCCCAAGTGCCACGATTCATCCGCTGTATAAAACCGCCCGGCTCACCGACGGAACATCGGTGACTTTGCAGGGAAGGCAATCGCGCTACAAGGCGGTCGGTGAAGCCGATAATTTTTTCTGAAGAACGCTCCTCTAGTTCGCCGAGATCCAGGAGCATGAGAATCGCGGGATAACGGCTGTGGCGGTTCGGACCGCGCAGAGCTCTGTGTTCGAGTATGTTCATGAGTGCGCCTCAGCGCTTTGTCCGTGCCAAGCCATCCCGTGTCGCGCTCCGCCTGCGAAGCCCGTGCGGTCGATTACAATGATGCCGATGTCAACGCTTTCGGGAAGCTCGCGAAGTGCCCAATCGACGACGTCTTGAGCGCTTCTTCCGTTTTGAAGTTCGACATAGGCACGATAGCCCAGCAGAACTTTTGCAATGTCTTCGCCGTCACCTGTCGCGGCAACCGCGCCAAACTCACCTGCATACAAGCCGCAGCCCGGCAAGGGCACGTCTCCGACGCGTCCGCGAAGGACCGTCGTTGTTCCACCGGAACTCAGAGCGCTTGCAAAGTTCTCTCCATCCCAAGCGATCGATCCAACGGTATCGCTACCCAGAACCTCGCGCAGTGGCGTCTCGAAGTTCCATACCCGCTCGAGTTCGGCGCGCGACCATTCACCCAGTGGACCTGCGGCAGAGAGCACTTCGCGCAATCTCTCACGAGCTCCGGAAGTCATCGGGTCGAAGTCATCGAATTCGCAACATCTAGCGAAAGCGGTTGCGCCTTCTCCAACGAGCAGAATGTGCGGCGTATCCAATACGCGTCGAGCCACGTCGATTGGATTTTTCACACGCTCAATCGCCGCAACTGCGCCGAAATCTCCGCCGCTGGTCATACACGATGCATCCATCTGGATGCTCTGGCCGTCGAGACGAAGATTTGATCCGGTTCCTGCGTTAAAGCGCTCGTCGTCTTCTAAAAATCGCGTTGCGGCGACAGCAGCATCAAGCGCCCCACCCTCATTAGCCAGGACCTTGAGAGCTTCCACGCATGCTCGCGCTGGACCATCCACGTATGCCGGGTTTGAAGCAGAACCACCATGGCAAACGACTGTTAGCATTCGCCATGGTGTAGCGCACGGTTCCGCTGTAGTACACTTCCAAATTCGGGGGCCGCCCCACAACTCAAATATCGCGCCCTCATGCGTGAAGACTGGACCACCGAATGCCCCGTTTCCTGATCCCTATAGGTGGTAACGAGAAACGCTCGACTAGTTCAGAAATCTTCCAGGAGATGGTTAAGCTGGCGGGCGGAGAAAAGGCCAAAATCGTGCTCGTCCCGACCGCGAGCGACTCACCCGGAGAACGAGCGCGCGACTACGAGGAGCTTTTCTCTGAGTTTCATCCGGAGTCCGTTCAAGTTGTGCATATCGGTGAGCGCTCGGACGCGGCGTCAACAGACCTCGTCAAGCTTATCGGCGAGACCAGTTTGTTCATGTTCGGCGGCGGCGACCAACTGCGTCTCTCTTCGTTGATAGGGGGCACCCCGCTTCATACGGCACTCGCAGAGCGCTATCGGTCGGGCGGATGCGTAATCGCTGGAACTTCAGCGGGCGCGGCTGCAATCCCAGAAACTATGATTTTTCAGAACAACCGATTTCGCCCATTCAGGAAAGGTGGCCTCGAAATGACTAAAGGGCTTGGCCTGATCAACGATGTAATCTTCGACACCCACGTCGTTTCGCGGTCGCGCATTTCCCGTCTAGTCCATGCGGTCGCCACCAATCCCGCCCTGCTCGGACTCGGAATCGAAGAGAACACTGGACTTCTCATCGAAGATGAAACGACAGCGAAGGTCATCGGGACCGGAACGGTCATTGTCGTTGACGGCCGTTCAGTTGAGATCAATCACATCGGGTACGCCGACAACAGAGAGCCTTTCGCACTGACGAATGTGGCCTATTCCGTTCTAACGCCTGGAGTCGTGTACGACCTCAAGAACAGAGTGGTCATCAACCCCGGACCGACTGCACCTGCCGAGAGCATTCTTCCAGAGCGCTCTAACGGTTCGTGATCAACCTCACACTCTTATTGGTAACGAGCATCAGCACTGCAGGACAAGGTTGTCCGTCCCGAAGACTAAGCCCACGGCCTGCGAACCGCGTTCGGCGTCAGGAAAAGATACTCACCCGAACGTATTCGTGACTGAATCAGAGTGCGAGCGGTCGTCACCAAGCGAAGTCGTTGCACCGAGCAGGCGTTCGGTCCCCTATTACGGGTGTTTGAAAGTTCGATTGACCGCCTTGCTCGGGGAGCCCCTCATTGAATGCGTCGAGCTAGGAGCTCCGCAGGGTGTGGGACGGAAGATTTGACGTGTTGGCGGGTTGTGTCGTTCTGTACCGAGCTGTGCCTGGCACGAAACCGTCGCATTCAGAACAATACGATGCCAAATTGGGTCTCGATGTCTCTGTTGGTCTCGCGATAAGTATCGGCTGCCACGGATCAAATTCGCCCGCACTATCGACGCATAAATGCTTCACTTGGAGTTCGGCCAAGTGAACGGATCCTACGCGTCTGCGCGGACACGGCGCTCGACTACGTGGAATAGAGTTTGCTCGAAATCGATGAATTCCCGCCAGAATACGTCGCTATCTAATTTATGCACACGACAACCCTCACCTCACAGGTACACAGCGTTTTCTAAAGACACCGGGCCGGCTCCCGCGAAGGAAGCCGGCCCGGCTTGAATCAAGCAAAGCTGGATTTGCGCTAGATCACTGAACCGTGACCATCACTTTGTTGGTGCTGTTGTATGGGATGTCGTAGAGGTTCGCGGCTTCCAGAACGAGGCCTTCGAAGAAGATTTCAAGTCCAGCGGGCAGCCCAGTGATGGGACCCGAATCGAGTTTGCGCGAGAGCTTGGGACCGATGCTCCAAGTCTTGGCCTTCTTGATGTTGTTGAAGTTGCCAGCACCGATTTCCAAATCGAAGATTCCCGGGATGGTCGTCGGGCCGTCGAACACTGAGAACTCCAGTAAAACGAAGTCGAGGTCTTGGGAACTCGTGGCGATGCTGAGTCCATCGGCCTGAACCAGGATCGGTGAACCCACCGCCAACACAGGACTCGTCGGAGCGACGATTTCAATTTGAGTCGAGACCGGACCACCAAGGGTTCCGAATTCGATATCCACAACACCGACACTGCCGGTGAGCGGCATGGTGAAGGTGATTTGAGTGTCACTGTCTACGGTCCAATCGCCGGAGAAGCTCGTGTTGTTGTCGCCGACTTGCTTGTCGTTGACGAAGAGATTTGTCGCGCTACCCAAACCCGATCCCGTGATCACCACAGTGGCTCCGCCAGTGGCTGTCAAGGGCGGCACTTGCGAGGGAACGACCGAAGACACGACCGGCGTGGGCGGAGGAGTTGAGAATGGATTGAACGGAAACGCCATCGAGGTCGACTCTTGGCCGCTGGAACTCCGCTTGACCATGATGTCGCCGGCACCAGCCGTCGCGGGGATCGCGATTAGGATCTCCGTGTTGCCGTTGGTTGAGGAGACTCCTGTGATTTTGATCGGGAGACCGCCACCGCTGGTAGTTCCGGGAGTGAGTCTCGAGAACCAAACTTCGTTGTTATTGAGCGTGAAGTTGGAACCGAATATTTGGATCTGACCACCGAGGTTGACGGCCTGTGTGATCATCGGCTTAGTGCCGGAAGAGTTCGCGAGACCGTAGACCGATTGGATGCCTGCGATGTCGTCGCTCGAAAGCGATCTGTCGGAGACTCCGTTGCCGGAGATCGAACCACCCATGACGGGATTACCACCGGCCGTGGAGTGGCCCAAACCGAAGGAATGGCCGTACTCATGGCAAGCCACGCCCTGCAGGTCAATGCCGGTAATGAAATTCCCCGGACCGTCGGCCCAGTTCCAGTTCGTATCCAGGAAGCGCATGCGCCAGCCGTTAGAGCTAGCGCCCTCCACGAACGCGAGCGTGCCGCCCGAATCTTGATCCAATGCCGATGAGATGTTGTCGTTAAGTCCACCGACACCCGGTGCTTCTCCCACGAAGATCGGGTCAAAGCTTGAACCGCCAGATCCTAGATCCATCAATTGCGATTGATCGCCTGATCCATTGCCGTGCAGAGAGCTGCCCCACTCGATGGCGCCTTTCCAGAGCGCCATAACGGCACCCGTGTATCCAGGAAACTGGAGATGAGGATTCGTATTGTTATTCGATTGGGCGTCGAGGAAGTTGTTGTGGATGCGAAAGTCGCTTTGGCCAGTCGAGAGTGAAAACCCGAGTGTCGAGAAGCCCTCGGACGGCTCGGGAGTGCTGAGTAAGATTGCCGCGCCGAGTGCAATGGAGGGCAGGAATAGATTGCGTAGTTTCATGATAGGTATGGCTCTCTACTTGTCCGACTGTTGTTGTTCTTCGAGCTTCTTCTTCGCGGCCTGATCCAAGATCGTGCGGCTCGCGGTTCGAAGGCTGGAAAGCTTCATGTTCTTGTTAATCGCGTAACCGTCTCCGCGACCGAGCACGACTAGGCCGTTCGGGCCTTTAGCCGTTCGGAACAGGCTGCCGTGTGACGCGTAGAGAATGTTCGCGCCGGTTCCGCGACCGATGTTGTCGACCCACTTGTAATAAGCGACGACTTGCTTGCCGACGGCGATCTCAGTGGCGTGCGGTGCTTCAGAGTTCCAGCAACCGATGCCGCGATCTTTGTCGATCCAACCGCCACGGGCGACGACGTCGACGCTGGTCTTGCGTCCGTTGTAAATCGAGTCGCCTTCAACAGTGAAGACGGTGTAGTAGAGTTCGTAGCCATCGCGCTCGTTCCCGAGATCGATGACGCGGGAGGCAACGACAGTTCCAATCACGGCGTTGTCCGCGAAGGTCGTCAGTTCGGTCAAGCTGAGAGCTTTGACTTGAGCGATACCAGCGGCGCCTCCGAAGGCCAAAACGAGAGCAGCAAGTAGGAGTGATCTATTCTTCATAAGACTAAGAGTGGTGAACACCAGAACTGGGTGAGACAGTCTGTTAGGGATGAGTTGATGCGCCTGATCAGCAATTCGCCGAGGCCGGAAAGTTAGGCCGACAGCTGATGGACTCGGCAAACGAGTACGCCATTAAACGTGCAGAAGTGACCAGTGGTTCCCGAGATTGACCATAGACGAGAATAAAGTTCCCGTCCATATCGAAAACGATCGTGCACCCGTAGTGTCCGAATACTCAGCCGCTCAGGCCCGCTGTCCCTCCTGAAAACGTTGCGCACCTGATCCAAACCGAGCTCGACTTCCGTTTTTTGCAAATCGGATTCCTGACGCAAGCCGAGATTTCGAACCGACGCCAACGCGAAGACACGAAGCTCCCCTATCGAGCCACTCGCATTACCGTTTTAGGTCAAGCAGCCGAGCGCGAGTAGCGATGATGAAGTCCGCCAAGCACTGGCGCTCCGAAAACACCGCCTTTCGATTCAGTATCACGATGCTCGGGCGCATTCCCGTCCAACGACTTATGCGTCCGTGACTCGTTGTAATAATCGACGTATTCACGAAGCGTCCGAAGTAAGTGAGCTTCACTCAACGGAATGATCTGATCCGTGCATTCTCTTCGAATCGTTCCGATCACTCTCTCGACGAAAGCGTTTTGCCATGGTGATCGAGGAGCACTCACTACTTGATCAATACCGAGCGATTCAACGCATCTTTGAAACTCCCAGCCGAAGATCGAGTCGCGGTCGCGATGCAGGTATTTCGGTGTCAGGTCGCACGGGAACGCTTCTACGATCTGACGGGCAGTCCAAGCAGCTGTTAGATTCGATGTCACGTTGACGTGAAGAATGCGTCGACGGTCGTGAGAGATGACCACGAAGCAATACAGTGAGTCGAACGTCAGTGTCGGAACCACGAAGAAGTCACAAGCTGCCGCCTCCGACATGTGATTCGTGATGAACGCCTTCCAGCTCTGCGACGGTTTTGTGTTACGTCGCTTGACCATGTACTTGGCGACCGTTGACTCGGCGACCTCGTGACCGAGCAAAGCAAGCTCGTCATGAATTCTCGGTGCGCCCCAGAGAACGTTCTCTTGTGACAATCGTCGGATGAGCATGATCAATACCATGCTGATCGGCGGGCGACCGGGTTTGGCGCTCGACTTTCGTCGCCAGTACTTCGAGAAGCCTTTTCGATACCACTTGATGACCGTGCGCAAGTGAACGAAGACCAACGTTTCCTTCCACTCTTTCAGCATGCCCATCACGGTTAGCCAAAAGATGCGGTCCTGATCATTGATCTTTGGCCGCTTGACCGTGCGCTTGAAATGGCGAGCTGCTGGCGGAGCGCGATGTTCTCAAGCGCGAGTTGAGCACGGTCCTTTAGAAGAAGCCGGAACAGACTGACGAGAACAGCGGGATCGATCATGCGGGAAGCATGAGGTTGGTCGCGGTAGACGCGCAACTGTTAGCCTGCTAGGGTGCTTCAAAGCCCGCTTGAACGGGTGATAGATGGGGTTTTTAGGGTTTTCAGTACCCACAGGTCTCGCGGTCGGTTTCGACAGTGACAGACATGAATTCGCCGGTGCTACAGGCTCGTCACGAGGCAACATGCGGTTCGGCCGAGTTTATGGACCCTACGCCCTACCGAAGGCGCACACAAGTGGCGCTTCAGCCCTCAAGTCCCTCGCGCTCTTACTGCTCGGACATGGGCTTGTCCGGATAATAATCCAGACGATCCAAGGGCATGACGATGGAGCTGACGATATTGCCCACGTGGCTGGCCGTGCGCTTGAAGTAGCGGACGGTTAGCGCTCTACCCGCTTCATTGCGACCCGTGGATCGCATCAGCTCACCCACGTGCACATCGCACTTCTTTTGGAAGGCGTCGATGTCCTTGAGCAAGTTGCGACTGTTGTCTTCGTTCTTGCTGTCAAAGCAGCTGGAGGCGCGCATCATGAACTTGGACAGTTCATCCTTCATTTGGATCAAGAAGGCCTTAGACGACTCGTCTCCGAGGTCTGCTCCCGAGCAGGCAATCTCAAAGATGTTCTTGGCATAGTCGCCGATTCGCTCCGCGTCTTTGACCAAGCTCATCAGCACGAGCATGGTCGGGAAGCTGCTCGCTCCATGCACGGATCCGTGGACGACCAACTCTTTGCGAATGGCCATCTCGGTACGGTTGATTCGAAGATCCGTCTCATAGAGATCTGTGCGAATCACGTCCGGAGTTGTACCCCCCAACAATGCATTGGAGGCAGCGTCAAAAATGTGCCTGCCGTCCTGCAGCATTTCTAGGAACCTGCGGTGGATGTCTGCTAGCCCTTTGGAAGAGCCGCCGATTTTTTGAAGCCAGTCGAACATGACGTTTAGAAGAGAAGGTAGCCCGCTAAGGGCAAGCCGATGAAGACGGTCCCGACGTAGGCGATCACCCAGACAGGTGATTTTTGCGCCTTGCTCGCCAAGAGTTCCGCCAATGCGATGGGAATATTCCTGAACGCAGGAACGGAGAAGAAGACGATCACTCCAAGGATATTGAATGTGACGTGAACTAGGGCGATGGTCAAGCCAGCACTCGTTTCAGAGGCTTGGCTCGCCAATACTCCGGTGAGCGTGGTTCCAATGTTTGCCCCAAGCATGATTGGGAAGGCATTTCGCAGGGAAAGTACTCCGGCTGCACACATGGGGACCAGTAGCGACGTGGTGATGCTTGAGGACTGAACGGCAAAGGTGAAGGCCGCTCCAACGATAATGCCCGCAACGCCGGACTTGCCGAGGGCGCTGTTCAGCGCCTGCTCCATTCGTCCGGAGATCAGGACCTTCATATTCTTGGTGATTAAGATCAGGCACGCGAAGGTCAAGACAACCCCGAGGGTCAGCATCACTGCCGAGAGCGGGATGCCCTCAAGCCCTACACCCTCTAAGCCATCCTGGATGAGCTTGAAAGCCTGCTTGACCGCAGCCTTGACGGGGCTCTTGAAGGTGCCTGCACTTGAATCGGTAACAAACCAGCCGGTCATGGCAACGGCTGACTTCTGAAGAAACCCCGTGGTGAGTTCCAAGGGCAGCATGACCGCAACACAAAGCAGGTTGAAGAAGTCGTGCACCGTTGCGGCGGCGAAGGCCCGCCTAAATTCCGGGCCTTGACGGATGTGCCCAACCGAAACGATCGTATTGGTGATCGTGGTGCCGATGTTCGCCCCCAGGATCATCGGAATCGCGCTGGCGAGTGGCAGCGCCACATCCTTCGCCGCACCGACCATACTGACGATCATGGAAGTGGTGGTGCTTGAACTCTGTAGCAGCACGGTGGCGAGGATGCCCACCGACAAGCCTGCGAAGGGATTGCTGACCCCATCGAAGAGGGTCTCCGCTGAATCCTTACCCAGTGCCTTGATGGAACCACCCATCAGCTGGATGGCCACCAAGAATCCATAGAGCAGTCCAAAAACGAGCAGCCAGCGTACTAGCAGGCTGGCTGGCGAATTGGATGGAGAGTTCTGTTGAATCGCTGCGGTCATGGGCGAAAAATCAGCGCCAGGAATGGCCGAATCGGGAGGGTAGGAATGAGGTGGCCTAGAGAAAAAATCGCATCTCCCCTGAGGGGCGAGCAATAAACAAAACTTCCCCCCATGCCACAACTCTTTTAGCGCTACTTATGGCGCTGAAAATTAATGTACCGGAACACTCCCCGCTGGCGACCGCTCCCCCCAAGGCCAAGCGCTCCCCATCACTGATACCTGATCACCCAATAGTAATGCGCCGTGAATTTGATCTCGAAAGTCCAGCGTTGGGCGGTCTGTCGTCGCTAGCGCCCCCCTGATGTCGCTGATCATTAGTCGCACCGCGTAGCGTTCGCAAATTCGACCGAACTCATTCGGGATCAGAATTGAGCTTCCGCCGACAAGCTCGACAAGTTCGACAATCTTGATGAACACAACTGAGCCGTGCACCAACCGAGCTCCCGCTAAGCCCGCGCGCTGATCAAAGCTCCGCATTCCACTAAACCGCTCGCTCAGTTGTATTTCGGCCGAGTTCTTTGATTCTACGAGCTCGCAATCAGCGTGCCCAACCAACCGATGTTGCATCGTCACGTTCAAACGAATCGTACAAGTCGTTTTCGTGCCGATATCGTCGGTCACTGTCAGAGCCAATGGATACTCACCCGCTGAGCTGTAGGTGTGAATGGGAGTCGAGATTCCCGTCGTGGACGTCGAACTCCCATCGCCCCAATCCCATCGATAGCCCACGATCGTGCGGTCGGGATCATAGGAGTCACTGCCCGTGAAGGCGAGAGGAACACCCGCATTGAACGACGTGCTTAAGACCCTGATTTTGCAAACTGGCGCTAGATTTGAAAAGTCGAAAGCGGGTAGCTGAAGCCGAACGGTGTTGCTGACGAACACGTCGCTTGAGTGAGGATCAAAGGCGACGTAAGCGTGATTGAGCGCCATGCCCGACAAGCTGGGAAATGCGGGGAGCGGGAAGTTCAGTTGCGCAGAGGCGCTTCCCATCTCCTTCAACTCTCCCGAAAAATCAATGAACTGCGGATCGAAAGGCATCGTGCGCGTTACCAATAAATAGGAGTCGACGTTGAGCGGCAAAACCGATCCTCCCGCGAGTGGAACACCTGGAACAATTCCAGATGCACTCCCATAAAGATTGTAGTGCCAGTTCGCATGATCCATACCAGCGTTGAGCGACAGGTTCACTGTGTTGCCGCTCTCATCGGTTATGACGGTCAAGTCGGCCACTAGCGAGGACTCTGCCTCCAGTGCATAGACCAAGCCTGTGTTCAAACCGCCTGCGGATCCTTCTAAAAAGGAACTAACCAAAACCGTGTTGTCTTCGATCGCCACTGTACGTCCGAATTCGTTAAACTTGGCAGGCTTGGCCGACTTCAAAAAGGCGTGGTGCACCCAACTCTTTTCCAATCGCGCAAAGAGGTAAGCTCCTCCGGCGTCGCTCGTATTGTTGTTGTCGTCGATGCCGTTCAGGCCGACGACGTCGCTCTCTTCGTTATAGGCGCCAACGACGAGAAAGTTCTCCGAGAGCGCCACCGCAAAACCGAAAGCATCGCTGACATCGGGATTCGTCGCGACCACGACATCAGTCTGCATCCACTCCGAACCGCGATTCTCAAAGACGTATACCGCGCCACCGCGTACGGGGCCGTTCGCGCCGTTGACCGTCGCGCCACTCGCTCCCACGGCCAGCGTCGCGTCGTGTAGCGAAATTGAAGCTCCAAAGCCCCCCGAAAAGTCGACAAGATTCGGTTTGAGGTAAGCCTCCTGCAACCACCCCATCGAACCGTATCGATATATGTAAACGGCACCACTGTCCGGTCCTGAATCATTCAATTGGTCGCCGTTGACTCCGGTCGCGATGCTGGCCTCTCCTGGAGCGCCAACCACGAGCGTGTCGTTGTGCAAGCTGACTGACCATCCGAACGAATCGCTGGAACTAGGATTGAACGCTTTCAAATAGCTTGCTGGGTCCAGCCGCCAGCATCCCCTACGAAAACGAGGACAGCGCCGCTGGCGTTCAATCCGTTATTGGTTTGGTCCCCGTTGATCGTTGAAGCATTGCTGTCCTCGCCCCGCACGCCCACCGCGACGGTATTGCCCGAAATCGAAACCGATGCGCCGAACTGATCCGCGAAATCAGAATTCGCCGATTCGATAATGCTCATCCAATCGACATTACTCAGTTTCTACGGCGACGGATTGCGAACCGCCAAACTCTGGGCGGCAACGAGCGAACTCAATACAGCCCAGGCGATCAGTAACTTAAGTTTCAACGGGTTCAAACGCATAGCGGTCTCTCCTGCTGGGAAGCAGCGATAAACAGAATCCGGGCTAGAGGAAAGCGGAAGCTGAGCCCTCAGCTTGCCGATTCAACTAGCCTGCGCCAGTCCTACCAAATCGGGGGTACAAACACGCCCCTCCCCAGACTCTCCCTAAAACGCGATGCACCGGGTCCAAAATTTGTTCAGTCAGTGCCGCTGATCATCAGCAGAGGTTCAGTCGGTACGTCACATTCCACCGAGTCGGGAGCGAACTTTCGATCGTGCTTTGTGTCACCGTGAAGTCCAATTCAGATCAACACACATCGTTCGTTCGACCGCCTGGCTCGGGGAGCCGCTCACTACCGAGGGGGTAGAAACCTCGAGCGAGGATTTCCGCAGATTGCGAAACGAAAGCTTTGCCACGGTCGCGAGGTGCGTCGAATGCGGCGCGGATTGGAAGGTCGTCAGAATGATCTCAATTCGCTAGCCCATTCAATCGCTTTGCTACTGCTTGACCTCAATTTGGTTCCAGAAAAGTCGGTTCGGATCGCGGTTCTGTTCAAACCAATTGAGGATGAACTCTGCAGAGCGTGGGACGATGCCTTCAAACTTGACTGCGCCGTTGAGAAGTACCCGAACCGGTTCGTCCATGTTCACGATCTCGTCGTTCAGGAAAAGCTGGGCGTGGTAAAGGTCTTCGCCTTGAATCGTGATCGTATTGCCGTCGACTTCAACGCGGAACGGGGTGCCGAGGTATTTGTAGTTGAGTCCACGCAACCAATACTGCTCGGAAAGTGCGAGGCGGGAAGCGTCCTCGCCCTTGTAGGAGATCAGGTAGCCGTCGAACGCGTGCGGGTAGAGCACGCGCTTTTTCTTGCTGACGTAGCGAAAAGCTTCCTTGGTGAATTCCGGCATGTACTCGTGCCCGCGGGACTTTACGAAGCGAAACTCGCCGGGCATGCCGTGTTGATCGTAATAAGCCTCTGCGGTCCGAAAGCCTTCGACGCGATCCTCTTTATCGTCAAGGCCAGATAGAAAGTAGCCGGGAACATAATCGAGGATATTCATTGAAGCCTCCTTCGCCTCGTTGTGCTTCCACCACAGTCGACCGCGAGCGACGATTGCGGCGGTACGGTGCGGGTAGTACTGAGCGAGAAAGAAGGCCGCAGCTCCACCCGCCGAGTAGCCCGAAAGGTACACGCGATCAGTGTCCACATTGAAATTATTTAGCATGTGGCGGTAGATGGCGTCGAACAGTTGCTTGCCGCCATCCGCACTCCAACTCATGCGCTTCTCCGTCGGCACCGTCGGGATGACCGTTAGATAGTCCTCGAATATGCTGCTGTGACTCCACTCGGCGAACTCCTTGCCCGTATCGCCCGAACCGTGAAAACGAAAAAGCAGCGGGAAGGGTTTGGAGCCTTTGTACTTCTTCGGGATTTGAAGGATGAACTCACCGGTCGCTTGTGCACCGTCGACGATATCGACGTCAATTGAGATCTCCTTGCCGGCGAGCTTCTTGTGAGCAGAGTCAGGAACGAAGACGCCCTTTGCTAGCGCATTGGCGATGTGCTTTAAATCTTCGTCGCGAGTAGCGAGCAACGTCGCACGCGCGTCGGCCCGTTCATTCGCTTTGCCTTGAAAAGCCTTTGCAATGAGTTTCTTAGCACCGCTCGAAGAAAGAGCGAGTCCAGCGCTGGGCTCTTGCTCTTGGACAGTGATCGCTGTTGCAAGCGGTTCACTCGTTAGCGCGCCGTTTACCGTGATGTTCCCCGCTACGAGGATTTGCAAAAACAGCGACGGCACGATGGATAGAATCATTGGAGCTTTTTGTAAAAGCATGTTGGAGATGTTAATGGCGCCAATGCGCGACGCCTTGAGTTTGATCGACCGTCTCAAGCAGTAGTTCACTCACAATCGGTTAGACGCACTCAGCGCTTCGCCGCTTCGCCCGCCGCCGGCATCGTGCGTTTGATGAACTCTCGAATGTCGTCGTTGGCCAACTTCAAGTCAGGCTTGCGCAGGTACATCATGTGCCCCGATCGATAGCCCTTCCAACTCATGCGATCGCCGAAGCGTCCCGCGGGATCCATGCCCCACATGGTGTACTTGGCATTGAAGTAGTCGGTGCCACCGTCGTAGTAGCCCGACTGCACCAACACGTGCAGGAATGGGTTTTGCGCCATAGCGCGCTGTAGAGTTTGACCGGTTCGATCACCGTCGCGGTTCCAAGGATGCACGGGTCCGAATAGCCAATACTGTAGATCGGTTTCGTAGCCCAAGACTTCGCGCAAGTAATGGTTGATTGCCGGCGAAAAGGCGTGATTCCACGATGAGAGTGCGGGATCAAAGTCGGGCGAGGTGCCCGAATCGCTGCGATCTAAGCCGCGATAACGTGAATCGAGCCGACCGACGGTTAGGCCTTCATCGCGCAAAAGTTCCTTCCAAAAGAATGACGTTGAAATCGCCATGTCGTGCCTGCGAACAACCGCGACGTCGAGTCCAGAATAGCGGGCATAGCGCTCGCTCAAGCGCTCGCGATCCTCGGTCGACAAAGAGCCTCCCCTAGCAAGTGCGGGCAAGAGTTCGTCCAGAGTGAAGGCTTCCACCTCCGGTAGGAGATCGTCCAAGTCCTTGGCTTGCAACTCGGGAGCCAGTTGCTTGTGGTACCACGCCGTCGCAGCAAAGTAAGGCAAGTAGAGCGCATCGCGAACCGGCCCCTCGCGCTTGATTCCGAGCCCCGTTGGTGAGACCAAGACGACGCCGTTCAGATACATCCACTCCGAACTCTGCAACGCACCGGCCAAGCCCGACACCCGTGTGGTCCCGTAGGACTCGCCGATCAAATATTTGGGACTCGTCCAACGACCTTGGCGAGTGACGAAGCTACCCAGCCATCGCGCGAGGTAGCGAATGTCTTCGTTCACGCCGAAGAACTGCGCACGATCCGCATCTCCGACGATACGCGAAAAGCCCGTGTTCACGGGATCGATGAAGACGATGTCAGCCACGTCCAAAATTGAATGTGGATTCGATTGCACGCCATAGGGCTGCACCGGATAACCCTCGTCATCAATTTTTAAAATCCGTGGGCCGGTGTAAGCCAGGTGCATCCAAACCGACGCCGATCCCGGACCGCCGTTGAATGAAAAGACCAAGGGCCGCGTGCTCTTGTCCTCGATGTCCGTGCGCTCGTAGAAGCTATAGAACATGGCCGCGACGGCCTCACCATCTTCATCCCAAACAGGCTGCGTTCCGATCGTCACCCGATACGGAACGATGCGACCGTTGATCGTCACACTATCTTCTGAGGTCGCAGCTCGATCGGCAACCACTTCGACAGACGTTGAGCCTTTGTCGTTAGCTTGGGCATCATGGCCGGTGGGTTCCTGGGCCGTAAGGACCGTGGAACAAGTCAGAGCAAGTCCGGCAAACAGCAGCGTTTGGCTGAAAATTTTCAAGTAGGACATCGTAGTTTCTTGAATCGGGTAGATGGAGACGAAATTCCATGAGCATGCGCGCATCAGCCCTTTCGGGCTCAACTCTGATGGGAGCAGCGAGAAAGAAGAGCATAGCTGCTTCCTGAAAATGCAGTTCAGGTTCAGCGCATTCCGCGTAAACAAGGTCGCTCACATATAATCCTGCGAGGAGCGGGAGCAGCTTCGCTTCCCACTCTTGGCGCACGTCCGCTAGCCCGGATCATTCATGAACCGCGAGGCAAAACGCCAATAAAGTTCATCCGACTTTGAGCTCAAGAGCTTGTTCTGAGCCAGATGTGTAGCCCTCAACATCTTTTTCACGATTCCGAGTCGGAAGATGCGCTAGGCTGTGCGCAGTTACACACCAAAGGCGCGGGCCAAACGACAAACGAATAGGTTCGACATGGGTAGAGGTGATACAAAGTCCGCCAAAGGCAAAATCTCTAAGGGGAGCTACGGCAAGTGGCGTCCGAAGAACAAGAAGAAGAATAGTCCCAAGAAGGATACGGGGACGAGCAGCGAGTCGAGTACTCGCCGCTAATGGCCGCGAGCACTCGCGATCCGGTAGAAACTGGATCGCGAGAGGCTCGAGCTTGAACGCCGTTCGACCTTTGCTTGGTCGCTTGGACATTGTGACCGAGGTCGGCGAGCGCAGATTAGCGAGGCAGACGAGTAGAGCGACCGCTGAAGATTGGCATTGCGCAAAGTATCTGCGGGAGCGCCTTTGCTCGGAGAATCTCAAAACGCTGAGTCGCTAGCGACGACAGTGGGTTCAAAAAAAAGAGCCGGTGCGTTCAAGCCTGCAGCGAGCAAATCCGGACTGACGACTTTCTTCTCGCCCGAAGTTCGGGAATGGCAAGTCGAGCGACTTTTCGGATTGACCAATGGTCAAGGCTGGGGACACGCTCTACCAAGGCTAAAAGATCGCGTGGAAGACAAGTCACCAACAGCTGCAGTCATCCAGTACGAGGTTCAGAATCTAACCGTCGCAATGCACTGGCACCTTGAAGAACGCGATTGGCAAGTCGCCCAAATCGTGATGCCGATTCCTTCAGCCGGCCCCAT
>JBLINP010000059.1:0-17806 GCA_047639415.1 Planctomycetota bacterium | reverse complement strand
TCGACGGTTTCGCGGGCGACGACAATCACTCCTGTGCAGGCAACGATTCGGAACCCTGTTATGAGCGTGGGGGCCGATTGGCCGAGCTCGGCTCGAGCGGTTGAAGAGCGGGGGATTGGAGCTGGTCGCCGTAGATTGGGGCGCACGCAAATACCCAGACTCCGAAGACGAATCCGTGCTTCGCAAGTCCGTCGCGTTTCGTATTCTTGCGGCACACATCCAGGCTGTATTTGGCCTGCTTGACCGGTTCACCCACTCGCGATCTCTTTCAATGCCCACATTCACCGACGGTTACACAGGCCCTATCCACGCTCCACACGGTTCAGAACTCAGCTGCAAAAGTTGGGCAGCTGAGGCGGCCTTGCGTCTCCTGCTCAATAATTTAGATCCGGAAGTCGCTGAAGATCCCGAAAATTTAGTGGTCTACGGCGGCAGTGGAAAAGCGGCGCGGGATTGGCCGGCCTTCCATGCCATCGTCGCGACGTTGAAGCGATTGGAGAGCGATGAAACTCTGTTGGTTCAGTCCGGCAAGCCGGTCGGAGTTTTTCGGACGCACGCTCGGTCTCCGCGAGTGTTGATCGCCAACTCAAACTTGGTTGGCAAGTGGGCCAACTGGGAGCACTTCCGCAAGTTGGAAGCGGAAGGGAAGATGATGTTCGGGCAGATGACGGCGGGGAGTTGGATCTACATCGGCAGTCAAGGGATCTTGCAGGGCACCTACGAGACCTTTGCCGCTTCGGCCAAGCGGCACTTTGGCGGAACGCTGGATAATAAACTCGTTGTATCCGGCGGATTGGGCGGCATGGGTGGCGCACAACCGCTAGCTGCAACAATGAACGGCGCGAGTTTTTTGGGGGCGGACGTAGATCGCACGCGCATCGAAAAGCGCATCGAAACGGGCTATTGCGACGAGTTGATGGAGGACATCGATGAAGCTATCGATCGCGTGTTGGAATGGAAAGCAAAGGGAACCGCCAAGTCGATCGGCGTGGTTTGCAACGCCGTCGATTTGTTGGACCGTATGATCGCTCGTAATATTACGCCGGATATATTGACGGATCAGACTAGCGCACACGATCCATTGGACGGCTATGTTCCGAATGGAATTGGTTTCGAAGAAGCGCTCGAACTTCGCAAGTCAGACTCGAAGCGTTATGAAGCCGAATCCTTCCGCACGATGATTGATCATGTGCAGGCGATGAATACGTTACAGGAGCGCGGAGCGGATACGTTCGACTACGGCAATAACCTGCGAGGGCATGCAGAGCAGGCCGGTATGCAGAACGCCTTTGAATTCGAGGGGTTCGTTCCTAAATACGTCCGACCCTTATTCTGCGAGGGCAAGGGGCCTTTCCGGTGGGTTGCACTGTCCGGTGATCCCAACGATATCGCAGTCACCGATCGGATCATTCTCGAACTGTTCCCGGAAGACGAGGCGCTTTGCCGTTGGATTCGAATGGCTTCGGAGCGCATTCAGTTTCAGGGGCTTCCCGCTCGTATTTGCTGGTTGGGATACGGGGAACGTGCGAAGGCCGGCAAAGCCTTCAATGAGGCTGTTGCGCGGGGTGAGATTTCGGCGCCGCTCGCGATTGGTCGCGATCACCTCGATTGCGGTTCCGTGGCTTCGCCCAATCGTGAAACCGAAGGCATGGCGGACGGGACGGATGCCGTGGCGGATTGGCCTTTATTGAATTTGATGTTGAATACGGCCAGCGGTGCGTCGTGGGTGTCGTTTCATCACGGCGGTGGCGTGGGAATGGGTTACAGCCTGCACTCGGGTCAGGTCACGGTTGCTGACGGGACTCCCGAAGCGGCCGAGGCTCTCGATCGAGTGCTGACGAATGATCCCGGCACCGGAGTGATGCGGCATGTCGATGCCGGTTATGAGCTTGCGATCGATACGGCGCGCGAACGCGGCATCGATATTCCATTGCTCGACTAATTTAAGAAATCCACAAGCTAAGTAGCTCGCTCTCTATGAGTTCACTCGTATCCGACGAGGAAATCCTCCAGATTTCCTGTGAGAACTGCGGCGCCAGATTGCTGGTTGAGCCGCACCTTAAAACGAGTGAGTGCCCGTACTGCGCGTCGACTTCAATCGTGGAGCGTCCACTCGGCGGTACGCGAGCCGAACCGCTATTTGCGCTGGGCTTCACTATCGGTCGGGAGCGTGCGCGCGAACTCTGCCTGAATTGGATCAAGAGTCGCGGCATTTTTACACCGCCTAGCTTTCGCAAAGCTCTACCCGAGCGCGGTCGCGGACTCTACTTACCCGCTTACCTCTACTGCGCGGTCGCGGAGAGCGAGTATCGCTGTCGGATTGGTGAAAACTATACGGAAACCTATACGACTACCGATTCGAAGGGCCGAACCGTAACGCGTACGCGAACGGTGACTGAGTACCGGAATTTATCCGGACGCTTTAGCTCCTATGTTCGCGACGTGATGGTGACGGCTTCGGCGGGGATTTCGAATGAGTTGCTCGAAAAGGTCGAGCCCTTCGATATGCGAGCGTTGGTTCGCTACACGCCGGCTTTGCTCTCGGGATGGATCGCGGAGGAGGCCTCGATGAGTCGCGATGACTGTCGCGAGTTAGCGCGGTCTGAAGGCCTTTCGAAAGTCGGATTGAGGCTCAGCGCGATGATGCCCGGCGATAGCCATTCCGACTTAAATCATCAAACGCGTTTGATCGATGAGGTCACGGATTTGATGTTGCTCCCGATTTGGGTATTCGCAGTTCGTCAGGCCGAAGGCGAGCCCGCAATTCAAATTTTGGTGAACGGTCAGACCGGAGAAGTGGCCGGAATCGTGCCCCGTTCGTGGGTTCGGATACTTTTGGTCGTGTTCGGAATTCTCGCAGTCATTGGACTTTTTGTGGCCGCCTTGATGATGGTCGTCGCGTTATGAGTACAGCCATCGGAGCATGTGAGCGTTGCAACAGTCCGGTAGAGCAGGGTGACCTGCGTTGCGCTATTTGCGGCGTCGTCGTGCCAGTTAGTCAATCCAAACGCGAAGTCTTGGCCATTGAGGTCATGCGCTGCGACGACTGCGGCGCTGTTACCGAATACGACGTCGATCATCAGGCGCCGCACTGTGCTTTCTGCGATGCGACGATGCATCTCGAGCGCATTGAAGATCCAGTTGAGCAAGCGGAACTCACCTTGCCGTTCAAAGTTACATCCGCAGAAGCAAGTAGCACCGTCAAGCATTGGTTGGGAACGCTGGGATGGTTTCGTCCCGGCGATTTGAAGACTAAAGCACAAGTTGAAGGCGTTCGACCGTTGATGTGGGTCGGCTGGTGTTTTGATGCCGAAGCGTTGGTTTCGTGGACCGCAGATTCGAATGCGGGTTCCAGGCGATCTGCATGGGCGCCGCATTCCGGTCAAGTTCTACTGCGATTCGACGATATCGTCGTCTCGGCTTCGCGCGGCTTGTCCGAAGCGGAAGCGGGTTTCGTTGCGGAAACCTACGACTTGGCGAGCGCTACGAGTGAAAGTGAAACCCCGGAAGAGGTGACGAACGAACAGTTCGATGTCCAACGATCCCAGGCGCGCGAACTTGTATCGAATGCGATTCGAGGTGTAGCTAGGAGCCGCATCGATAAGGAGCATGTTCCCGGAACGCACACTCGCAAAGTCAGCGTGGAGCCTTTGATTCGAGAACTCGTCACGCGTCGATATCGCTTCCCCGCTTGGGTGATGGCATATCGATATGAGGGCAAGGTCTATCGCGCGGTCGTTAGTGGACAAGACGCCACCGCCGTACTCGGAAAAGCTCCCTACTCCGTTGCACGCATTGCAGTGGCCGTACTGGGTAGTTTGGCGTTCATTGCGCTGATCATATTAGCAATCGTTGTTAGCTAGAAACGGCGCAAACGGGTCTGTAGCGATTCGTTTCAAGGAGTTACATCGTGTAGCTCAACGAGCCGATGACCGAAACGCCGTCCGCAGAAATTTGATCACTTCCGCCTTTGGTGGCGATGCCCGAGACTTCAAAGAAGTTGTTGAAGAATCGGTATTCACCGAGCAGGTTCATAGACCAACGCGGAGTTAGGTAGAGGCTGCAGCCCACCCCGACATTTAGAGAGAGTTCGTCTTCAAGCGTGGCGTCTCCGACCGTTAGTCCGATCGACGCGCCGTTCTTGATCTCAAGCTCAGTGCTTGCCAATCCGAGATTGATGAACGGTTGGACTCGGCTTGAAAGACGAAAAAACTCGCGCAAGTTCACACTGAAGGAAGAAAAGGTCGTATCGAGTTTTGTGCCTAGGTGAACGGCATCGTGCTCGGTTTCGATGTAGGTGAATTCAAAGGCCATGCTTTTGAAGCGATAGCCAATGGAGAGGCCGCCTCCAATGCCCGGATCCAATTTTGGAAGCAGAATGGTGTCCGTGCCCACTAAGATGTCCCTGCCGTTAAGTTGGTCGTCAGAGATGTTCTGACTGGCGGCGTTGATTCCGAGGTACCAGCCTTCAACGGCGCGGAATCCGGCTCGATTGGTGGCGATCTCTTCGGGTTGCGGCTGAGGCGTCGGGCTCAGCGATTCAGAATCGAGTTGATCAAAGCTGGCTTCTTCCGTTGCCCGGGCCTGCAAGGCCAAATCTGTCCATTTCGATTCGCGCTTGCGATGGGATCGGGCTCGAATTGTGCTGGGTTCACCGAAGATATCGATGACGTCTTCGGTTGCTTGAAGCGGGGACGAGCATTTCGAGCGGGAGAGAGCAATTCGCGTTCGAGCTGATGAGGCTGAACTGGATTGAGAATAGTTTTCCCAATTGGGCGTCGACGTGAGTTCGGTGCGGCAGCCCGAACCGAGTAAAGCGGTAATTACGGCGACGGAGAGTGTTGTTACTGGATGCATCATGGGCTCGCTAGGGGGGGACCCGACGGTCTGTTCGAGAGCTAGTTTTCTCGTTTAACTGATCGCCAGCACTCTCGATTCCCTTGAGGGCGCGAATTTCCAATTCCGATTTTGGACCGGAATTCAAGGCTACGGGATCCATTATCAAGGCGAGTGCCCGGTTTCGTCGAAGAAGACCCACCTGCCTCTATATGTCCGTGAGTGATTTCACGCGCATGATCGAGTTTCCGAATTCGCCCCATCGATAGCTTGTTGTCCCCGATCAATTTCACATTGCCCAACTGCGGAGCTCGCGACTGATATGACGCCGCGCAATTTCAAGGGCATACCGATCAGGAGAAAGCTGACGCTCGTCGTCATGTTCTCCTGTACAGCTGCAATCGTGCTTGCGAGCGCAGTGGAAATCTATGTCTCGGCGCAACGTGCTCGCACAGAGCTTGTTGAAGAGTTGAGTCTTCAGGTTACGGGCATGGGACAGAACTTGTTATCAGCTTTGGAGTTTGATGACGAGACTTACACCTTGGACACCATTCGCGGCTTTGCTGCTGACCCGACGATAAAGGCAGCTGCTGTTTATCGCGCCGACGGTCAGAGGTTTGCAGTCTGGCAACGGGAAGACACTCCGCAGGTTGTGTTCCCAGCGACGGCTGTGATTCAGGGGCATGTATACAGCGAACAAGAATTGCGGTTGTCGACGGACATAGAAAGCGCAGATCTCCCGTTGGGTTCTTTGCTAGTCGTCTCCGACCTTTCAATGATCAAAGCGCGGGTCGTGGAAAGCCTGAATAGTGCGGGGATCATTATCCTGATCGCGTCTCTGCTCAGTTACGCGATTTCGTGGCGACTGAGAGGTTTGATCACGTCCTCGATCTTGCGACTTTCGGCTGCCGCTGCAGAAGTCGAGGAGTCTCAGGATTACTCCATTCGCGTTGACAAGGGGTACGACGACGAAGTTGGAGTACTAACGGCTTCGTTCAATGCAATGATGTTCGGAATTGCAGCACGTGATCGAGAGTTGGGCCAGCAAGGTGCCATCCTCGAACAGCAGGTTCAAAGTCGAACATTAGAGCTCACGAAGACGAACGAGAACTTGACCGTTGCTAAAGAGTTGGCGGAGCAGGCTGCGGTGGCGAAGTCGCAGTTCCTCGCGAACATGAGTCATGAAATTCGGACGCCAATGAATGGCGTGATCGGAATGACGGAACTCGTGTTGGATACGAATCTCGACTTTGAGCAACGCGAGATGGTGAACACCGTTCGCAAGTCGGGCGATCAGCTGCTTTGCATCATCAACGACATTCTGGATTTTTCAAAAATCGAAGCGGGCATGATGAAGCTCGAAATCGTCGATTTTTGTTTGCGATCATTGATCGAGGAAACCTGCGAAATGCTGGCTCCCAAAGCGCAAAGTGCCGGGATCGAGATTCTCTCGATGATGCATCCCAACGTGCCTTCGCGACTTCAAGGTGACCCAACGAGGCTCCGACAGGTTCTTTTGAACCTCCTCAATAACGCGATCAAGTTCACGTCTGAAGGCGAGGTGTTCGTGGAAGTGGCGGTCGAGGGCGAGTCGGAAGAGGAAGTTTGCTTGCGACTGTCAGTTGTAGATACAGGCATCGGTATTTCCCCCGATCGAGTCGGGGAGATCTTCAGTTCGTTTTCCCAGGCCGATTCGTCCACGACGAGAAAGTTTGGCGGCACTGGGCTCGGTCTTGCCATCTCCAGTCAAATCGCTGGATTGATGGGTGCACTGATCACAGTCGATAGCGAGGAAAGAGTTGGTTCCAAATTTTCGCTATCGGTTCGGTTTGCGCGCCAAGCAGGGAGCTATCCGGAGCAGCCGCTCAGCGCTGGTACTTTGCAAAACAAACGCGTTCTGATCGTTGATGACAATCAGACCAACCGGCGCATTCTTCTCGGGCAATTGCAAAACTGGGGTTGCCAAACTGTTGCGGTCGACAACGGACCCGATGCGTTAGAACTATTGGCCGGTGAAAACCCAGCATTTGATTTAGTGCTCTTGGATTATCAGATGCTGGTCATGGATGGCGAAGAAGTGGTTCGTAGGCTTCGCAGTGAAATGAAGATCGCCGACGTTCCAGTCGTGATACTCAGTTCCGTGGCGCATATGGGACGTCTCAAGCAGCTCGAATCGATCGGTGTAAACGCATACCTCAGCAAGCCGGTCAAGCAAGCACAACTCTTCGATTGCCTGAAACTTGTCTTGACGCAAGGCGCGGCCGAAGCGGGTGTGGCTGATTCTCCGAACCTGTCGATTCTGACGGAACATTCGATCGTCTCGACCAACTTTAGAGAGCGCATACGTGTGCTGCTAGTGGACGACAACATCATCAACCAAAAGGTCGCAACGCGTCTGCTCCAGCGTGCAGGTTATCGGTGCGAGATCGCGAATGATGGTCAAGAAGCTGTGACAGCGTTGGAATCATCAGAATTCGATCTGGTGTTGATGGATTGTCAAATGCCCGTCATGGATGGATTCGAAGCTACGGGGCTTGTTCGTGAACGGGAGGCAAGGGATGGCGGGCACATACCTATCATTGCGATGACTGCGAACGCGCAAGTCGGTGACCGCGAGCTTTGCCTGAACGCGGGCATGGACGACTATTTGAGCAAGCCTGTGAACAGCGACAACTTGTACAAGACCCTCGAGAAATGGAACACTCGTTCGAGGGCGGTCAGCGAAGATAGAAATCGTCGCCGCTCGGCGTAGATCTACAGGTCGAGACAAGTCTTCGAGTGAGCGCTGCACTTGTGGTCGACGCGGAATGGCGGTTCGGATCAATCAGAAAACGGTGGCAACGGTTAAGGCGGGTTCTGGCGTTGTGAAAGCGCCGGATTAGCAGCTGAATCAGTCGTTATAGAACTCCCGAACTAGCGACCGCGAGGGATCCAGCGTAGTTTGGCCACCCCATGCAAACTCCCCTTGTCATAGGTGTCCTCGCGGCATGCTTGTCACTCTCTGGCTGCAATTCTCCAGGGCGCTATCGTCCAGTTCAGAGCGCGTCGGAATGGGTCTCCCTCAGTGCCGGCATACTTGACCGAAACAATGGGGGGGCCGATGTGCTGGACGATACCTCTGCCATCATGTTGCAAGGTGGTTATGCCTTTAGTCGCGGACGATTGAGGCCCAGCGTTGAGTTGGGCTTTGGCGTCTCGCGCCACGATGTAGCACCCGTGCCGGTGGAGGGCGCAGATCGGGTTGATCTCTATCGCGCCCTGGGCGGCATGCGCCTCGAGTATGACCTCGAGTCGAGTCCAGTCACCATTTGGACTCAAGCGGGAATTTATTATCGCTGGACAAACGAGACCGGCTTCGAGGTTGCTCCATTCGATCAAGACAGCGATGGTTTTTACGGCGGCGCCGGGTTCTTTCTGTGGTGGGATCGCGATTCGGCCATCGGGCCATTCATTACTCACTTTGAGGGACGCGAAGATGACAACTCCGAAACCTATTTTGGATTCCAAGTTGTGTTGCGTCATTCGGGAAGTATTGCCTCTCGAAGATCGAGTTACTGACGGAGCAAGATTAGAATCGCTCTCTCGCCCTCAGCCTCGATTCGCTTTTGCAGACTGAACCAATGAAGATCCGCTGGTGCTTTGCGTTCCTCCTCGTCTATTCGCTGGCACATCGCGCGAATGCAGCGTCCGCCCTCGAGCAGGCCGCTGCATTGAATGAGGCGAAAACTGTTCAAGTGGCGCTGTTGAGCGATGGCGAGTCAGAGCGATCCCAATCCGAAGTGGAACTCTTGAAGCGAATGATTCGTGAAGAGTTGGCGGGGAGGTATGAGGTTCGCTTTCCCGACGAATTGCATGAAACTGGGGATTGGACACGTTCTGGGATCCAGCTTGGATTGGATCGGCTCTTGGCGAGATCAGACGTGGATGTTTGCATCGCAATGGATGCTGTCGGTTCGCACTTGGTTTGTCAGTTGGACGGACTACCTTTTCCGGTCTTGGCGACGGGAGTCATTGATGCCGGTCTACAAGGGCTTCAGCAGGATGTCGGTGGAAGCATCGATTCGAAACTCAACTATTTGAGCGGACGAGTCAGGCTCAAGCGGGATTTGGAACGTTTCTCTGAGTTGCTCGATTTTCACAGCGTGGGATTGTTGGTGGAGCCGGCATTTGTCGAGGCGATGCCCGATCTCATAGACGGACTGATCTCGGACTTCGAGACCGCGGGCAAAAGTGTTCGAGTTGTAGAGGTCGATGCAAACCTCAAGTCCTCGCTCGAACGCCTTGGGGATGAGGTCGATTCAATCTTCATCTTGCCCGTGGCGCGTCTCGATGCGGCCGCAGTTGAATTGCTCGCTGAGACACTCATTCAAAATCAGTTGCCCGCTTTCGGGTTGGTGGACGGCGCATCGGTTGATGCCGGGGTTTTGGCTTCGATGGCGTCAATGCAGGCCAATCAGGCACGGTTGAGTCAAGCGGCAACGCTTGCTGCTCGAATGATTGAGGGTGAGTTTGCTCAACCTCTTTCGACGCGTTTGCGAACCGTGGATCAGTTGTCAATTAATGAGAGAACGGCCGCTCTTCTGGGGATTAGGCTGCGCTTCGAGGTCTTGTCCGAAGCGAAGCTGGTGGGAGCTGAACAAGCAGAGCCGGAACTGGAGTGGAGTTTGTCCCTGGTGATGAATGAAGCCTTGAGCTTGGATTTGAACTTGCAGGCCGCAGATCAAGAATTGCTAGCAGGACAGGAGAATCTCTCGCAAGCTCGCTCGCAATTTTTGCCCCAAGTCGACCTCTCGGCTAGTTGGTCGATGATTGATGAAAATCAAGCCAGTCTTGGACGCGCCGAAAGAACGCTGTCGGGGAGCGTTCGTGGCAGCCAAGTTTTGTACGCCGAATCGCTCTGGGCTCAAATCGATGTGGAGCGCGACCTGCAGTCCGCCCGAGTTTCGGACGTCGATGTGCAACGGTTGGATGTTGTGCAAACCGCTGCACAGGCTTACTTGAATGTCTTGCGAGCCAAGTCGCTCGCTCGCATTCAAAGCGAGGACTTGCAACTTTCGCGATCGAATCTGGAACTCGCGGAAGTCCTTTATGAAATCGGGAGTTCGGGTCCTGCCGATGTCTACCGCTGGCAAAGTCGTATTGCGACGGGACGCCGGGATGTACTGAATGCCAGAGCCAATGTGCAAATTGCAGAGATCGAACTGAATCGAGTTCTGCGCCGGCCACTTGAGCAAGCGGTCTCGATTCAGGAATTTGAAAGCGATGAGAGCGGGCAATTGGTGGATGCGCGTCTCGAGCAATACGTCGATAATTCGACGGGCTAC
The DNA here is from genome assembly GCA_047639415.1 of Planctomycetota bacterium. Taxonomy (GTDB): domain Bacteria; phylum Planctomycetota; class UBA1135; order UBA1135; genus OFTM34. The sequence goes on along the minus strand of JBLINP010000059.1, from coordinate 7,646 downwards.
ATGCTCTTTCGCGATTTTCAGGTCGCTGACGCCTTTCAGTCTTCCCCGGAACTAGCCAGTCTCGACGGAGCGATTCGAGCACAATCGCGACTGCTGATATCGGCTCGTCGAGCGCACTGGCAACCTGTGCTTTCGTTGGACGGCAGCCTGACCGATGTCTTCGAAACGGGTGGCGCGGGCAGTCAGGATTTAGGAGCTTTTTCGAGCTTCATTCCGAATCCCGAAAGCACAATTTGGAGTGCAGCATTGGTGGGCAGTTTTCCGCTATTCACCGGTGGAGCGAAGCGTTCGCGAGAACGTCGTGCACGACACGAGTTGGTGAGACTTCGCTTTCAGCGAGACGCCTTGACGCAGCTCGTCGAACAACGCATTCGAGCAGCTCTTCAACTTGCCGTAGCTTCATTTGCAGGTATTCGGCTCTCGTCTCAAGCTGCGACCGCCGCCGAGAAGGGATTGGCTCTGGTTACCGATGCCTATTCGTCGGGATTGGGATCGATCGTCGAGGTGCTCGAAGCACAAACCGCAGCCGTAGTTGCACGCGAGTCCGCAGTTGCTGCCAGGTTTGATTTTGCTGTCGACATGATTGGTGTGCAACGAGCGGTTGGGCATTTCAACTTGTTTCAAACAGGCACGTCTCGAGATCGTTGGTTCGACAAACTAAAGGACTTCGAGTTTATTCGAGGCGCGAGAACTGGTCGCTAGCGGAGTGGATTCAACCAGCGCCTCACCTTCGTCCTCCTACTGGATTGACGACGGTCACGAACAAGCGGGCCGCGACGTTCTGCTTTTGTTCCGCCGCGTGTTCAAAGTGGTCGACTCCGCAGCATGGACGGAATTTAAAATCTCCGCCGACAGTATGTTCCGCTTGTGGCTCAACGGTTCACCTCTCGGGCGTGGCCCAGAACGTTCAAGCGTTCGTCATCGATGCTTCGACACCTACGACCTGAGTGAACTGGTTCGGGTCGGCGAGGAGAACGTAATTGCTGTCGAAGTTTTGTGTTGGGGGACAGCCGGACCGACTTACGACATCTCTGCTCAACCGGCGCTCATGATCGACGCGCCGCAGTTGTCCAGTGATGACGAGTTTCGAGTGAGCCGCAATCAAGTGTTCAATCCAAATGGCGCGCCCGAGTTTCCGCGCGTGGTTCACGTCGCTGGCAATTGGATGGAGTACCGCGACGCGCGCGGAGAGGGGACGGATTGGCGCTCCCTAGCTTTTGATGATTCCGATTGGGCGAAGGCTCGAACGATCGTGAAGGCCAGCGATCCCAATTCGCCTTGGCGGCTTTTCCCGCGCGCGCTTCCGAATTCGGAGATTAGACCGGCTGAGGAACTGAAGGTCATTCAATTCGGAATCGTTTCGGAGGCAGCAGCGAGTGCACCGTTCGGTTACGCCATCCAACCTCTGGGCGAACACACCGAAGCGCCTTTTGAGTTTCCAGCGGATGGACAGGTCTATTACTTGATCGTCGACGCGGGGCGCATTGTGACGGCCTACTTAGAGCTTGAGTTGCGCGCACCAGCAGGTGCGGAAGTCGAGTTGATGTATGCCGAAGCACCGCGACTGAATTTTGTGAAAGGTCGACGCGATCGCCTCGACGGACAGCGCATCGAAGGCTACACCGACGTTTATCTGACGCGCGAAGGTCAGCAGACCATCGAGCCGCTAACGCGGCGAACGTTCCGCTTCATCCGTATCGCGATTCGCAGCAGCGAGGTTCTTGCGGTTGACAGTATTCGATCGCGTTGGACCGGCTATCCACTGGTGCAGCGCGGGGAGTTCAAGTGTTCGGATGAAACGCTGAATCAAATTTGGCAAGTCGGTTGGGAAACCTGCCGCTTGTGTGCGCACGACACTTACGAAGACACGCCACACTACGAGCAACTTCAGTACACAGGCGATTCGCGCATTCAAGCATTGATCTCCTTCGTGGTTGGTGGTGAATGGCGTCTGGCGGCCAAGGCTCTCGCGCAGTTAGCTGAAACGCATCGGGCTGGCCGCTTCTTGCAGTCACGTTATCCATCTCGCGAGTCCCAAGTGATCCCAGGTTATTCATTGCTATGGATCGAGATGCTTGAGGAGTTTCAACTCTACACGGGCCATGATGACGTGGCGCTTGAGTTGGTTCCTGTGATGGATGAATTGCTCAGCTTGTTTAGAACTCATGAAGATGGGCTCGGCTGCTTGCGCGAGCTGCCCATGTGGAATTTTCTCGACTGGACTTATCCGGACAAGGGTGTGCCGCACTTGGCGGGGGACATCTGTACGCCGATCACGATTTTCTACGTCGGCGCTTTGTCCGCAGCTGGCCGACTGCATCGACGATTGGGACACGAGCAGGCGGCCGACGAATACGAAGCACGCTCCGAGCGAATCGCTCGCGCCGTGCACAGTCAAACCTTTTCTGCTAAGGACGACCTCTACCGCGATGGTGTTGTGCGGCGCGGTTTTAGCAAGCACAGCAGCGCGCTCGCAATTCTCTACGGCCTGGTTGAAGGTGCAGCTGCGGATCGTGTTGCCGAAAAGATCTTCATTGATGAGCGGTTGCGGCCAACGAGTTTCTATTTCGACTTTTACGTGCATCGCGCCTTGGAGAAGATCGGCCGAACGGATCTGCTCTTCGCTGATCTTTCACGCTGGAAAGACATGCTGGACGTCGGCGCGACGGCTTGGTTCGAGCTCAGTGATGGCGAGCGAAGTGATTGTCACGCTTGGTCCTCATCGCCAACCCTGCATTTGCTGACGACCGTTTTGGGCGTACGTCCGACGATGCCGGGGTTTAGAGAGGTGCGCATCGAGCCGCACACGGAAGGATTGGAATGGGCGAGCGGTCGCGTCGCCACTCCGCACGGCGAAATTGAGGTGGCTTGGCACAAACGCGGGGGCGTCCATATCGACGTGAAACTCCCGGTTGGCGTTGCAGCGACGGTTGTCTATCCGGATGGGCGCGAAGAGCCGTTGTAATCGAGATTCGATTCAACAATTTGTGCTCTTTGCAGCAGATACCCATCGTTATCGCGTAGTTCATCCGCGTGAAGTGGATAGCTCAGGCGACCAAGTCGGCCCCTCAAAAGCCGATTTCAAGGTTGACTCTCATTCCCGATTCTTTTCTGCCGCTACCATCCCAAAGGTCAAACTGTGACGTGGATTCAAACGATTGACGAAGAGGCTGCCAGCGGCGTGCTCGCTGACTTATATCAGGCGATGCGGGAGCCCAAGACTGGGCGCGTTGACAACATTCTGAAGGTGCATTCGCTACACCCTGAAGGTCTCAAAGCTCATTTCGCTGTCTATCGCGCTGCCATGGGTGGCACGCGCGGTTTTTCAAAGGCCGAGCGCGAAATGGTGGCTTTGATTGTCAGCAAGTCAAACGATTGCCACTACTGAATGTCTCATCACCGGCGCGGTCTGCGTCGACTTTTAGGGAACGACGAGCTGCTGGAAGCGATCGAAGCGAACTTCGAGCGGGCGGACCTTAGCGAGCGACAGATTTGCATGCTGCGGTATGCGGTGAAGCTTACGGAGGCGCCGAAGGAAGTTGTGGCTGGTGATATTGATGACCTGCGTGAGCTTGGATTCGAGGACGCCGACCTATTGGGCCTGGCCGAATGCGTGGCGTATTACGCCTACGCGAATCGCATCGCGAACGGCCTTGGCATCGAGCTGGAATAAGCTCGAGCAGACCGACTGCTAAGTCCCGGATCGAAGCGCGGCGACGCGATCGAGGACGGGCGGATGTGAGTGATGTAACGCCACGTAAAATGGATGTGGCGTTAAGTTGGAAAGGCTGTTCGAAGAAAGTCGCAGCAGTCCGGCAGCGAGGGCTTCGGGAGTGCCGGTCGTTTCCGCTGCATAAGCATCGGCCTCGAACTCGTTGCGTCGAGATTGCGCTTGTAGGAATAAGCTCAGCAGCATTTCGACCGGTGTGTAAATCAGAGAGAAGAATACGAAGCCCGCGTAGATCGGGCGCTCTGTCATAGAGAAGGCTTCGAACAGTCCTTGGTGAGTGAGGACTAAGGAAAGGAGCCAGAAGAGCACTCCCGTGTGTGCGATTGAAAGCACCATGCTCTTGAGGATGTGCTTGCGTTTGAAGTGTCCGACCTCGTGTGCCACTACGGCGACTAACTCGTCGGTCTCGTGCTTCTCGATCAAAGTGTCGAACAGGGCTACGCGTTTGTTGCGTCCGAAGCCCGTGAAGAAGGCATTCGCTTTCGATGATCGACGCGAACCGTCAATGACAAACAAACCGCTCAAAGGGAAGCCGACGCGCTCGGCGTAGTTCATGATGGCTTGTTTGAGTTCTCCGTCTTCGAGCGGTTTGAACTTGTTGAAGAGCGGGAAGATCCAAGTCGGCGCGATGTACTGGATGATGAGCGTGAATACGGTTACGAAGATCCAGCACCACAGCCAGGCTAGATCTCCGGCTTGTTCGAACAGAGCCAAAACGGCCGCGAGTAGGGGACCGGCGAGCAAGGTACCGAGGACCGCGCCTTTGAGCATGTCGAGGAAGAACGTTCCGCGGGTGGTGCGGTTGAAACCAAAGCGCTCTTCGATCACGAAGGTCGAGTAGTACCGAAAGGGCAAGTTCGCGAGCGAGCTCAAGACGATCAGTGCGCCGATGAAGAGTAAACCCGTAACCGTGCTGCCATAATTGAGAGCAACGAGCTCTCGGTGCAAAATCGCGAAACCGTCGAGGTACCAGAAGCCGAGTAGCAGGACCAAGTTCACGGTTCCAGGGATTCGTCCAAAGCGCGTTTTTGCACGCGTGTACTCCTGCGACCGCCGATAGGTTTCACCGTCGTAGACTTGCTTGCCTGCCTCTGGCAATTTGTCGCTAAGAGCGCGCAGGTTTAGCGAGTCGGCTGTCAAGTTGAGGAGCCACTCGACGACGAGGGCAACCAAAATCAGGATTGCGTACGAGTTCATGGAATCGTGGGCGGTCGCCGCTTACCGTAAGCGGATGGTGGAATCACAAAAAGAGGGGGAGACGCAAACAGCGCCTCTGCTCCGACTATTATTGGAAGTCGGCCCGCTGGTCTGTTTCTTTTTCGCGAATTCGAAGTACGGAATTATTCCTGCGACCAAAGTCTTCATGGCTGTGATCGTGATTTCGCTGCTCGTGTCCTGGCGCCTCGAAAAACGGTTGCCGGTGATGGCTCTCTTTACGGCAGTTTTTGTCCTAATTATGGGCGGTCTGACTTGGTGGCTGAACGACGAATGGTTCATTAAAGTCAAACCTACGATCGCAAACACATTTTTCGGCCTGATGCTTCTGGGAGGGATGGCATTTGGCCATTTCTTTCTTAAAACGGTGTTCGGAACAGCCTTTGAACTGAGCGGTAAGGGTTGGCGAATACTCACCATTCGATGGGGAGTATTCATGTTGTTACTCGCCGTGCTGAACGAATTCGTTTGGCGAAATTACACCACGGATGAGTGGGTGGCATTCAAGTCGTTTGGGTTAATGCCGCTGACGCTAGTATTCAGCATGGCTCAAATTCCGGTCCTGAATCGCCATTCTCTCGAGACCGAGGACGGTGAGGCCGATTCGTAGTTCTGGTTGTTTTGCTGGGCGAAGATTCTGGGGTGCGCTGGTGTATTTCGCTATTCATCTCGGCTCTGCGGTGTGCGGCCAAGCTGAAGCTGAGCCTGATTCGGTAACTGAAGGTCAGGGTAAATTCAGCGTATTCGACAACTCAGAAACGCATGTCTTGAGCAATGGCCTGCGAGTTTGGATTCAGCCGATTCCGAACGCACAGAACATCGCGGTCGGGATCACTTTGCCCTTTGGTCGAGATGCAGATCCGGTTGGTCTCGAACAAACGGCTCACTTTGTCGAGCACATGTTGCTGAAGGGCCACATGGGGCGCACGGAACTCGAGGTTGAGCGCGAGGTTTCCGATCGCGGCGGTTCCAAGAACGGTCTGACCTACGCAGATCACTCGGCTTACTACGTGCTCTTGCCGGTTGAGCACTCGGATTTCGCGATCGAGTGGCTGTGGAAGATTCTATCTCCACACGCGATGGATCCCGAGGTCGTGGAGGCGGAGCGCGACCCGATCGCATTGGAGATCGGAGCCCGGCGTCGAAACTTCATAGACACGGTCCGAGCTTGGTATATGACTCCAACCTGGCTTCGAACACCGCAGTTTTGGAAACGCGAATTCGGTATAGAGGGGTTTGTCGATCGAGATTACGACCCTTGGCGCAGTTTGCATGCAATCCAGCCTGAGGATTTGAGCGCGTTCTATGACAAGTACTACGTGCCGTCATTGATGAGGTTATCAATCTCGGGCGACGTCGATCCGGCGCACGTGATGGAAGTTGTTGAGCGGACATTCGGAACGCTTGAATCAAAACCGGAGCCCGAACCTGTATATCAGTTTGAGGATCCGAAAAGACGCTTCTCCGCTTTTGGGTGGCAACGTCGCGAGAGCGTTTGGTACCGCAACATCTACAAGTTGTACGACCCCTCGCTCGAAGATGTCATTGCAGCGGATTTCGTCAGTCGGTTTCTAAACAAACGATTACTCGAACTACTTCGTCGAGGAGACGACAAGGCTGTTTATAGCTTGTCCGTGGGCCCTGATAATATGGGCCCCGTAACCGGCTTCCAAATTCAGGCGGAGATTCGTGCCGATCTCTTTGAGGTTTCGCGCGCCACGATTGAAGCTGAAGTAGAAGCGCTGCGAGGTGGAACTCACGAACCAGAATTATTCAATTCGATACGTTCGACTATGGCCAAACAAGTTCGAACCGGGGTTACGGAGCCGGCGGATCTTCTCAACCTTCATTTGAATACGTTCTATCACTCGAGGATCTACGAGGACCTTCCGAACATTCCAAAGGAACTTGAACAGGTAACCCAGGCGCGAATCGCAGAATTCGTTTCGCGTTGTTTCGTTCCCGAGCGGCAAGTGTTTGACGTGATTCATCCAAAGCCGCTCTCTCAAATGACCATTTGGGCTTTGGAAGCGGCGCTGCTGGGCGCGATCTACAAACTTGCGCGCTGGTTGCTTGTGAAACGCATCGACATGCGCCAAATCGTTTACGTAGCTAGGCTTCAAGTTTCGTTCTTATATGCGTTGATTGCAGGTGGACTGGTCGTCGCCCTAATGGCTTGTATCGCTCGACTTGGCTACTGGGCCTGGCTCCGCGCGTTTGCTCTCTGGGTACGTCCCATCGACGATTACAATATCCAGCTTGGAGCGCGAGCGGTGGGCGCGTTGATTTGCATCCTGCTCGTTATCGGGATTCTGTCGCGTTTGCCCCGCAAGCTGCTACTGCTCCAAGACGAGTTGAGAATTAAAGGGCTTCTCTTTCGTTCGCGAGTACTTCAGCCAGAAGATATTGTTGCTATCGAGCTCCGTGGCTTTCGAGAGATTTGGCTAACCAAGCGTTTGCGGAGCACTCTTCCGCTGACCCTCGGGTTGTTCAAGCGTCGAATCTATCTGCAAGTACGATCGGGTCGAAGCTACTTTTTTCGCGTTCGCGATCAAGCTGAAGTGCTTGCCTTACTACGGGACTTCGCTCCCGATGCGCGCACGGAAACATACGGTGTCAGGCTCGATCTCTCCTGCAACTGAGCCAGGCTCGATCGTCCAAAACGAAGAGGCCTCACCATTCCGCGAATGGTGAGGCCTCT
>JBLINP010000058.1:0-18210 GCA_047639415.1 Planctomycetota bacterium | reverse complement strand
GTGGCTTCCTCGGAAGGATCGGTCGTGGGCTGTTCGGTGGGATCCGGCAAGCCCAGTCGTGCGCGGAACATGGTGAATAGTTGACTCGTGCGCTCGTGTTTCAGTGCAAGTCGATTGATGTCGTCCAAAATCAGCGGATTGATATCTTCCGGCGCTTCTTCGGCCAACTCGGGATACAGGATCAGCAGTCGTTCAACGGACTCTTGAATGTCCAGCTCCATGCGCCGGAGCAATTTGAGTTCGGCTGCATCAGGCACGAGTCGATTCTCGCTCTGGCCCTCTTCTTGCTCTTCCCCTTCCTTCTGTTCTTCTTCTTCCTTTTTCTGTTCCTCTTCTCGCCGTTGCTTCTCGTTGTTCAACGCTTCCAACAACCACTCCAAGGATTCCTGCGCATCTCGCTGCCGAGACTGCGTGCGTTGGCTGGTATCCCAATCGCCGAGCGAGCTAAGCGCGATCGAGATTTCCTCCAGATTGGTTTGCTCCTGCTTCAAGAGCTCTGAGAAAACGACGCTCTGTTCGCCATCCAAGGCCGCGGACAATTCCCCCAACCGTTCGGCAATGCTCTCCTCTTCGCGTGCAATCTTACGCAGTCGAATCTTCTGACTCCGGCTGGGACGCTCGCTGTCGGCGATCAACGCATTGATCTCGCGCGTCGCCGTCATTTGCGTGGTGTGACTCTCAAGCGCACCCGCAACCTCTTCGGTGATGCGAAACAGCAACTCTTCCTGTCGCAATTTCTCGTACTGCTCCTCTTCCTTCTCCAACTCCTTGATAGCTTGCTCTAACTTTTCCTCGACATCTTCTTCGGACTCTTCAGCTTCCGGAAGTTCTCCAGCTTCCAACTGCTCGCTGGCTTCCTGAGCCGACTCCGCAGCGCTCTGCATTTTTTCAGCAGCTTTTGGATTCCGCTTTTCTTCTTCGCGCGTCGCTAGTTGCAGAATACGTTCCCGTATCTCGGCTTGTTCCTTAGCCAATTCCTCCGCGCGTTGTTGCTCCTCTTCGGAACTCGGCGCGATGCCGTTCTCCGCGGAACTTTTGGCTTTTGAAAGCGCCTGACTCGCCTTGCGTTGTTCTTCAGCCGCCGCCGAACTGCGATTGCCGGCAAGTTCCTTCGCGGCTTGCTCCATGGCTTGCTGCGCTTCGGCAAGCGCTTGTTCCGTAGCGGCCTGCGCCTCGGGATTCATGCTGCCTTCACTCGCTTGGGCTTGCATGCCTGTCATGCTCGCGGCCAACTTCTTTTGCGCCGCAGCCCGCTTCGCCGCGTTCTCGGCACCCGCCTGTTGGCGAGCTTGATCCAGCGCCTGTTCCGCTTTCTCCAAAGCCTTATCCGCACGGTCCATCGCTTGGCCAGCATTGAGCGGGTTATTCTTGCGCGCTTCGGAAGCGGCAGAACGCATCGCTTCAGCGGCTTCGTTCAAACCCTCTCGCGAAGTTTGGCCTTCCTTCGTATCGCTGGCCTGCAATGTCTCGACGTTGCGCTCCTGCCGTTTGGCCTTTTGAGCCATCGCATCTTGGGAGCCGGCGAGCGCTTCGGACATGCGCTTCAAATCTTCGATTCCATCGCGCAACGTTTGAGCGGCTTGTTCGGTGGATTCGGCTGCGTCTTGCATGGCATTGAGCGCAGCCGCGGCATCAGCCGCTTTCAATTGTTCGCTGACTTCTTTCGCAACGACGCCTCCCAAGGATTCGGATTGTGCGAGCTCCTCGAGTTGTTCGGCGGCTTGCTCGCGAGCATCGGAAGCTTCGCTGCGCCGCGCTTCACTCATGGCCTTCAATTGATCGATTTGCTTTTGCGCTGCACTCGCTGCCTCGCTGTCCGTTGCCGCGCCATTCTTGGCAGCTTGCATGGCCTCAAGTGCCGCCTGCATGGCATCTGCCATCTGTTGAATGCTCTCATTTCCCGAGGCACGTGCATGTCGCTGCGCGCGCGCAGCCTCTGACTCAAGAATCGACATTGAACTCTCAAACTCTTCGGACTGAATGCCTTCCTCCAGCGCGGACCGACCCTCCTTCAAAATTTGTTCGGCTTCATCCAAGCGTTGTGCGCGCGTTTCCTGGCGGCGAGCCGCTTCGATGGCTTGCCGCGCGGCTTCCAAGAGCGCTTCTTCGGATGGTTTCCAAGCCGAAGTGACGGTGGAGTCTTTTTCCAAGTCGCGACGCAATTCTCGAACCGCTGCTTCGATTTGCTCGAGTTCGAGAGAGCCGGTTTCACGGCCGGAATTTTCCGTCGCCTCGAGTAGTTTGCGTTGCTCTCGCAAGGCCTCCGCAATCTTGCTCTCCAGATCGCGTTGCGCTGCATTGGTACTGTCTTCGCGAAGTTCCTGCGTATCGGATTGAAGTTGCGACTGCTCGTCGGTCAGCGCTTGCAACTCCATTTTGGTTTCCCGAATGCTCTTGAGCCTCTCTTCAATGTTGTCGAGGTTGCCCCGTTCCATCAGAACCGATAGCAATTCTTCGAGCCCTGAAATGACGAGCGCTTGCCGCTCCAAAGACTGCACGACCTGCCCGTTTTGCATGCGTTCGCGAGCGTCTTCCATCGACTCTTCGATGGTCAAGGACTGCGAGGTTTCAGGGCGCGCGCTCAAGAGTTCCAAGCCTTCTTTGAGCAGTTCGACGGCCCGTGGGCGACCTTCGGCTTCCAAGCGAAGCACCAGGACTTGCATGGTTTGACGCAATCTGCCGAGTTGACGCGATAGCAGTTCTTGTTCTTCCGAAATGCTGGCCAGTTCGCGACTGGTGAGCGCGTCGTCGCTGATCAGCGTCGGGGCGGGGAGTGCGAGGGCCAATGAGGCTAGGGCGGTTAAAAGCATGTCACTTCTCCGTTGCGAATCGTTCCGTACGCTGTTTTAGATTGTTTTGACGATCCAAAATGTCGCGCGTCAAAGCGAGCACCGATTGGAAGCTGTCCCATTCGGCCAAACGTTCGAGTAAGTCTTCAATGCGAGTCAAAGCGAGGCTCTGTTCGCGTTCGGCGGTTTCCAACTCGAGTTTGAGTTGGGCCGGGAGGTCTGCATCGCGGGCACGCTCGAGGGCGGCGGCTGCGGCGGAGGCATGGTCGCTGCTGATGGCGAAGGCCACGCCAAGTATCTCGACGAGGTTGCCAGCTAAGCCTGCGTCACCAAATTCGCCACGCCCGTGCTCGGCTACCAAAGCGCGCCAGGTGAGATTTTGAGCGGTCGGTGTCGAAGCGGCGTTCATGCGCCCGTCGAGTGCTTCGAATAGTGGACCCGCTTGTTCATCGAGTCGCGCATACAGAATCGTTTCGACGACCGAAGCCAATTCTCGAGTCAGTGAGGTGGCATCGCCGCGCACCAAACGTTCGCCATTGAGCGCGCTGCTGATTTCGCGCTGATCGCTGGCATTCAAAGCATCTTCAGAAGCGTGGGCTTCGATTAGATCGCGCACCCGTTGGCGCTTGTCCGTCTGCAGAAGTGAAAGCTGTCCAGCTTGATTGCGAACACGTGCCAAACGGTCGCGGACACGCCGCATCAATTCATCGGTAGAGACAATACGAATTCGAACGTTGGCCGAGCGTCCAAGTCCTGCCTCGGGTTCGCGATTGTCCGTCGCGTGAACTTCAAGGTTGTAGATGGAACCGTTCGTGGCTCCCGCTTCGTCCGCAAACTGCGAAACCTCGAGTCGCTCATGGGCAACCATTCGGTATCCCGGTGTGGGCTCGGTGGGCTGTGCTAGCGGACTTAACGGTAGGGGAGTCAAGTCGCCGCGGCGAATGTCGGTTTCATCGCGTGTCAAAGCGGATTGCCACCACAGTGCAGTCAGGCCGAAATCATCGGTGATCAGTACACGTAGAGCGACGGCACCACCGGAAACGGTTTCGACTTCAGTGCGCGCGGGCGCTTGAAGCTGAACCAAGGGTGGACTGTCTTCAAGGACGGAGATGGCGTACAGGCCGGGATCCGGATTGGTCAATCCGGAGTCATCGATGAGTTCGAAGCGATAACGCAAACTGCGCTCGGCGGCGAATTGAAAGCCTAGTCCGGTGCGTACCAAGGGCGCAGTCGCTTCTGCATCGGGAGAATTCGATCCGAGCGAGACGGGGTCGGCGGGGAAGTCGGCGGTGCGCAATTCAATCGCGCGGTTTTCCGGAAGCAGTCTCACGCTCCCGACGGCGTTCGAAGGGTCCGGCAGGACAACGATTTCGACTTGTGAGCCTGCGAGTACTTCGACATCCCTATTGAAGGCGATCGCTTCGGGCAAGCCGGTGTAAGCGGGTGGGGTGGTGCGGACCGCAATGCCCTCGATATCGGGCGGATGCAGAACGGTAAGTCGCACGGTCGGATTCCGGTCTAGATCATCACCACCGGTAATTGTGAACGATAAGTTTTGCGTGATGTTCGGCAATACATGGCGGTAAGTTGATTCGCTTCCCTGTGGCAAATTGAGTTCGAACTTTTCATCGTCCGCTTCGCCCGCAATCGACAGCGTGACTTCTTCAGGTGCGATGCCGTGCGCCCGAACCAAGAAGGGCACGTCACTACCATGGGCGACGCGCACATCGACAAAGCCCTCGGTAACGTCCAAGTCGGTGGCGTTCGGGAACTCGATGCTGAGTTGCGTGCGCTGCGGCCACTGACTGGCGCCGCCGATCATGCGGTCAAAAAAGATGCTCGCGTGCTCAGGCATTTTTAGGAACATGCCTCCGGCGATCGCTGCACAGATCAATCCAGCAAAGAGGCGCAAGCTCGGTGCGCGCGGATCGAGGGCGTGTTTTGGCGAGAGTTCTGCCGCGCGCAGGTCGGCTTCTCGGCAGACCTTAGCGATCAACTCCGCGTCGCCGGTCGTGTTGCCGCCAGCTTGCTGAAAAAGCGCGGCGCTGACGAGCAGTTCATTTAGCTCTGGATATTCGCGTTCCATGAGCTGTGCGAGACCGGCGCGATTGGGAACTTTTCGCAACGGGCGCAGGAATTCGCGCCAGATGAAAAAGAGCGGCAAAGCTAACGCTAAGAGCGCGTGGAAAATTCGCACCGGTCGCGGGACGTTCAAGCCCCAGTCCGCCAGGAAGGCGTAGACCAACCAGGCCGCGAAAATCGCCAAGACCGTGCCGAAGCCGTGGATAAAGACGAGCCCGACGATGCGCGAACGCAAACGCATGAGCGCGCGTTCGAGGGCCGGTGTCTTATCGAGAGGGGAGTCCATGGGCGATGGGTCAGCGCTGGAAGATGGGGAGGAAGCGATAGGGGATTTCGAGGATCAGCACGCCCATGGCGGTGCTAAAGGCTTTGCCGGGGCCGGTTCGATTGGGGAAGGCTCCCGAACTCTCCTGCATGCCGAGCAAAAGTTCGCGGACATTCTCGAAGTAGGCCTCCCATTGAGAACTGCCCGCGGTGTACATCGCTTGAACGCCGTAGTAGTGGCCGTACCAAAAGAAGTAATGGCCATTTTCGCGCAGGCCGTAGTGTTCGTTGAAGGGGTCGAGATTGCGCATCAAGTAGCGCAATCCATCTTGAATGGCTTCATCCGAGTAAATGCCGACACCGTGCAGCGCGGTGACGCCGGCGGCGGTCAACGGAAAGGACGAGCGAGAGCTTGAACCCTTTTGATAGTGGAAGGCGCCCGCTTCGTCTTGAAACATATTGCGACGAATGCGGTTGACCGCGTCTTCGCGTGTGATCGCAGAGTCGACTACGTATTGAGCGGCGCGATCGACGGTGGATTTGGGAACGCGAATACCGATATTGCGCGCCGCTCGAAGAGCAAGTACCTGACAAACCACAATCGACATGTCGGACTCGGGAGCGAAGGGCTCATAGCGCCAACCGCCCTCGGAGTTTTGGCAATCGACAATGATGTCGACGGCTTTTTGAAGCCGATGCCGAACATCTTCGCGGTGAGTCATGCCGTAGACTTCGGCCAAGAAGAGCGTCGCGAAGGCATGGCTGTACATGCGCGTGTCGCTCCAAGTGATGTAGCCGTCTTCCTTGGTACAGGACAAGACGAAATTGAGTCCGCGCTCAACTGCTTCGCCGTAAGTTCCTCTACCGGGGAGATAGCCGCCCGCTAAGAAGGCCATGCAAGCCAGCGAGGTGACGCCGACGTGTCCGGCCTTTTTGGTGTACTCGTAATCGGTGTTGAGTTTGTAGCCAATGGCCGCATACCAACTGCCGTCTTCGCTCTGATTCTTCGCGAGCCAAGCCAAGCCCTTCTTGACCGCGGCGTCCTGCTCGGGAGTGACCTCGAGCGTTTTCTCTGTTTGCAAGCCAGAGTCTTGGGCTTCGCCATTCGACGCTAAGCCGAAGCCCGGACAGACGATGACTAGGGCGGTTAGCGCGAAAGCACGTGGTCGTTGTAGCAGCATATTTATCATCTTCGTGTCTCCCAGAGGGACATCGGAAAATCACCGTCGCTATTGTCGCTCATGATGAAGAGTGAGGATCCAACACCAACCAGTTCGAGATCATTCGCGTTGCCCATCATTCTGGGCAACACATAGTCGCCACGCTTCACGCCGCCTTCGCGATCGATCAAGGTTAGGAATGTATCACCGGCTAAGTAATTCGCTGTCTTCTTCGTGTAAGCGATCGCAATTGTGGATTCAGATGAAGCTGGAAAGGTCATCCCCACGTCGTACAACTCATCAAAAGGTACGCGGAGGGAACAGACCCACTGTTTGCCCAGGGGTAAGTGAACTGCGGTGATGGGGGTCTTTGCGCCACCGGAGAACGCGCTGTAAAAAAACAGGAGTGGAGCGCTTAGCTTGATCGGGCCACGATTTGAACTGCGCTCGGCGTCGGGCATCAGGATGCGATCCTCGAGCCGCAATTGCATCACCGGACGAATGGCTCCAAGCCGGGTTTCAATCTGCAATATCGAGCCCCCGGCACCATCGTCGCCGGGCGAAACGATCAGATAAATCGAGTCTTCATGTTGAACCAGTCCGTCGAACTCGCGTCCGTCGCGCAATGGATTGGACCACAGTTCAAGACCGCTTTCGAGATCGTATCCGGTGACGCGATTGCGTTCCGGAATGCTCGCCATGTGAAAGCCCACCAAAACCAGGATGGACTCTTGTACGTATGCTGCATCGCAAGATTCGCCCGACAGTTTGCTTTGTAGGTCGAGGCGCGCAAGTTCAACTCCGCGATACAAGTCGATCACGCGCGCTTCGGAATCCCTCTGCCAGGTTTGGCTTTCCGTCAGGAAAACGGCTCGATGGCCATTGATCAGCGGAGCACGCCACGTCAACTCTTCGGGCAAGTTGAGGTTCCACAACTCGCGTCCGCCCAGTACGTCATACGCAATCGCACGATAAGCACCTAGGTCGGATTCGAGCATCGCAACCAAGACGCCACCGCCGACGGAGAGCTCAACCAGCGTCCATCCGTGCGCGACTCTCCAGGTTGGCCAAGTGTTGTTGCCCGACTCGGCATCGATCACGCGCAGTTGCTCACCATCGGAGAGAATCACGAGTCTCGAAGTTAGCGCGGTTAGGAAAAGTTGGGCGTCGTGCATGCCGCGCAAGCCGACGAGTGTCGTGCTTTGACTGGGTGCAGCGGCACTTCGAATGTCGAGGAAGACTTGATTGCCCGTTTCGCGCAGCAAGACTTGTCGAGTGGGACGAGCGGGTTCATCGACTCCGTAATCCGGTGGCAGGGTGCCCACGGAGAAGGTGTTGAGTTGTGGGACGTTCTGGCTGACCAAGTCCGCTTCAAATTGAATTTGTTTTGCGAGCAGCGAGGACGTGGGGGTTAGCGGCATGTCGCTGAGTCGCTCCGAAAGGGTGCGCGCGCGCTCGCCTTCGGGAATTTCGAGATCCGGGAAATCGCGGGCGAGGGCCTGGAACAATCCGCGCCGAAAATCTTCGTTGCCAGCACGACCCAAGACCTCCGCCATCATCAAAAGGCGCGTGGCGTCTTCGGCTGTCGGCAAGACGTTGTCGGTCAGTGAGTCGGCCACGATGCGACAAACTCGGTCCGCGTCCTCTTGGTCGAAAGCCAATTGGAGCAAGATGCTGCTTGCCGTTTTGGCCGCATTGGAATGCGGATAGTGCTTGCCAACCAGCTCCATATCGCGCACGGAGATGACCGGCTCGCTGGTCGGCAACATGGCCGAATTGAGCATCGTTTGCGCGCGCTCTTCGAAGCGCGCGTAGACGGAGTCACCATTCTTGTTGAGCACGGCAGAAATCCAGTCGCCGGCTACGTCGGAGACGTTTTTCTCCGGTGTGAGAACGAAGCTTCCGTATCGCGCGAGGCAGGCATGCAGCTTTTCAAGTTCGCGTACGGGATCTCCCGCCTGGCCAAAGGAACGTGCCGCGACGAGTTGCACCCAAAGGCCAACGGGAAGCTGATTCTCGAGTTCATCGAGGTCGTCACGCGAGAATCCAATGACGGGTTCCGGCCCGGGGTCGGCCAGCAATAACTCCCAGCCTTCCATCGGCATGAACTTGGCTGTGCAACGTCGTTCGAGTTCATCGAGGGTCGCCAACCAAAGTGCCGGGTTGCGTCCCCGCAATAAGCTCTCGCGTTGCAAGAGCGTGTCGCGAATATCGTCCGAGTTGGGAGCCAGTACCAGAGCTTCTTCGAGCAAGTTCAGTGCGACACTTGTTTCGGCCAAACTTTCACGGGCTCGCGCCGAGGTTCGCAGAATGCTGTGCATGCGCGTGGCGATTTGCGCGGCATGGGATTCGTGACCGATATTTGGTTCCAGGAAGTCGCGAGCTTCCTGCAATCGAACGAGCGCTTGTCGCACGTCGCCGTTCTGATACATCATCTCGCCGTGCTGCTCGCGAATCTGCGACAACGTGAGAATAGCGGCGATGTCCGACGGGTCCGTTTCAATGCGCTGAAGAGCGCGCGTTTCGAGGATGTTCCAATCGAAGAGTCCCGAGACCTCTTCTCCGGTCGCCGTGAACAGCATGCCGTCGCCCAGGTGCAGGTTGCCAATCAGTTGGATTTGGCCTTCTTCAAACTCCCACGGCAGACTCGAAGGACGCCGCAGTGTGCCGGTGTACTTGTCCACGGCCACGCGACCGTTGCGACTGGCGTAGGTGAGTTCGTCGCGACCGAGGATGGCGCGCGGCGCTTTATCGGAACCGTCGACCGCATCGATGGGATAGGACCAAATCGATGTGAGTCGAGATTGGTTGGAGAGCTTACTTAGGCCTGCCGGGCTGTGAAAAGCGGCTAGGCGTCCGCCCCCGAAATAAAGCGTGTCGTCGTCGGCTCCCAGCAAAGTCGTGATGTCGCTGGATGAACTGCGTCGGCTACTCTGGTTGAAGAGCGAGTAGGGATAGGACCAAAGCACCGTGCCTTCTTCGAGGTCGAAGGCCACTAGATATTCCGAGTCGATGGGCGTCGCTAACACCGTGTTGTCGGCCACGACGGGTGGAGCGTTGCGCCAGTACTTCGCTCGCGGTGTCGAGCGAAACTGATGGTTCCTTGGAAGCGGAATTTGCTCGTACAAGGACTGCCACAGGATTTGCCCGGTGTAGATGTCGAGCGCGGCGACGGTGCCGAGTTGCGTGAGCACAATCGCGCGGTCGCCTTCGATGCGAACCGGCGGCGCCGAAAATTCGCGTTCGTGCCGGCCGAACATGTTGAGACCGCGTTGCCCGCTGATCAACTGCGTCGACCAAAGTCGTTCGCCAGTCGAGACGTCATAACACGCGACATGGAAATCGATGCGACCTTGCATCAAGTAACAGGGCACGATCACGCGCGTTCCGGCCGCAACGGGAGAACCCGCCAAACTCATATTCTCTGCGTAGTTGCCTTCTTCACCTTCCCACAAAAGCGGGGGCGTGTGATCCCAAAGTTCCGTACCCGTTTTTCGATCAAAGGCGAACAAGCGCCGCTCGGGAATCGGAACGGTGATGCGAATACCTTGGAAGGTGGCGTATCTCAGACGTGAAAAGGGCACTTGTATGGGCGCGATCACGACCGAACCCGAAACGGCCGGAGCGATCATCGACGCTACGTCATCGATACCGCGAACGAGTTCGTTCCGATTGCGTTGGGACCAACCGGGGACCTCTTTCGACATCCAATTCAACTCACCGGTGTAAGCGTCTAGCGCTACGGTTTGCCAACTAGTCGAAACGAAGACTTGGTCGTCGAAATAGATCGGATAGAGATTGTGCCCTGAGCGCCGGTTGTGGAACGGATTGCGCGGAAGCCGATACACCCAAGGCTCGGCAGTGTCCTCGGGAACTGGACCGCGTCCTTGATTGGGGCCGGGCAAGGTCAGCGCGTTGGACTGAAGCGTCACGGTCTCCGCTCGTTCCGAACTGAGTTGCCACTGGCGCGCCATCTCCAAGCGCTTCTCCGCTCCGGAACCGAGGGTGCGCCCAGCCAATTCGGCCAGATCGCTAGCACGCCGCCAGGCGCGTTGTGCGTCCAACATGCTGCCCAACTCAAACTCAAGATCACCAAGCGTCCACTGAGCTGTTTCGGCTGATTGCGTGAGCGGCCAGCGTTCGGAAAGTTCGATGAGCGAACGGCGGCTTCCGGATTGTTGCGCGACACTCAGCGCTTGCTGCGCAGGTTTGTGATAGCGATCGCGGTAGAGCTGCATGGCTTCGGGCGGCATGCTGAGCAATTGCTCCGTCGCCCAAGCGCCAGCACCGGGATGGAAGGCGTAGGTGGAAAGTCGACCAACCGAATCTTCCATACGTGCAGGCAGGATGTCGCCGCGATGAAACTCAATCAGTTTTTGCAGCGTCAATATCGCTTCGTTCCAACGTTTGGTTCGAATGTGCTCTTCCGATTTTTCGGCTAACCCGCGCGCATCTCGCGTATTGCGAATCGAAAAGACTTTTGTCGTTTGAGCAGGTTCATCCGTTTGCACGATCGATCTAGCCGACAGCGATCCCGCCGCTCCGATCAAGAGCGCCAGAGTGCTGGTGAGGGCCATTCGTGCTGTGCGGGTCATAGATGTCATGCGATGGAAACCTAGGTCATAGAGTGGCACTCAAAAAGAGTCCGAGAGGTTTGAGTTGAGAGCGATCAGTTCAAACTTAGGTCAAACGAGTTCATAGCGCTTGCGGAGGATCCACTCGAGGGAGAGGAGGAACAGTGCAATGAGCATGGTGGTCCAGTTGTCCCACGCATCGCGTAGTCGCGATGAAATCGGTTCACGCCGCTCTTCGCCGCCGGGGAATTGTTCGAGAAGCTCATCGATGTTGGTGATATCGACGGAAACTCCACCGGTCATTGAGGCCAGCGCAGCCAGAGTTTCCGGGTCGGGCGCGGGATTGCTGTTCTCGCGTGATGGCAGCACAACTTCGAACTCAGTATTCGAGACAGATTCGCTGTCGACGACGATTCGCGCCTCGTGAGCGCCGGGGCGTTCGGGCTGGAAAGAGGCGCGGAAAAGACCTGCGCGACCGGGCACGGCGCTCAATTTCAATTCGTGTTCGTCGCCTTCGGGACCCGTCCAAACCGCGTCGAGTTCGGGCCGCGAACTTGGCCGGTAGTCTTCATCGAGCGCGCGACCTTCGATCACAATGCGTTCGTCGAGATCGAAGTTGCTACGCGGCACTTCAATGCGATAACGCCGATCTCCGCTGCGAAGTCTTCCCAGTGCCAGCCAACGAATCGCGTTGCGCCAATAGCGTTCGTGATAGCGCTTGCCGAAACGCCAGTACCAACGCCAGGTCGAGTCGACGCCCATGAAGAGCGTGCGACCGGCCGGGTAGTAACCGGCGACTAGAAGAGGATAGCGCTCTTGGTTGGTGGCCACGTCGGTGGGGTGACGCAGCAAGACTTGCGAGCCGGGCTTCGCGCGGGTAACCGGCGAATACCAATAGAAGCCAGCCAGTCCGCCTTCGTCTTCCCACAGGCTGCGGTTGACGGCCAGGTCGGAATGCAAGCGAACGATTTCGTGCGGGTTGGCGGGATCTTCGAGCGTCGCGTGGAAGGGCGTACGCGTGTCACCTTCAAAACCGTGAACGGTGCTGGCATCCAACATGACCGGCAGCAATTCGCGCAAAGTGTTGTTCAACACAAAGGTGCGCGGGTTGTCAAATTCACCCGATTGGAAGAGCAAACCACCGCCGCCTTTGACGAACTCGCGCAAGGATTCGATAAACTCTTTGGCGCGCTCCGGATCGGTGGAGACTTCGCTCGGATTGATGTCGCCCAGGATGATGACGTCGTAGTTGTCGAGCAGCTCGCGTCGGCCAGTCGGGATTTCCTTCAGGGCGGGCAAGCTATCCGAACTCTCCTGCGGAAAGTTTGGAGTGGCGGAGAGCAGGTAGCACTGGAACTCGATGTTCTCGTCTGCGCGCTTCAAAAGATCGAGTGCTAGGCGCCGGTATTCCCAACGCGGGTAGCCCTCGACGTAGAGCACGCGAATCTTCTCGGGCGAAACCGGAACGGTCAGCTCTCGTTCGTTGTCATCGAGCAGGGTTTCGCCGGGGAGCGGGGGAACGAAAACACGGAATCGGCGTTTGTCTTTGCCGTAAATCGCTCGTCCCGGAGGCGCAACCAAAACGACGCGTTCGCCGCGTTCGGAGAGAGGGACTAGGCTCTCGGCTATCGTCCGCGTCAGATCGCCTTCGCCGGTGAATTCCTCAAGCACGACTTGGACGGTTTCTTCTTCGATACCGCGACCGGTAATACGAACGGTGATTGCGAGTTCATCGCCTTCCAAAGCACTTTGCGGAGCTTCGATCAACTCGACGACCGCATTCAACTCGGGCCGCGTGTCACCAATGACGACCGAATGAACTTGAATGCCGGAGGAGCTTGCAGATCTCGCTGCGTCGAGCGCGGGAATGCCGCCATTGGAGCGGCCATCCGAGATCACTAACAAGTCGGTTGTGCTTTGCCCGCGGTGGGTGGCGAGAACTTGGGCTAGAGAGTCGCCGAGATTGGTCACGTGTCCCGCGCCGCTCAATTGTTCGGAGTCGAGCATCGGCGCAGCGGATTCGGAAAAGCGATACATGCTGACGTCGTAACCGCGCTCGCTCAGTATTGGCAGTACGCGCTTGTTGAGAACGCTCTTAGCCAACTCCAGTCGCATGGTTTCGACGTCTTGGCCGAGAGTTAACGCTGTAACCGCTTTGCGAGCTTCAACGTCACCGTTATAGGCTTCGCTGCGTTGCATGCTGGCGGAATCGTCGACCAAGATCACCACTTCAGCGGGGTGAACTTCCTCGCGTCGCTCGATCATGACCGGTCTGCACAGCACGAGCGAAAGTACGAGCAAGGCTCCGAAGCGCAGAAAGGCGAGCATGGCGCGTGCGCCGCTCGGGATGGCTTCTCTGCGATAGCTAAGCCAAGCGACTAAAAAGAGTGCCGGGACGATCAGTAGAACAATGATCCAAGCTTGCGGAGCTTCTTGTAAGCGAAAGGACTCGTTCAAGTCCGTTTGCGAGACTTGGCTCGCGGCAGCTTGTAGGTTGCTGAGGAACATCATGTCGTCCACCTGCGTCGCCGACCGATGAAGCCTGCCCAGAGTGATTCGAGAATGAGTGCAATCAGACAAGCGCGAGCAAACCCACGCCAAAGTTCGCCTGATCGATTGTGCTCGCCCTCGTTGCCTTTAGATTCTGAATTACTCGGTGCAATCGCGACCAAGGTGGGGTGCAAGGCGCCCAATTCGCTGGCGCTCAGCCGAGATAGATCGCCCTCCTCGGAATCGAACTGAACCGAGTAACTGACCGTTTCGCTATCGAGTTCGACGTTCCACAGTCCGGCTTGATCAGCGAGCGGTAGGGGCGGCAGCCGCCACAATTCGCCAGGCAGTTCCTCGGGTGTGCCGTCGAGTGTTCGACTGGTTCCATCGGGGCGATTGATTTGCGCGCTGCGCGGAAAGTGCTCAACCTCCAAGGTCATCATTTCGCCAACGCCAATGTTTCTTGTCCGCACTCGTGGTTGCCCGGCGTGCCTGATGAGCTCGTGCACGAAAGGCACCAAACTGCGCGGCGATTCGGGGAGTCGCGTCCAATCCTTATCGATGGAGGTGGTCCATAGGTAGACGCGTCCTTGATCGTATTGGCGTTCGATCAGCAGCGGGCTTTGTTCTTCATCATCGACGCGCGCCAAGACGCGCGCGTCCTCGACGGGATTGGAGGATATGAAAGCGTAGATCGGTGCTTCGCTAAACAAAGGCCGCCAGCGCTCGTCGTTGAAGAACGAGAGGATCGGGTGGGTGCCATCGAACGTCGCTGCGCGAAAGTAAGATTCGCGGCGGTTGTTCACTTCAACTCTGCGCAGCAATTCGGCGGGCAGGAGGCCTGTTCGATCGGATCGCCAGAGGCGCGCGTTGTAACTTTCGGGACTGACGCGGTCGCCGAGGGACAGGATCAGCGAGCCGCCCTTGGAAACGAACTCTTCAAGTTTTGTAACGACACGTTGCGTGAGGCTTTCGACGTTGGCCAGGAAAACAACATCGACGGAGTCGAGTTGTTGATCGTCGTGGCCCAAGGCTTCGGGGGCGATCACCACGGGCTGGAAAGGAGCCCTTTGCGATTGCAGTCCACCGTCGTCAAGTGGAGCGAGCACCGCTCGCAAATAGCCGACTTCGTCTTCGTCGATTTCGGTTTTCGGATCGCCGTTGACGAGCAAGACTTGGATCGGCGGCGGAATGAAGAGCAACCTGTGTCTTGAATCGTCGATTGACAATCCATCGCCATCGAGGCGAGCTTCCACGACGTGGTAGCCACTGGTGGCGAAGCTGACCGAGAAGACCTCTTCGGTGACCGAGCGTGCAGCGACTTCGAATTGGCGACTCGGTTGCCGTTCGCCATCGACGAACAGCGCAAGTCTTCGGCCGATCAATCGCGTCGCACCAAAATTCATCACGGAGACGCCAATTTCGGTAGGCATGCCCGGACCCAAAATGGGACCGATTACGCGCACCGATTGCACGCCGAGGTTCGCTGGAGTGGGAGCGCTCGGTCCGAGATCTTCCACGAACACTTTGACGCTCAATTCGGCCAAGCGATCCAGCGGTGCCGAGCTTGCGGTCGCGTCGGGTGCTGCTTCGGTGTCCGTTTCGAATTTCGAAGTAAAGCTGCCACGCTGATAGTCGGTCAATAGACGCACTTCGATGGAACTGGACTCGGCTCCAGTCATGTCCGCCTCGGCAAACTTCTGAACTTCGATGAGTGCGGCATGAAGGTCGAGCGCTTCATCGCTCGGCTCGGACAACGTACTCAGCAAGGAGAGTGCGTCTTCCGGCGAGCGCCAGGAAAGCAGCTCGGAGGTTGCAGCCGCCTTGATCAGTCGAACGCGGTCTCCTCGGCCGCCTTTGAGTTCGCTAATCAAAGTCCGCGCGCGGTCGACGATACGCTCGTAAACGGTCTCGATGTCCTGGCGATAACCCGTCGACGCGGAGCTATCGATAATCAGTACGAGGTCGCGGCGTTCTTCGGTCAGTTGCGCCAAAGGGCTATCGCTGCTCGTAAATGGACGCGAGAGTGCGAACGCGAGCAGCGCGATGGCGGCCATGCGCAGGAGCAGCAGTAAGAGATTCTCAAACTGCGATCTGCGCCGCGTCTTCTTGAACGCCGCCATGACGAAACGCATGCCTGCCCAGGGCATCGGCGCGTGACGTTGACGATTAAAAATGTGAATCAAGAGTGGCACGGCCGCGAGTAGCGCGCCCAGTGCCAGAGCTTGATGTCCAAAGCCAGCGATCCAATTCATCAGGATCGTGCTCCCCCGCGGGCGCGGCTCGAACGGTGTGCCAAGTAAGTCGAGAGGGCGACGTCGAGCCCGGTGTCGGTGGTCATTTGCACGAAGTCGATGGAAAGTGCGCGAGTGTGGCGATCGAGGACCGCGTGATGAGCTTTGAGTTCATCGAGGTAGGCTTCGCGAATCGCGCGCGCGTCAATTTTGAGTTTGCCGCCGCCTTCGAGTCCATCCAAACGGTGCAAGCCCGAGAAGTCGAAGTTGACCTCTTGCGGGTCGAGTATTTGCATCAGGATTGGCTCGTGACCCGCGAAGGAAAGTCGGCGCAAGCCTTCGACGATTTTCTCTGGTTCATCGAAGAAGTCCGAGAGCACGACCACGATGCTTTTCCGTGGAATGCGCGTCGCCATCCACTTGAGTACTTCGCCCATGCCGGTTTGACCCGAGGGCTGTGCTTCTTCCAGCACGCGAATCATGTCGGCGCGCTGAGCGGGGCCGTTGCCCGGTGGCACTTTGGCGCGTACTTCCTCATCGAAGACCACCAAACCCGACGCGTCGCGTTGCGACAAGACCAGGTGAGCCAATGAGGCCGCGCACCAACGCGCGTAATCGAATTTGCTGCGCTTGCCGGATTGAAAGGCCATTGACTCGCTGGCATCGACCAAAAAGTGACAATCGAAATTCGTCTCTTCGACGAACTCTTTCACGACCAAGCGATCGGACTTGGCGAAGATCTTCCAGTCGATGTGACGCATCTCGTCACCGTGGACGTATTCGCGGTGCTGCGCGAATTCCACGGAACTGCCGCGATGCGGCGAGCGGTGCTGTCCAGCCATATAGCCTTCGACTACCGTTCGAGCCACGAGTGAGAGGCCGGAAAGACTGTCGAGTAGCGCAGGATCTAGCGCACGAACTTTGGGGGTATCCGCCACGGGATCAGGCGATTGATTTGACGCCGGGGACGCCCGCGCCAACGGCGGCAGCGGGGTCGACTTCGGCGAGCAAACGATCGACGATGTGATCGGGCGTGATACCTTCGGCGGCTGCCGAGAAGTTGGTCAAGATGCGATGACGAAGAACGGGGTGAGCGACAGCTTTGACATCATCGATGGAAACATGACCGCGACCAGCGATGGCCGCGTGTGCCTTGGCTCCCAAGATTAAGAACTGGCTGGCGCGTGGACCCGCTCCCCACGTGACCCACTCGCGCAAGAACTCCAAGGGCTCGTCGGAACGAACTCGCGTACCGCGCGTCAAAGCCAATGCGTATTCAAAGATGTTGTCGGACACCGGCATGGAGCGAATCGTTTCCTGCATATCGAGCAGGGCGGCTCCATTCAAGATCGGATTGAGCTTGGCCATCTCGCCGCTGGTTGTACGTCGTAGGATTTCGAGCTCTTCGGCTTTGCTCGGATAGGGCACGTTGACCATGAACATGAAGCGATCGAGCTGGGCTTCCGGCAGGGGATAGGTGCCTTCTTGTTCGATCGGGTTTTGCGTCGCCAAAACGAAGAAGGGGTCTGGTAGGGGGTGACTCGTTCCGCCAATGGTGACTTGGCGCTCGACCATCGACTCGAGCAAAGCCGCTTGAGTCTTCGGGGGAGTACGGTTGATCTCATCGGCCAAGATCAAGTTGGCGAAGATCGGCCCGGGAGCGAACTTGAAGCTTCGCGCGCTGGTCTCCGGGTCGATGTAGAGCACATCGGTACCGGTGATGTCGCCGGGCATCAAATCGGGCGTGAACTGAACGCGATTGAATGAGAGGTCGAGGGTTTTCGAGAGGCTCGAAATGAGCAGCGTCTTCGCCAATCCGGGGACGCCAACCAGCAGACAATGCCCGCGCGTCAACACGGCGATGAGGAGCTGGTGGATCACGTCGTCTTGCCCAACGATGACGCGCTGGAGTTCCGCTTTCATCTTGGCGTGAGACTCTTGGAGTCGATCGAGAGCGGCGGTAGATTCGCTGGCCATGGTGGTCAATCTCGTGTTCAGGATTCGAACGGCGCGGGTTGCGGGTTCGAGGGGTGCGGAGGAGGGAGTGGTGATGGACGATCGGATTGTGAGTCCCTGCCGGTGATCTAGCCCGGATTATTCATGAACCGCGAGGCAAAACGCCTCGAATTGGTTCCTGCTGGCACTTTGCAGATACTTGCCCCCGCAGACGACCTTGTAAGGTCGTCGAGGACGCCAGTATCTGCAAAGTGCCAGCAGGAACCAATAGACCGGCAGTGCCGGTCGTTCGTGGTGTTTGGTCCGCGTGTTCATGAATAATTCGGGCTAGACAGTGTTCGAATCCATCGCCTTATAGTAAGTGTCGGAGATCATGCCTCGCGGCGTTAGTACTAGAAATGGCTTCGCCACCTGGTTACTACGTGAAATGAGACAAACCGCGAAAGCGTTCACACAATCCGAACGTGGATCTCTGGAGGTTCGGCGGCGCAGATGTTCGCTGGCGCACCCAAAAACGGCGTTTGGAAAGTTTTTCGGTGCGCTTTCAATTCGCAAAACACCGACGTGTTCGCGTTTTGACAGCCTCCGAAATCGAGCGCAATCATTGCACTAAAAATGTCCAAAGACTGGCCTCGCCCAACACAAAGATCCGCGCGCCGCG
>JBLINP010000057.1:0-18322 GCA_047639415.1 Planctomycetota bacterium | reverse complement strand
TCAACCCCGCGCGACGGATAGGGCTGCAAGCCTTCCTCGCGCATGCGCTCGATCTTCTTGAGGCGGTCGGGTTGGACTAATTCGGTCATCGGAATTGCCTGTGCGGCGGTGGTTGACGCTTTAAGGGGCGACGGTGGAATGTGGGGCCGAGAAGGATAGCGGGAGCTATGCACGCGATAAAGCGGCGATGAGGATGAGAGACCCACGGATTGGCAGGAAACGTGAGGAAAAGGCCGATTTAGGCCATGGTTCGAGGTTGCCGGAACGCGAAGGCTCTCTTTCGAAAGCGATGGGCTCGACGGCGATCAGCCTCTCAATCTCCGGGATGGTGGAGGATAGGGGATTTGAACCCCTGACCTCTTGAATGCCATTCAAGCGCTCTACCAACTGAGCTAAACCCCCGGAGAGTGTCTTGGAGCATGTTGGGTAGCTCCAAGACTGCTCGATCCGCGATCGACAAGCGATCGTTTTCACGAACGAGGGAGAGAATGAGGCAGGGGCGGGGTGGAGTCAAGCCGCTACAGCCCTTTATCCCTCCACTAGGAGCTTCGAATGCGTGGTGCCTGGCATCTGGTTCACTATGCTTGCGGCCCCGAAACTGATTCAAAAGAGATCGAAACGAAGCATGACTGCGGTGAAGAACAGCTACGAGCCCCGTGAAATCGAAAATCGCTGGCAGGCCTTTTGGGCTGACAGCCAAACCTTTCGCGCCAGCAATCCCGGCGACGAGGATTTTGATCCGGAGCAGCCCAAGTACTACGTGCTCGACATGTTTCCGTATCCCAGTGGGGCCGGGCTGCACGTCGGACACCCGATGGGCTATTTCGGGAGCGACGTGGTGGCGCGCAAAAAGCGGATGGAGGGCTTCAATGTGCTTCACCCGATTGGCTACGACGCCTTCGGTCTGCCGGCGGAACAATACGCGATCACGACCGGTCAGCACCCGGCGGAAACCACGCGGCAAAATATTGAGACCTATCGGCGTCAACTCAAGATGCTGGGGCTTAGCTTTGATTGGGAGCGCGAGTTTTCCACGTCGGACGTGGACTACTATCGCTGGACGCAGTGGATCTTTGCGCGGCTGTACGACAAGGGCTTGGCGTATCAAACCGAAGCAGCGGTTTGGTGGTGTGAAGATCTGAAGACCGTGCTTGCGAATGAAGAGGTCATCGGTGGTCGTAGTGAACGTGGCGACTTTCCTTGCGAGCGGCGCCCGTTGAAGCAGTGGATGCTCAAGATTACGGCTTATGCGGATCGCTTGATCGACGACTTGGAGCTGGTGGATTGGCCCGAGTCGGTCAAGACCATGCAGCGCGAGTGGATTGGTCGTTCCGAAGGTGCGGAGGTCAGTTTCAAAGTCGACGGCGTCAGCGATGCGAACATCGAAATCTATACGACGCGTCCGGACACGCTGTATGGCGCGACCTTCATGGTGCTCGCTCCGGAACATCCTTTGGTGTCCCTGTTGACGAGTGACGAGCATCGTTCTGACCTCGATGCTTACATCGCGGCCGCCGCGGTGAAGACGGACTTGGAACGCACCGACTTGGCCAAGGGGAAGAGCGGCGTGTTCACGGGCGCCTACGCGTTGAACCCAGTCTTGCCTGCGGATGACCCGCGCGCCCGTATTCCGATTTGGGTCGCGGACTACGTTTTGATCAGTTACGGGAGTGGCGCGATAATGGCCGTTCCCGGGCAGGACCAGCGGGATTGGGAGTTTGCGAAGCAGTACGACTTGCCGATTATTCGCACGGTACAGCCGCCGGCTGACTTTGACGGCGAAGCTTATTCAGGGGACGGTCCCGCGATCGCTTCGGAGTTTTTGGACGGTTTGAATATCGCCGAGGCCAAGGCACGCATGATCGCTCACCTCGACGAACAGGGGCTGGGCAAAGCCAAGACCAACTATCGCTTGCGCGACTGGTTGTTCAGTCGTCAGCGTTATTGGGGCGAGCCCTTTCCGTTGCTCCACGCCGAAGATGGCACGATCACACGTGTGCGCGATGAAGATCTACCGGTCGAGTTGCCGAAGATGGAGGACTTCACGCCATCGGAAGACGGTTCGGCTCCGCTCGCTCGCGCCACCGATTGGGTGAGCGTCACGGACCCGGCCACAGGCCAGCCCGCGATGCGCGAAACGGACACGATGCCCGGTTGGGCTGGATCGTGTTGGTATTACTTGCGCTACATGGATCCGCACAACGACCATGCTGCGTTCGACGCCGAAGTCGAAAAGTACTGGGGTTCAGTCGATCTCTACATCGGCGGAGTGGAACACGCGGTCTTGCACCTGTTGTACGCGCGATTCTGGCACAAGGTGCTCTACGACTTGGACATCGTCTCCACTAAAGAGCCGTTCACCAAGTACTTCAATCAAGGCATGATCACGGCCTTCTCGTTCCGCGATTCCACTGGCCGTTTGGTTCCGTCGGATGAAGTCGAGTTGGTCGATGGTAAAGGCGAATCGGTGCCGACAGCGGAAGCCGTTGCCGGCGGCGATCACATTGCTCGCATGAAAGACGGCACCGGCGAACTGGATATAGTTATCGCTAAGATGTCGAAGAGTTTGCGGAACGTAGTTAATCCCGACGACGTCGCCAATGAGTACGGAGTGGACGCATTTAGGCTCTACGAGCTGTTTATGGGGCCTTTGTCCGATTCGAAGCCGTGGAATCCGCGCGATGTGCCGGGCTGCAAACGCTTCTTGGATCGCGTATGGCGAATGATCGTCGATCCGGACGGCAGAGAACCTGTGCGAACGGATTTAGCTGGCGATGATGTCAAGCTTGCAGGCGCATCGCTCGAACTGGAGAAGTCGTTGCATCGCATGGTGAAGCGTATCAATGACTCCTTTACGGTTTTCAATTTCAACACAGCTGTGTCTGGGATGATGACTTTCGTCAACGACGCCTCCAAGCGCTCGGGCGCAATGACGCGTTCGCAAGCCGAACGATTCGTCTGCGCGCTCTCGCCCTTTGCTCCGCACATTGCGGAAGAGCTGTGGCAGAGGCTCGGTCACGAGGATTCGATTGCGCGCGCCGCGTGGCCAGAAGTCGTGGAGAGCTATTTGGTCGACAAGGAAGTCGAAATCGTCGTACAGATCATGGGTAAAACTCGTGCTCGTGTGACGGTGGCCACAGACACGGATAAAGACGCTATGGCGGAAGTCGCACGCGAGGCGGTCGCAGATCAGCTTGAGGGCAAGCAAATTCTCAAAACGATTGTTGTCCCGGGTAAGCTGGTCAACTTCGTCGCCAAGTAAGCGAGTTTCAAAATGACAATGGATGCCGCACAGGCGCTTTCGACGGCGCAACAAATTGTTGGAACGGACAGCGCTAGTGAAATTGAAGTCGCTATCGATCAGACGCGCGAAACCTTCGTTCGATTCGCCAATACCGGTCCGACGCAAAATGCGGATCGCGATCGTGTGGACGTGTCGATTCGCGTTCGAATGAAGGAGAGCGAGGGCTATCGCGAAGCGAGCGCGAGCTGTACGAGTTTAGGTGCAGCCGAGACGCGCGCTACTCTAGCTCGTGCTCTTGATTTAGCTCAGTATTCGGCTCCCAATTCAGAATTGGCGCCGATGGGCGGCAGCGTCGATTTGGCTGAATCCTCGCTCGAACTCGGCGATGAAGAGCACGACTTCGAAGCCAAAGCGGGGTGGATCAAGCGCGCCATCGACGCGAGCAAGCAACGTGAGTTGCACGCCGCCGGATTGATCTCGACGCAAGGCTCGATACGAACGATTGTCAATTCGTCGGGACGCGAAGTTCAGGGCGCTCTTACGCGCGCCGACTTTGCGCTGACGGCGACGAGTCGTGGTGGCGAAGGTTGGGGTGGATGTATCGCGGCCAAGGTCGCCGACATCGACCCCGATGTGGTGATTGAGCGCGCGGTTCAAAAGGCGCACGCCAATCTCAATCCGATTGCGATCGAACCGGGTGCATTCACTGTAGTACTCGAACCCGCTGCCGTCAGCGCGCTCCTGCTGTGGGGCAGTTACTACGGCTTCGGCGCACAAGAAGTGATGGAACAATCGTCGTTTTTATGCGGGCGCGAAGGCAAAGTACTGTTTCCGCGCGATTTGCTTTTGACCGACGACGCGAACAACGCGCAGTATCCCGGTTTGCCTTTCGACGGTGAGGGCAATCCCAAAGAGCGCGTGGTGCTCTTGGCTGACGGAGCCTTCGGTCAGCCGGTTACGGACCTAAACACGGCTCGCAAATTGGGCGTGCCGTGCAGTGGGCATTCGCTCTCACAACCGAACACGCATGGCCCGATGGCATGCAACTTGGTGCTCGCAGCAGGCGACAAGTCGCGCGAAGAGTTGCTGGCTGGCATCGATCGCGGACTTTTGATCACGCAGTTTCACTACACGAACATGATCGAGCCGCGCGATATGACTCTGACAGGAATGACGCGCAACGGCACGTTCTTGATCGAGAATGGCGAGATCAAGAACGCCGTGAAAAACCTGCGCTTCACGCAAAGTTTGATCCAAGCCCTCGAAAACATCACCGGCGTGGGGGCGACACCAGAAGTCACCGGCGCACTCTTTGATGGCGAAATCGTCACGCCTGCCTTGCGGGTCGATAACTTTCGCTTCACTTCCTCTTCCGACTTTTAGTCGCACCCACGGTTGTCTCCCATGAAAATGAAACAAGCCCAAGCCGCCGTCGAAGCTGCGCTTAAAGCAGGCGCAGATTACGCGGATGCGCGCGCAAACCAGACGATTACGGAAGAACTCGTCTACCGCAACGGTGCCGTTGCTGTGGCTGATGCACCCGATGATTCGGGTTTGGGGGTCCGCGTAATGAAGGACGGCTGTTGGGGATTCGCAGCTGCATCGGTGGACAGCCTTTCGGGAGCGGAACAGTTGGCCCAGCGCGCCCTAAAAGTGTCGCGCGAATTGAGTCCGGCGCGAACTGAACCGGTTCGATTGGTTCCCAACGAAACTGGAACTTGCGAGTGGAGCACTCCGCTTGAAATCGATCCGTTTAGTGTTTCACTCAGCGACAAGCTCGACATGCTGACCAAAGCGGAAGCTTCGATGGCGGGTGCGGAAGAGACGGTCATCAAAGAGGCGGGGATGAGTTTGCGCCAGGAGGAGCAGTGGATGGCTTCTAGCGATGGCGCTGAGATTTATCAAAAGCTCGTTCGTTGCGGCGCCGGAATTTCAACGACGGCTTCGGCCAACGGAACCACGCAAAGGCGCAGTTACCCCGCTTCCTTCGGCGGCAATCCGAGAAGTGCTGGTTACGAACACATCTTGGGTTTGGACTTGGCTTCGCACGGAGCACGCATGCGCGATGAGTCGGTGCAGTTATGCAGCGCGGATCCCTGCCCGGAGGGTGAACGCGACCTGATCTTGATGGGCAATCAGTTGATGCTTCAGATTCACGAGTCGGTGGGACATCCCAACGAACTCGACCGCGTCTTTGGCCACGAAGTCGATCTCGCCGGCAGTTCTTTCGCGACAACGGACAAGCTGGGCTCCTTCCAATACGGCTCGGACATCGTCAACTTGGTGGCAGACTCGACGATTCCAGGCGGGTTGGATACGCGCGCCTACGACGATGATGGGGTGGCTTCGCAACGTTGGCATGTCGTCGAAAACGGCGTCTTCAAGGGCTATCACACGAATCGAGAGTGGGCCGATTCGATCGGCGAAGCGGCCAGTCGTGGAACCAATCGGGCTGAGGGTTGGTACAACCCGCCGATCATTCGCATCACGAATCTTTCGTTGATGCCAGGGGAGTGGACGCTCGACAATTTGATCGCGGACACCGAGGACGGTGTGCTACTCGACACGGTCAAAATGTGGTCGATCGATCAACGCCGCCTAAATTTTCAGTTCACGAGTGAGATCGCTTGGGAAATCAAGGATGGTGTGCGAGGGCGCATTCTTCGCGATCCGACTTACCAAGGCACAACGCCGGAGTTTTGGCGTTCGTGTGATGCGATCTGCAACGAAGACCATTGGGAGCTCTGGGGCGTGGCGAACTGTGGCAAAGGCAATCCTATGCAGGTGGCCGAGATGAGCCACGGGGCGTCGCCTGCGCGCTTTCGCAAAATGAGCTTCGTCAGATAAGCGAACTCAGACGATCCACTGATCGTCGCGAAGGGCTTTCGACTTTCGATAGAGCAGGTTGGTGGCCGCAAAACTGATCGCAAAGATGATCGGCAAATATAGGTACCAGCTTCGCAAACCGGTGAGCCAGCTGATGTGAACGCTGAGCATCAAAAGGATTGCTGGAACGGCCATGTAGACGTTGTGACGGCCGCGCTCGGCGGCAAACTCAAGGTCGGTCGAGTCGGGCTCTCTGTTCTCACGATGCGCTGTGATCACGCGCAGCATAGAGGGCCAAACATTCATCCAAGTGTTGGCGACCATCGCGGTGCCGAAGAGCGCGGCGACGTGAACCAAGGCGCAACGGTTGGACGTTTCCAGAACTTCGATCATATAGCCGGCGAAGAGCGTAGCCGTGGTTGCCCAAAGAATCGCGGCCAACGCGGGCCAGCGCTTGCAGAGTTTGGCGAACAACAGTTCGTACACGCCGTAACCCAGTAGCAGGGCGAAGAAGGGCTGCATCCAGATTCCGATCGCTGGTTTGGATCCTGCGTACTCGGTCAGCGGGCGATAGAAGTAGTCGCCCGTCATGTAGTAGAGGTTGAACAGCAGCAGCAGACCGAAAGCCAGGGCGTAGAGCGCTGCGAAACGAAAGAAGAACAGCAGGCGCGGCAACAAGGCTGTTTGAACGAGTCGTTTGGTTTCGGGCGTGAGCTCGGCGGCAAAGGGCGCGTAGATCCAAGTGAGGAAAAAGGCCAGTCCGATCCACAAAACGACGGCGACTACGTGCACCCAACGGAACAAGACGTCGAGCGCGCTCATCACGTCGGCGTCTTCAAGTTCAAGCAGGAGGCTGATAGTTCCACGGGGTGTTAGGGGGTGAATGATAGTTGCAGTTGAGTGGTCTCGTTGGAAGCAACGTTGCAATCCACGGTTTGTCGACCGTACTTCTCGTGCAGTATTTCTAACTCGTATGTGCCTGGAGGGATAGCTTCGATCTGCGCTTGGCCGTTGGCATCCGTCACGTCAAACCACGGGTGGTCGAGAACGTGAATCCATGCGCCCATCCAAGGATGCAGGTCACATTGAACGGGAATCGATAATTCCGCGCGATGGAAATCAACACGAAGTTCGCCTGCACCGGGTGCTTGCACGATGTTGCTGCTTGGATTCAATCGGGGCAACAGGTGCACATTGTGAAGCAAGTCATCGTCGTTGCTGATGATCAGCTCCGTGCCGAGTTGGTAGGCGAGAACATGGGGGCGATACGTGCAGCCCAATTGCTTAATGTGGGCCTCTGGATTGGGGTGAGCGGGCACCTTCCAATTTTCTTGGCCCTTGGTCAAACGAACCAAAACGTTTGCAAGCTGTCCGGTTTCGTTGGCGACGACGAACTCAGAAAGCACGGGTCCACCGTGAAGGCAATTGGGCTCGCGGCCAAGATCGAGTTCTCTTCGTTCTGGCGGCGGCCCCTCGAGTTTGATGACTAGATTTATCGATCCGGTGGTTGTGGGGTCGATTGCAACTCGTTCAATCCTGGCCACTTTTGATTCCGCGGAGGAAGGCAATTCATCAGAACTGCAGCCGCCCACGATGAGCACGGCGAGTAGAAGGGCGCACAATTCTCTGTGCTGTGAAATTCGCATCGAACGCTGATTGGTCGATTGGGTGGCGGAAAAGCGGGTGAAGGCTGACAGGATAGCATGCGGCACGCGTCGAACTCCGATGGCTATGGGCTGACGATGAGGGTAGCGAATGCCATACTGTCGCCCTCACGCGAGCGTCCAGATTTCTTTGGCCTCGAACTAAGAACTCCTACAGGGCATGGCTTTCAAATTTTTTGAGGACAGCCGGCCAAATCTGATCCCATGACAAGACGAGTCCTCGTCACCGGCGCGAGCCGCGGCATCGGTGCTGCGATCGCCAAACATCTGGCCTCAGCCGGATTCCGCATCACGCTCAATTATCGAAATGGCGAAGCGCAGGCGCAGGCTGTCGCCGCCGAGATCGAGAGTGCGGGCGGCGCCGCGGAATTGTTGGCTTTCGATGTTTCGAATCGGGAGGCAACGACGGCGGCGTTGACGTCTGACGTTGAGCGCAACGGTGCATTTTGGGGCGTCGTCTCGAACGCCGGGATTGTGGCGGACGGGCCTTTGGCGGGCATGCCGCCGGAGGATTGGGATCGTGTGATACGCACCAATCTCGACGGCTTTTACAACGTACTGCATCCGCTCTTGATGCCGATGGTGCGGCTACGCGATGGGGGACGCATCGTCTCGATTTCGTCAGTATCGGGCCTGATGGGCACGCGCGGTCAGGCGAACTACGCCGCGTCGAAAGCGGGCATTATCGCGGCCACACGATCGGTTTCTCGTGAGCTGGCCAAACGCAAGATTACAGCGAACTGTGTCGCGCCGGGCTTTATCGCGACCGACATGGTGGCCGAGTTGGACGCGAAGGAAATGACCGCAGCGATTCCACTTGGACGCGTCGGTACCTCCGATGAAGTCGCCTCTGCAGTCGCCTTCTTGTTTTCCCCTGGCGCTAACTACATCACGGGTCAGACGCTCGCCGTAGACGGCGGCTTAACCTAAGCGCGGTTGTCGCAGTCGTCTTGAACGGGAGCGTCAGGTGCTCGTTCTGAAGGCAACGGCGCCGAGATTGAATCGGCAAGTAGTCGCGCACAAGTCTCAAGGAGAACTTGTCGGTTCACAGGCTTCGTGATGTATTCATCACAACCCGCAGCGATGCATTGATCGCGATCGGTGCTCATGGCGTGTGCAGTTAAAGCGACGATGGGAGTCGCAAAGCCGTCCGCTCGAAGCTGTTTAGTTGCCGCGTAACCATCCAATACGGGCATTTGCATATCCATGAGGATCAAGTCAAACGGCTTCCCATCGGCCGTCGCAGCCTCAATCGCGTCGAGCGCGATTTGCCCGTTATCTGCGACCTGAATGGTCAGACCAGCCTTTTCCAGGATGGTCTTGATGAGCAGTTGATTGACGGCAACGTCTTCAACGACCAATGCGGAACCGGATAGATTTTCGATGACCAACTTCGAGCTTTGCGGTTGGGGTTTCGCTGTAACTTCAGCGATGGCGTCGTCGCTTTTTGTGGTCGGGATCGTGTGTTTGGAGATAGGCAGTCTCAATTCGAACGAACTACCACGCCCCAACTCGCTGGTTACACTGACTTTTGCTTGAAGCGCTTCCGCGATCCTCGCGCAAATCGCCAAGCCGAGTCCAGTTCCGCCGACTTTGCGCGTCATCGATGAATCCACTTGCGTGAATGGATCGAACAGCGTTTCGATGGCGTACTCCGGAATCCCGGGGCCGGAGTCGTGAACAGCGAAGTGCAACGCCGAGTCATCTCCAGCGGACAGCTCAAGACGAACGTAGCCTTTGGTGGTGAACTTCACAGCATTGCCGACCAAGTTCAATAGAATCTGACGTAAGCGGTCAGGGTCGGTTTGAACGCTTGCTGGAATGTCGGCGCTCGCTTTGAATGAGAGTTCCAAACCTTTTCGATTCGCATCCGTGGAGCACATCGCAACGATTTCGCGGCATAGATCAACCGGCGAAATTATATCCACGGCCAATGAAAGCTTGCCAGATTCGATCCTGGATAGATCGAGCACATCATTGACGATCATCAATAGGTGCTGGCCGCTCTGTTGAACGGTCTCGATGTATTTCTTCTGCTCTAAATCGGGGGCAACCGATTCAAATAGGAGATCCAAGTAGCCGAGAATCGCGTTCATCGGAGTTCTAATCTCGTGGCTCATGTTGGCCAAGAAATCAGATTTTGCGCGGTTTGCGGACTCGGCTGCCTGATTTGCTTTCTGGAGGGCTCGATTGGTTTCAGCCTGTGCGAGGGCAAACTCCCTGGCTTCGCGTTCAGCTTCTCCCAATTGGACCAAGCGCAAACGTTCTTGGCGCCGCATGTTCCATTTATCCGTAAGCGCGGACGCCATCTGGCGAACTTCAACGGGCTCAAACGGCTTCTTGAGGATCAGTAGGTTGTCGCTCGCGCCAAGTCTCTCAATGATTTCTTCAAAGGAGTAATCCGCAAAGGCCGTACAAATGACGACCTGCAGATCCGGCTGAATGGCCCAGAGACGTTGGATGGTTTCGACGCCATCAAGCCCTGGGGGCATTCGAATGTCGACGAAGGCCATCGCGATTGGTTTTTTGTTGTCGCGCGCTCGCTGGATAACCGCGATGCCTTCTTCGCCTTGGGAGGCTGTCGAAAGCTCGAACACGGGCATCGTTGTCGTTGGAGTTTCCTGCTTACCCAGGAAAGCTGAGCGTGCTGCACCACCAGATGACGACTTTTCGGGGCTGCCGAGGATCTTGGTGAAGTCCCTATGGATGGCCTCATTGTCATCAATGATGAGGATGCGACGATTGGCTGAGTTACTCATCGATGATTACGCTGCAACCGCGACTCGCGCCTCTTTCGCGGGCAATTCCAGTACGAAGCAGGCTCCGTGGCCTAGTCCACCGCTTTCAACTTTGAGTGAGCCCTTCATTTCAGTGGCGGAGTTGGCGGAAACATGCAAACCAAAGCCGTTGCCATCGTCGCAAGTCGTGAAGCCGTGCGTGAAGATGCGAGCTAAG
Organism: Planctomycetota bacterium; assembly: GCA_047639415.1. Classification (GTDB taxonomy): domain Bacteria; phylum Planctomycetota; class UBA1135; order UBA1135; genus OFTM34. The sequence goes on along the minus strand of JBLINP010000057.1, from coordinate 7,633 downwards.
TTCTCTTCCGCGATGCCACAACCGGAATCCTTGATCCGAATCTCGAGACGAGCGTCCTCGCTGTAGCTCAAAGAAAGCTTCAGTGTCATGGGACTCTCGTGCGGATCATCCATCGCTTTGAAGGCGTTCTTGATCAGGTTGACTACGATTTCCATCAGTTTGTGACGATCGACTTCGAGCTTGGGCAATTCACCGTAATCGCGGACGATTTCAATGTGCTTGCCATTGCCTGCTTGTTGGCAAATGAGCAGAGCTGAATCCATGTGCTCCGCAATCTTGGTGGGCTCCATTACGCCTTGACGGCCGGCTGCGCCTTGTTGTGAGCGAACCAACTCGCCTATGTGCTCAACACCACTGTTCATTCCATTCAACTCTTGAAGGATGTTGTGTTTGCCGTCGAACAAAGCATCGGTCAGTTCGTTGATGAATGGCAGCAGGTGTTTGCCTTGCTCGTGGTTCGAAATAAAGTCGCCCAAGTCGTTCTCGTGTGCGGTCAGGACGTCACGCATCGCGGCGAGGTCATCGACTGGCAATTGCTCAGCCTGTCGCGCGACTAAGTTGGCAGACACATTGACGCTATTGAGCACATTGCCGACGTTATGAAGCACGCCTGTGGCGATTTCGCTCATACCGGCTAAACGAGACGTGCGAATGACGTCTTGGCGAGAGAGGGCAAGCTTGTTGAGCATGCTGTCAAACTCTGCCGAGAGTTGACCGATTTCGTCCTCGCGGACGATGCCTGTTCGTAGGGAGGTGTCGTCCGTCAAACCGATTTGAGTCGCGTCGTGCGTGAGTTTGGCCAACGGTCCAATCACGATGCGCGTCAGCAGTCGGATTAGAACGAACATGATCAGTAGCCCGGTGCCGACCGTCGAAAGTAGGGCGTAGTTGACCGAGCGCTGTCCACGTCGAGTGATCTCGGGATCGATGTCCGCTCGAACAAGGATCTTTGGCGCACTGAGAAAATCAGTTACTGCGGTATAGATTTGTAGCGTGCCGTCGTTGTTCCGGTGGAGGATCGGCTCGGGAGCAGTCGTGATGCTATCGAGTAGGCCGGGTTCGGATTCTGGCAACGGTGCGTCGTTGACTGGCCAAACGCTAAAAGCGACCTGTTCGCGTTCTGCCAAGGCAGCCAGAAGCTCTTCATCTAGGAACCTTCCTAAGATGACCGTTCCCATCGTGTCGGATTCTTTTGAATCTCGAACGCTGTGGGAGCCGACGAGCATGACGCCATGATCGGTCATCAATAGACCGCTCGTTGAGTTCGCGTTTTGCGAAAGCTTGAGCAGTGGATGCTGGAGCGACAATGCGCCCTTGGGCATGTCACGAACGCTGATCGATTCTCCAGATTGCGCATCCTCGATTTGAGCGCTAAGCACCTTGCCATCTGCGGCGCATACGAAGACCAAGTGAAGATCGCGCTCTTTTAGGTTGTAGGGTTCAAAAACTTGGCGGGCTTCTTGGTCGATTGAAGACGCGCATAGGTTGAGAATGCGTGTCGTTTTGGACCAGTCTTCGGCGCGACGTTCGAGGTTTTTCTGCTCGCCTTCCAACGCCTTGACGACGCGCTGGAGATCCTTCGCAGCTTCGCGTCCTTCGAGGTCGCGAAAACTGTTTCCGACCATACTGCGCTGAATCAGGTTGTCGCCGATCGAGAAAACACTAACGACTATCGCGAGAATCAGAACGATTTTTGAGCGCAACGACATGGAGGAAGCGCCTAGCTTGCGCGGCGCAGTTCCGAGGAGTCCTCGGAGCCAGGACGCGTCTCGTCCTTCGATTCAGTGGACTGCGTTTGAAGCTTCTCGACGGCAGCGTTGATTGCCGTACAAAGCTCCGAAAGCTCGTCCGTCTTGCGAATTTTGCAAGTACCAGGTTGCTCGCCGCGAGCGATGGCACCCAAGTGTTGCTCGAATCGGTATACGGGGCCGGCGATACGAAAGGTGACGGTGACGCCTACCAGGATCGTGATCGGCAGCAGTACCAGTAGCGAGATCCAGAACACTGAGGTTAGAAGAGCCGGAGTGTTCGCGATCAACGCGTCCGAGTCTGATGGCAGAATTGACGCTAACTCGGTCAGTTGCTGTGCCAGAAGCATGTACTGCAAAAGCATCCCGAGCAGCAGAATGCCTATGAATGAGCCAATCAGTTTCCACTGAAGACTTGGCTTAATTAGGCGCTTGCGGCGAAAGTAGGAGGGACGGGACATGGTTTTGGGCGGCGGGAGGGGGCCAATTATCTACCCAGTCGACATTGCGAGGCGGCGGACTAAAGCTTCGATTAGGTCGACTGATGCGAATGATTCGTGGTGTTTGGTCCGCGTGTTCATGAATAATTCGGGCTAGCTTCGCCATAGTAGTGAGCTTTTAGCGGCTGGGAATGACTCGAAAGGTTAGTCGTGAAACGGCTGCCTTTGCCGCCAAACGGACTTCGAGATCTGGATCTTCAAGCAACAGAATAAGCCCGTTCCGCGCACCTTCGGCACCCAGCGAACCGAGGATTACGCAACCGAGTTTGCGAAGACCCGGCTCCTTGCGGTCCAGCACGCACAGCAATTCGGTTGCCAGCTCTTCGCGATACAAGGTGTGTGTCGAGAGTAGTTGGATAGAAGCGGCAACTTCACCCGGGTCTGAGTGTCGAAGCTTCCGAAAGACCTGCGAGGCTTCTGATTGCCACCACGCTTTTTCCCGTGAATACCAGTGTTCCCACCGGCGAGCGTCAGTACCAAAGTTGTGGCCGCAGATCCGGATTAGAGCGCGAACGGCGGTTGGCGAGGTTTGGACGTTGTCGCTGGCGACGATATCGATCAATTGAGAAATGGCGCCCTCGTCTCTGAGCACACCAGCGGTCTTGGCCGCGATCTGGACGATCAGCGGGTCCTTCTCCATTAGGTATGCGCGAACGCTACCGCGTACATATTCGTCCGATGTTCCGCGCCCAGAGCTTGCGATGACCCCGATTTGGTTGAGCACCTGCGGATCGGAAAGCGGGACGCGCCCCAAGATAGCACTCAAAATGGAGAGTCTCTCGGGCGAGGCAGATCGGCCGATACGTTCGATCAGCGTCGGCCGTAGTGATCCATGAATGTTGATGTAGAGTTGTTGAATTTCGCGTAGGGCGCGGGGATCTCGTTCAAAAAAATTCGTGATCGCGTATCCGAATGACTTCCCAATTGCGCTGGAAGGAGAGGATCCCTCTGGAGCACTCAGTTGACCGAGCAGATCCAGGTCGCGCGTTCTACCGAAGCTTCCGAGCACTTTCAGAGCGGTTCTGCGCGTTCGCTCTTTGTACCTCGCGTCCGCAAACTGAGACACGTGTCTTCTCAGGTCGCTTTCCGGGATGGAAGCAAAAGAGGCCCATAGCGCGCTAACGATTTCTTCAGGGAGAAGCTGTGCGCCCGTAACTGATGGAATGATTCCAGTGTCCAAAACTGCAAATAGAACTGGCAGGATTTCAGGCCCCAGCCGCTCGACCGATTTGTATAGCTTCTCGCTGTCGACTTGCTCCGAATCTACAGCGCCTTGAATCAGTTGGATGAGCACTTCACCTGGAACTGTTTCGTCGGCCTGGACTCGACTAGGGCAGAACCCCAGCGCGAGTAGGACCGTGGGAAAAACGAATGCGAGCTTCCACATTCGAGTGTTGCTAGTGCGTACTATCATCGGATTCGATCGATTATTGTGCCGCTTGAAGCGTTGCAAGTTGAGCGGGCGTAAGGGCTGTCGATGCGGCCCTTAGTACGCTCCTGTTGAGGCCAGGTGAATGGTTGAGTAAGACGTCCAACGTATGTTCCGTCGGAGCAAGGCGTTGGTTGCACAAGAGTTCGAGGGTCTGGCTATAGACGGGTTGGTTGGCCAGGAGCAGCGTTTTTACGCCGATGAATGGAATCGCGTTTCCGTCCGCGATGGCATACTCTAAGGCCCGCTTTGATAACGGTGATTTGGTGAGCAGCGAGTCGAGAAGTTGCTGCTGCGTTCCGGCGAAGGAATCGATCGCCTCGATTAGAGCGTCGACGTCGGCGAGCTTTGCACTCGTAGCCAAAGTGTCTCCGTTCGTCACCACGACCTCACCGTCGCGTTCAAGTTGGTCGACGCTTTTTACGTTTGTCCAATCAAATGCAGACTCTGTGCCGTCGTAGGTTCGAGGCGTGTCCGTGAGATCTAAGTACTCGATTTTAACGAGTTGCGACACGTGACTGTCGGCCGGCAAATCCAGTGTGTCTCGATCGACGCCCAAGCGAACGAAAGGATTGCCCAGTCCACCGGTTTCGTTCTTAAGGTCCATGATGCGCCACGAAAGCAGCCTGGGCTTGGCGCGTTCATTGACGTACTCATCGATGTACTGATCGAAGTGCAGCTTCGGTGGGCCGCCAAATGTGACGCCGGCGGCAACCAGTGAGCCAAAGAGTTCAAATCCTTCGGGAATGTTCAACTGCGCGCTGGGTGCGTAGATCATTCCGTGAATCGGGACGCCAGCGGGCAAGGTGATCGGGTCGGCAGGTTCAGACGAAATTTGGAAGGAGAGATCGGTGGGATCCTCCGTGGAATTGGCGAGCTTGGCCGAGGGAGCGATCGTAGTTGCGCCTGTAATTACGATCGATACGGGTCCGCCACTTGTGTCGAGATAAAGCGAAGCTCCCTCTGCAAGAGTCAGGGATCCTAGGACTAAGGTGGAGGGGCCCTCGACGACCACTTCGGCGCCTCGACCAATTTGCAAACTGGGTATCGTTGCTTTTACCGGCAGCACCAAGAGTTGATCGGTGCCAGTGTGGGACACACTCTCGAGCTCGGGTAGGGATGGGACTTCCACTGCCGGAAGTTGTACATCCACAGGCGAGGCATCTGTCGCCCCGCTTATTACGACAGTGCCGGTCTCCACCACGCTGCCTTCAGTTCCTGGTTTAAGGTCACCCAATACTTGGGTGGGCAGTAATTCAGTTCCCGAAACGGAAATGTTGCCCCCGGATCCAATTCTCCCTGCGAACTCGGATTCTGCAACGACCTCTACCACAGGCTCTTCGACGACGACACCACCGCGGCCTTGGCTTGCAAGTAAAGCGCTGCCCCCGGGCCTTGGAGTTTCAACTTCACCCTCTCCGACCTGCTCAGCAAAATCACCGAGCAAGACGTCAAGTTCCTCCTGAGTGGCAGCCTTGACCGCGCCGCCATCTTTGTATCCAAGGCGCGAATCGTAACCATCCAGCAAAGTGCCGGGCGGCAGCGTTAAATCTCCGCCAGAAAAGACGCCCAGGTTGGCCACGCTGGAGTCGCCTTTGGCGACAACAATTGCGAGTTGTGCGGTGCCGGAAGCCACCATTGCGGTGCTTTCGAGGCGAATGAAATTGCCAACATCCGTTGCATCGACCCAAAAGAGACCGTCGCCGAACTTGGCCGGAGCAGCTTCGCTTCCAACGGCGCCGGTCTTTCTCAATTGAATGCCCGTCCAGGATTCCGAGAGAGCGGCTTCAGCAACATAGAAAGCGCGCATGCGATCGCGCATTTGAACTTGGCGACGTGAAACGGATGTAGAAAGTTGCAGGAACGCGGCGGTTAGCCCCGACACGGTAACGACGGCGACCAATGCCAAGACCAGCACGCCTCCACTGCGATTGTGTCGCGGTAAGTTGCGGCCCAAGACGCGGCTAGATTCCGAAACCGAAGTTGTTTTGATCATCATGTTGTTCTCGTGCTGATTCTGCATATCTCGCGTTCCTCCGCCTCTACCGCCATCTCTGCCCGTCTCGTTCGCCTTCTCAATTGCGAATGGTCACGATGGTCTCAACCGTTTGTGTGACCGTTTCTCCACCCGAAATAGGGCGTTCCAAACTCAGCCGGATCGTGACTGCGCTATCTCGCACGACGAAGGAGAGCCCCTTTTCATCGACGACTCCATTTCCGTTGTCGTCATCGCCATTCATGAGTTCGCCTTCCATAAACGGACGAACCACGTTGCACCAGGCCACGCGCGTTTCTTCAGGAGTGTCCGGATTCTTCATCCACAACACCTGAGATTCGTCTTCGGACAGTCCAATCTTCTCGGGGTCGTCGAGAATGATTTCACCATCCTCGTTGACTCCCAAGTTGAGCGAGTACTCCAAGAATGGGCTGAATATGGGCGAAGTCGGATCGGGGAATAGCGTGCTTCGATCGCAGCCCATGATCGCATAGGCAATTTGATCAAGCGTTCGACGAGCCTGATCCTCAAGCGACATCGTGGCTGACTGTAGGCCGTGAGTTTCGTTGGCAGAGTTAAGTACCAAGATCGCCTTGACGGCGACGACGCTGAATAACGCCATCGCAATGATGAGCTCCAAGGTTGATATGCCCAGGTTGCCTCGTCGACTGGGTTTTTTGTATCGAGCAGAGATTCTCATTTACGAATCTCCGCAAACATCGTGAACAATTCGATATGGCGCGGCCCGTACTTGCCTTGCCAGTCCACTTCTACCTTGATAGGGAGCAGGATGTAATCGTCCGCATGATTGAGATCATCGACGATGCTATCTCCATTCAAATCGCGCGGCATACCGAGCTCTTCGTCGACGTCATCTTCGCGCAGTTCGGGAATGCCATCAACATTCGTGAACGTGGGAAAATTTATGGTGCCCACTAACCCGTCGGGAGATTCTTCTAACGCTTTGAACCCACTCACTTCAAAGCGATTTCCCGGAGCCGTACCGGGCCCATCGGGATCGTCGGCAGGGTCGCTGTTGTAAAGCGCGAAGATGTTTTGGAGCTCCTCGTTGCGCATGTTCTCGAGCACGACGCGGACTGCTTGCGATGCAGCGGGGAAGTCGTGGTTCATGACGCGCTGCCTAGAAGATGAAACGACCATAGTCGAATACATGCTTACGGCTACCATCATCACCGCTAGGGCAATGACAGATTCAAGCAGCGTGACTCCAGAGCGGGAGTTGCGTTTGGTACGAAGAAGAAGCATCGAAGGTGTTACGGGCACGCAATGATGAAGCCAAGCTCGGTAACCGACGGATCGATCGAGCTTACTGATTCAACTGCGTTAGCTTTAATCGGGTGCTAGCAACCGAGACCTGCTTTTTCCTGGATATTGTTTCAGCGAAAATGTTTCCATTCGGCTGAATTTAGCCCATTCGTTCCTTGTTTCTGATACTTCGGAATTCCTAACCGCGTTGTTGAGCGGAGTAAGGAATTCAACTGTGCGAACAGATTGCCCAGGCTCGTGTATTTCGATTTGAAAGGCGTACTGGTCTCCCACTCCGACGCGAATCGCGCAGTGAGAGGCGCGGCGGTACGACGAAACCGGACCAGCGGTATGAAGAGTTTTCCGACCCCAACTCAGCAGGCCTCAGCTCAACCAACGTTGCGTTGCGTTGCAGCATGAGCACGCAGCGAGTCGAATTCGAGCGACTATTCCGGATGGGGGCTGAACCTAAGCTTTGTGTAAGCGGGTCGAAATCCGCACACATCTAGATTCCGAGAAACGTAGGTGAGCAGCGGGGGACTTGGGCTTGATCACTCGAGTTTTGCCGAACCAGGGACTGAGCCTTGGATTCGTTTGCCGGAGATCCGGTGTACGACATCGAAAACGAGGTCTAGCCCGAATTATTCATGAACACGCGGACCAAACACCACGAACGACCGGCACTGCCGGTCGT
>JBLINP010000056.1:0-18618 GCA_047639415.1 Planctomycetota bacterium | reverse complement strand
CTTTGCAGATACTTGCCCCCGCAGACGACCTTGTAAGGTCGTCGAGGACGCCAGTATCTGCAAAGTGCCAGCAGGAACCAAGAGACCGGCAGTGCCGGTCGTTCGTGGTGTTTGGTCCGCGTGTTCATGATTAATTCGGGCTAGCAGCCCGCCCCATGAAGTACCGATGCGACGGCGAAGACCGCTCCGCCCCAGCGGTTCGGGCGAAGAAGAGACGGCGTAAGCGGCCCTGTAGGCCCGGCTGTCACGGCTTGGCGAGTCCGACGCGCCGGCGACGGAGAGAGCTTTGTCGTAGTAGGCAGTTTTCGAGCGGACTGCTAGCTAGAATCCTCACGCAACTCCGCTCCGTCAGGCCGTGGCTTCGTTTTTGCTAAGCCGCCCCCGCCGCATCTCCATCAGGCCTCCGGCCCGAATTTCCCCCATGTCTATGCGCCGTAGTCTCCCCCAAGTCGCTTTCCTGTCCGCCATCGGCCTGTTCGCCGCGTGCAATACTCCGAACCAAAATTCGGAGCCGAAGGCTGTTCCCAATCAAACGCTGCCCGAAGCGTCGCCCGCGCAATCGAACACCGGCGAGAACCTGCAAGTCGATCGTGCGATTCAAGCACTTCACGGCGATGACTTCGAAGCGGCCTACGAACTGCTCCAAGAAATTCTGCTCGAGCAATATCTAGATCAAGCGCGCACGCTCATCGACGCGGAGATTCCGAATCCACAAGACGGCCTGCTGTTCGTCGACAAAGCGCTCGGCATCGATAACCGCAGTTTGGATGCGATTCTTCTGCGAGCACGAGGAACCACAGCGCTTGGCAATCAAATGATTGCGAATGGTGGCAATGGAATTTACATCCAGGGTGCCTTCGAAGAATCGCTCGATGCCTACGAGCAAGCGATTGCGAGGATGGAAACCAAGGCGAGTGCGCTTTTTGGTGCAAGTCGTGCGGCTTACCAGCTCTCGCTATTTGAAGAGGCGCTGGCCCATGCAGAGCGCGGCATGCAAGCCATTGCTGAACAGGGCGAAGCACCGGAACTCAATCCGATTCCCGAACGCAGTTTGGCCGAAGCTGCATATCAGGCTTACACCCAATCTCTGGTTGAAGAGAATGCCGATCGCGCGCTCGAGTTGTTCACCGTTGCCGAAACGGCATTGAACGAATTGCTCGGCCGCACGCCCAGCGAACCTTGGGCTTGGACGACGTTGTCCAACCTCTATCTTTGGAACGAACAACCGGACGCAGCCAAGTCAGCGCTTGCCCAAGGTCTCGATCGCGTTCCCGACAACGCTGACCTACTCGCGAATTTGGTCAACATCTCCAAGTCCGAGGGCGGCTTGAGCGCGGCCTTGCTCGACATCAACAACTTCGTCAACAATCACCCCGACATTGCTGGCGGCTACTGGTGGCTGGGCAGTCAACGTTTCGAAGTTGGCCTCGAAAAACTGGTCGAGAGCCCCGCAGATATCGAAGACTTCGAAGCCGCTGAACGCGCCTTCGCTCGCGCGCGTGAACTCGACCCGGCGCTGGCCAACAACTGCCTCGGTTACGAAGTCAATTGCCGCAACGGCATTGGCCGGGCTCATTACAATGAGGGCAACCTCGAAGCCGCCACCGCCGCCTACCTCTCGATGAACGAACTGCTTCCGCGCGGCGTCGAATGGCGCTACGACGGTCGACTATTCTCCGGAATCGAAGGCCTCAACTTTGTCGGTGCGGCCTACAACGAACGCGGCGATTGGGGCGGAGCTGCAGCGACTTATGAATTGCTGCGCACCTTGCAACCCGATGCCGTTCAGTGGGCCAACAACGCAGCCTTCTTCCACCGGGATCTAGCGGTCGAATTGGAACAGGTTGGCAAAGATCTTTGCCGTCGTTCGATTTCACCCCCCACCGAACCCGACGAAGTGGCGCGCCTATTGGAATTGGCCGGGCTGGAAGCGTCCGAAGTAACCGACCTCTCCACCGCTTTGGCGGAACGATCCGAACAGAACCTCACATTGGCCCGCGCTACGATCGAGAAGAGCTACGAAGCCTACCTCGACGTCGAGCGGCTCGCGCCCGATGACGTGCGCCTGGTCAACGATTCCGCTCTCATTCGCGTTTGGTACCTCTATCGTGACTTCGATCACGCCATCGAATTACTCGAACGTTCCATTGCCATGGGCACAGAGCAAATTCAAGATCCGACGCTCTCCGAGGACGATCGCGACGCACTCGAGAATGCTTGGGGTGATGCCTACCAAAACTTGGGTTATCTCTACTTGGTCAACCTCAAGCAACCGGACAAAGCACGCCCTTATCTTGAGAAGTGCGTCGGCCTCGGCGATCCGCGTCCGCTCGTAACTCGCACCTTAATTCCCATGTGCGACGGTGATCCCGACCATCCGCAACTCGATGAGTTCCGCGCATGGGGACGCTCGTGCGGAGAAGTCATAAGCCAACAATCCGACGCAAAATGAATTCGATTATCGGTCTCTTACTTGGTGGATTGCTCGGGCTAATGCCCGTTCAAGAAGAGACCGATTGGATCGATAGAGGCCGTGCGCTGCTCGACGCGAATCGCGGCGAGGAAGCGCAAGCTCTGTTTGAAGCGGAACAGCTTCGCGTACCCGACGCGCAGGCTCCACGAATTTGGGTTGCACGAAGTTGGCTCCCCCAAGGACGCATCAACGACACACTCGACGCTGTAGACGCCATGCTCGCTTCCGGGTTGAGCGGGCCACCGATCGATTACCTCTTTGGTATGGCTTGGTTTTATGCCGCGGAAGCGAAGCGAGTCCAGGGCGACACCAGCGACAGCCTGCGTCGCAACATGCAGGATTGCATCGCTCACTTAATACTTGCGACCGAAGCCGATCCTAGTCGCTACCGCGATGCGCTCCGCCCGCTAGCTAAAACGGCTTGGCTCTCGCAACGACTAGAGTTAGCCAACGGAGCTGCGGAACAAGCTGCGAAGTTCTACCCAAGCGATGCACGCGTTTGGCACCTGCTTGGTCGTATCGCGCACGAACGGTTCGCAATTATCAAAGCGACTCCCGGCGCTGAATCCGAATCTCTGGTTTTGCTGAAACAAGCCGAGGCGGCGTATCGAAACGGATTGAATGCCATTGGCGTTCCGACCGATGTGATCGGCGAAGTGCTCTTGGCCGAAACCTGGCTACAGCTTGGCCGCTTACTCGCAACGACTTCGAACGAAGGCGCCATCGAAGCTTTATCCAACGCGGTCAGTCTGAAACCCGCGCGCATCGACTACCGCGATCTATCAGCGATCATTTCTCCCGATGTCTTTCTAGATTCCCTTGAGCTCGGCCTTCAAAAGTTCACTACGCGCGTCGGACGCGACCTGCAGACCGGCGCCGCCTACTGGTGGCTGGGATACATCGCTTTTCGCAACGGATTTCTAGACCGCGCCGAACGCGCGTTCATCGCCGCTCTCGCTTCCGGCGCGAAAGACATTGAAAGCGCCTGGTATTATCTCGGTCGACTGAGGTTCGTGCGCAATGAGTTCAATGGAGCCGTCGCTGCCTTACGCGCCTCCTGGGAACGCGATCCGGCCGTTCTATTTCAATCGCTGGATGTGGACAAGCCGTTCAATGTCGCCATGCTCGACACGCTCGCGAACTGGTGCGCCAGCCAGACTCGCACGGTGGATGCCACCATCTTCTTCGAGCTGTCCGCAGAGTTCTCACAATCCCCCGAAGCTTGGTTGAAACTCGCTCAGTTCCTCACGGAACAAGGCAACCGTCTCTACCAGCAAAACGGCGCGGGCGATGATTTGGCGGAACGTTCGCATCTCACCGCACTAGCGGCGTTCAATCGCGCGCTCGAAATCGACCCCAAAAGTCCTTTACTGCTGATCAACGCCGCGCGACACCTGCACCGCGTTTTAGTGATGGATCTCACCCAAGCGCGCTCGCTTTATCGAAGTGCTGCACGCGAAGCTTTGCGTCTGTTGACCGACGACACGCAGGCCGTCGAAGCTAGCGCCGGTCTACGAGCGATTCGTACTGAAGCGCTGCGGGCGTTGAAACAACTCGGCGAGCCTAAAACCGAATAGCTTTTGCTCACCGCTTTCGACCCGCACCCATGAACTTACCTGTACGCATCGATTCGAGCTGTCCCAAGACTGGCGTGATCGCGGTCGACGGAGCCTGGGGGTCATCGGGTTTGAACCTTAGCCATTGGCCCGGCAATACAACGCCGCTCGACCTCGTGCATAAACTCTCGACGGGCTGCGCGCTCCGTTTTGCGAAACTCCCCGAGCGGGAACGCTTAGAACGCGCGGGCGACGCCGCTGCCATCGTCAACAATCACTACGACACCGACGGCGTCATGGCCCTCTTCGCCACTCGATTCCCCGCGCTTGGCCTGGAACACGAAACGCAAATCCTCGCAGCCGCCGCCGCGGGCGACTTCTTCCGCGAGCCGAACACCCGAGCCATCGCGCTCGATGCCTTGGTGACGCGTTTCGTCGACCCGCTCCACTCCGAAGCCGCTCGTTCGCTCGAACAAGCCAGCGCGGATGAGCGGCATACCGAGTTGACGCTGCAGTTGCTCGACGAGTTGCCCGACCTACTCATTGCTCAGGAACTGCCCTATCCCGAACTCTGGCGTCCAGTTGTCGAGCGCGCGGATCTAGATCGCGACGAGTTGAGCGGCACGGCTCGCGAGGAGTCGGAAACACTCGACTTGTGCAGCATTCACTCGTCCGTCCCCTGGCGATCCGTTGGCCCGGGGCGTCACACCTTGTTCGGTTCCACCGATTGCGATCGCGTACTCGCGATTGCGCCGCATCCATCCGGCGGGCACTCCGTCCGATTGATTGTCTCCACCCAATCTTGGTTCGTACCCGCCTGTCACAATCGACTAGTTCGACCCGACCTCGAACGATTGGCCGACACGCTCAATCAACTTGACCCTCACGCGAGCGTAGACGACCAAATGTGGCGCGCTCAAAGCCAGCGCAATGCTTCGCCAGAGCTTTGGTTTGGAACTGCCGACATCGCTTCTTTTGCCGAGCACTCCGAAGCGCTGCGGCCCACAGAACTCCCACTGACTGTGATTCGAGAACACATTTACGCAGCGCTCAAACAGCCCAACCGCCAAACGGTTTAGTCCTCTTTGGAACTATCGTCAGGGCTGCCTTCGCCCAATTCATCGCTATCGGTATAGCCAAGGTTATTGAGCTGCTCTTGCTGGCCTTCATCGAGCTGCAGAACTTCGCCCACCGAACCGTCCCGCGCTTCTTCAAAGATCGTCGTCAACCGGCGCTGCATGCGCTGCACGTCTTCGTCGCGCTTGGTCGCCAAGTTGACGCGTTCGTTCGGGTCTTCACTGAGGTGGTAAAGCGAAGTTGGGGACTCACCATCTCCGACGACGAGCTTCCAATCATCGGTCACCAGCGTCTTGGCTTCGTCGAAGGGAGCGTAGGGTCGCCCCCACAGAATAGATTCGGCGAAACCCGTGAGTGACACATCCTTGAGTTCGCCGCGCACCATCGGCTGTAAGCTCGAACCGCGCAAACCATCGGGGATCTTCAAACCGAGCAAGTCCATCACGGTCGGGAAGATGTCGATCGAGCGCACGCTATCCGCAACTCGCAAAGGCGCAAACTGCTTGGGCATCGACAGAATCAACGGCACACGCAAAAGCTCCTGATGCAAGGCGTGTCCGTGTTCGAACTGGCCGTGTTCCCAAAACTCTTCCCCATGGTCCGAGTGGAAAACCAAGAGCGACTGATCGAGGGTTCCTGGTTTCTCGAAATAGTCGAACAACCGACCTAGTTGTGAATCTGTGTACGCAATTTCGCCGTCATAGAGATCGGACAAGAGCGTCTGAACATGCTTCTCGGGAACCGAGTTTCGAATGCTGGGCAAACCCCAGGGATACTTCGGGATATCTTCGACTCGGCGATTCGCAAAGCGCTTGTCAAAAGGCGCTGGCGGTGCGTAGGGCCAATGCGGGTCGATCAGTTGAAGAAACAAAAACCGTGGCAAACCCTCATTCAGTTTGAGCCAATCAAGCGCGCGATCGACGCCCACTTCGGCTGTGTACCGCAGGAAGGCGTACTCATCAAAGCCACGCGCAACTCCTGTTTGCGGTCCGAGATAAGGATTGAAATAGAAACTCGCCGTTCGATAGCCAGCCGCACTCAGCTCGCCGGCCAACGTCGGAACATCATTGAGAAGTTTCTGGCCCAACTTCGAATAATCGGTCGCCACTCCGCCCTTCGTCCAGATATCCGCCTTCTCCGAAATGCCGGCGCGATGCTCGGCCGGATAGAGCGAAGTGAACAGCGAGCCGTAGGAAGGTAATGTCCAGGGTGCTTGACTGAGGCATTGCTCGAACACCACTCCGCGCGCCGCCAATCGATCGATGTTCGGCGAAGTCTCACGTCCGTAGCCATAGCAACCAAGTCGGTCGGCGCGAAGCGTATCGACCGAGACGATCACCACATCCGGAACGCGTGAGTAATCGGTTTGAACTGTAGGCATTCCGAAAGCGGCCGAGAGCTCGAAGTCTTCGGGCACCACGCCTTCAACCGTAACGGTAAAGATCACTAGTCCGGGGCCAGGCAATTCACCGTGGAGATCCAGCCATTGAAACTGCCCCACTCCGTTCGTTCTTCCGCGCGCAATCCCGCGCCGACCATTGCCCGAATCGAATTCGATACCAAAGGCAAGCGACACATCTTCGGAGAGTTGCTTAGCCGAGGCTTCGAAGAAGGCGAAACCGCAGCGAACCCGACCACTTTTCTCGATTTGCACTTCAAAGGTTGCTTGTTTTACAAGCGGAGCGACCCAAGCTCGACGCTGATCAGAGAGCGCCATGGAAACGCCACTGCGCCCGCGCTGCATCTCTTCGAGGCTCGACTCCTTGGGCGGCGGCGGCTTGATATCGACCAAAGTCACTTCGATGCCCTCGGTCCCCGCAACCGGAAGTTTCAACAAATCAATCCAGGTCGCACGACCGTCCATCGAACTTGCGGTCGCGTTCTGCTGCGGCAACCGATCGACCCAAATCGTTGGACTGGCATAGTCACAGGAGACCGTCACTAAAGCGATCGGAACGGCCCACTGAAGAATTCGTTTCAAGCTCATACAGTTCATCGAAGAAGAATTCGTTTCAAGCCTACTCGGCTTTGGGCTCCAGTTCATAGAGCGCAACCCGACCCAATCGATCGGCGCCGATTTCGCGATAGCGCCCGTTGCTCGTCGTCGTGTGACCACGCTGCTCCATACCTCGCTTGACGCCCATCAGGAAGCGTGGCCATTGCACGCCAGCTTTGCTCAGGTTATCGGGGACCACAAAGGGTGTCGCGTTGAAGCCGGAGTCTCGCAGCTTGAACAAAATGCTGAACTCGCCATACACGCCACCGTTGCCGCGCAAAGCTTCTACGCCGACCATCTCACCAGGCTTCAACAGATTGTCCAGTTGGAGAAAGGTCGACTCGTGAACATCTCGCAAGTCAACGTGCTCATAGCCCTCTAAGAAATGAAAGCGGGGTTCGAAGAAGAACTCGTCGCCATCGTTCCAATCGTGAATCGTTTGATATGAAACCATGCCCATCCAGGCCATGAAGAGAAGCGCGCTCACCAGAGAGAGAGCCGATCGCCAACGCTCTTTGAAAACCACGCACAGACAAGCGAAACCGTTGCCGGCCAGAACGGCGAGAATCAGTGCGGTCGGTAAATAGATGCGAACGAGGTTCGCGTCTTTGAAAAACAAAAGGAAGATCAGACAACTGGTGAGGAAGCTGACACCGAGGTAACGAGAAGCTAGCAGGTCGGTCTGACGAAGCTTCAGGTAACCGATAACGGCCAAGATCAATACCGGCCAAGCGATTTGCTGCTCGATGTGATCCACGGTGAACAGATGCTTCAAGATCTGCATGAGCGTGGGTTTCAGCGTGCTATCTTCAAAGTTGATCCAGTGCTGACGTGCAAAGTCCGACGTCAGAAGCACCGTGAACAAAATCAAAATCGGAAGCGCAGAAAGCAACGCCGCCCATGCTTTTTGCGAACGCCGAAGCGTGCCCAACAAAGAGCGCACGCCGCTCCCTTCAATCCCCGGGCCGCCCCAAATGTGGTGCAGCAGGATGAATAACCCCATGCCGCTCACATGCACGACGATCATCTCGTGCCAGCCGTAAGCCAAGAGCGAAGCCAAGCCCATTGCGATCGCGATTCCGAGGTCGGCCAACAGAGATCGCTCGCGTCGCACGAGTTCATAACCCAAGGCCAAGTACACCGCGAAGAAGGCGGCGCAGCCGGTCGTGCCCCATCCCGTTCGCGAATACCAAACGTGCAAACACTGCAGCGCGACAATTCCCGCCGCAACAAGAGCAGCCGGATGTCGTCTCGATAACACCCGCTTTGAAAACAGAAAAATGGCCAGACTGGAAAGCAAGCCCAAGATCACCGAGTCGATGCGAACGGAGAAGATCGCGTTGGCTCCCGCTCGCCAGGACCATCGAATGGCGAGTTGGTGCAGGTAGGAGTGCGGGTAATAACGCGGAACCCACCACTCCAAATCCTGACTCACCGCTGTGCTGAAATCTGCGTTTGCATCCAGCCTCGCGATGCCCGCCGAGTAGAGGTACGAGCCGTCATCCGGACTCATTTTGTACACCTCAAGATTCTGAACGCGCAGCAACCAGCCCGCTACGAGCACCGCGATAAGGATCGCGAGTTCTAAGCCGTGTTCTTTGAGGTTGATCATAGGGAGGGCCGCAGGCGCGGATTAGCGCGTCAGACCCGAAGTTGGTCGCACCGAAGTGAGCTGATCCAGGCGCGCTCTACGTGAGTTATACCCCAGGTGATAGCGAGCCTCATTCATGGCTTGGCAACTTCTGCCTTCGGCTCGAATTCCACCTCGCCCAAGTCCGTTTTGGTTTTGGCAGAGATCCAAACCACGAGCAAAAGCAAGCCCACTCCATTCAGAGCGAAGAGCGCCCGCAATCCAATCACCGCAGAAAGCAAGCCACCCAGCATCGCCGCCGTAGAGAATGCCAGCATGCGAGCTGAAAGCACCAAGCCTACCGCGCTGCCGCGCCGCTCGACGGCCGTGACCTCTGCCAGGAGCCCGAAAGCGCAGGGTTTCACGCCGGCGCTGGCAAATCCAAGGAAGAAGCGGGCCAAAGCGAGCGCCGCAAAGACCGGAACGAAAACGTGGGCGAGCAGCGCGAAGCCAGTCAGCACCGCCGAAAGCCGAATCATTCTGGCATGACCCTTTCGATCACCGCGCTGTCCCCAGATCGGCATACTGACGAGATCGGGCACGGCGATGATCGTGAACAGCATGCCCGTCAATTTGGGCACCAACTCCGCATCGCCATCCCAAATTTCGCGCACGAACAACTCCATCAACGGTGCCGTCGAACCCACGGCGAACTGCACGCCAAAGATCATCAGCAGTAGGTAGCGAAGCTCTTTGCTCTCAAGGTGGCCGTGCAATTCTCGAAGAAATCGCCGTGGTGCCGCGATGAGACTGACCTTCCACGCTCTCCGCTCCGGCAACAACTCCGCGGCGTTCGGAATCGCGAGTCGATCCGCCGGAACCATAAATAGAATGAGCAGTGCGCTGACGAACACCGCGCCGGAGACGCACAGGAAGAGCGAACTCAAGCCGAGTTCTGATTGCAGAAAGGCACCCAGCAATGGACCGACAATCGTTCCCGCTGCCAACGCGGTTTGCAAAGAGCCCGTTACGCGACCCTGTTGATCGGGTGGCGCTAAAACGCCCACCAAAGTGATGCTCGGAGCAATGAAACCTGAGAAGGTTCCCTGCAACATGCGCAGCAACAACAACTCCATCGGAGTTGTTGCAAAGGCCATCGCGCCTACGCAAATCGTAATTGCAAGCAGAGCGCGTAGAATCATCAAACGACGACCGAAACGATCACCAACGGCTCCCCAAATCGGCCCCATGAAAGCAGCCATGAGCGGCGCGGATCCGAAGATCACTCCGGTCCAAGCGCTAATCTCATCCTGCCCTTGAATCCCCATACTCTCGAGATGAGTGGGGAAAAAGGGCAGGAAGCTCATCATCCCGATCGATGTGACCAGGTTGGAGAGCCAAACGGCCCAATAGGTGCGCTTCCAGGAATGCATTGCGCCCGTGAGAGTCTCACAGGCGAGTAACTAGAGCAAGCTGTGCGCGAAGTCACTACTCTCGAATCTCATCGAGACCAGCTGCCGGTTACGAACCAATTGGAGGAACTACTCCGGCTCGTCGGAGAGTCGTACGCGAATTTCGTTTGCTTCGTCTTTGCGAGCGAGGAAACTGTCGACAACATCCGGATCGAATTGTGTTCCGGACATTTCGCGCAAGTAGTCAACCGCTCGCTCCATCGACCAAGCTTGCTTGTACGGTCGAACCGTGGTCAATGCGTCAAAGACATCCGCCACCGCTAAGATGCGTGCGGCCACGGGAATCTCCTGCCCCTTCAATCCGCGCGGGTAGCCCGAACCATCCCACTTTTCGTGATGGCACCAAGCGATATCGAGCGCCATGTTCAAATAACCTGGAGAACTCGTCTCGGCGATTACCTGGCGCAGAATGTCCGCACCAAGCACGGCATGCTTCTGCATGATGGCCCATTCGTCCGCATCCAGTTTGCCCGGCTTGAGTAGAATTGCATCGGGTATTCCGACCTTACCGATATCGTGAAGCGGTGCTGAATGAATAAGGTCCGCAATGAACGTGCTGTGTACTTCCTCGAATCCCGGTTGACCAATCAGACCGTCAGCTGCCAAGGCGCAGAAACTACTCACGCGCTCGATATGCTTGCCGGTTTCGTTATCGCGCGTTTCCGCCAGTCGCGCCATAGCGAACACAACCGAATGCTGCGCTTGGTCACGTTCGCGCCGACGAATTTGATTGTGAGCAGCCACGCCCGTGAAGGACGCAATCGCGTTAAGTAACTCGTGGTCGTCCGCGGTTAACGGTTCACCAGCACTATCCAAAGTCGAGACGAATAGGTAACCGATTTCACCATCGTTGGTCACGATGGAAACTCTGTACACCTTGCCCTCCAGCTTCGGGCCGATGCAAACTCCGGCTTCTCCGAAACCATTCCAGGCAAGCGCTAACCGAATACTGCGACTCGGGAAAACGTGGTTCGCAGATTGCGACGCGAATTCGGCTATTTCGTGAATCGAACTCGCCGTTGATAACTGTCGCGCCAAGTCCGACATTTCGTGAACCAAAGTCACGCGTTCGCTAAATCCACCTTCAAGAACCGTAGCCAGCCTTCCAACCGAGGCGCGGCTTGACTGCAGTTCGCCGGTTAATGCGCCCGTCACTTCGGCGAGTTCATGCCGCGAGAGTGCGTCATCTATCGCATCTCTAAGAGTTTCGTGGGGCAGCGGCTTTTGCAGAAAGCGAAAGACTTCTCCTTCGTTCGTCGCGCTGATCACTGTTTGCAAATCGGCGTGTGCCGTCATCAAGATTCGAATCGTCGACGGCCAGTCTTCGCGGATTCTAGAGAGCAGATCTAACCCGTCACCGCCTGGCATTTGCTGATCGCTAACCACAACCGCAAAGGGCCCTTCTTCGCGAATAGCGCGAAGAGCCTCCGTGCTAGAATTCGCCGTCGTAACGGCGAAATCCTTCTGCATCAATCGGGCCAAGCCCTCGATCACGTCGACCGAATCATCTACCAGCAATACTCTGTTGTTCATCAAGTTCCTGCGCAGCGGTACACGTGGATTGGTCCCTTTATTGGAGGGGAATTCTATCCCTAAGGATTTGAACCAAGTTCTTCGTGGATTCCATCATTCGGCCTCAGGAGCCCCACTCTTGAGCCAACCCACGAATGCGAACTGATCTACGGAAAAGTCTTCCGCCCTCGCGCGAATAAACCGCGTCAACAACCGACCGAGCAGCAGTCAGCGCGCAGAGCTTGGCCCTGTTTCCGGTACAGGCCCTATTTTTACAGTTGGAGAGCTCAACGCCCCAAAACACACATCAGGCGCAGCTGCTAAGTTGTGCGTTTTTGTGACCGCAGCTCGGCAGCCTAATTCCGGTAACTCTGCAGCGGAGCCGGAATGCGACCGCCGCGGTGATGCAAAATTTCCGCAGCAAACTTACCCGGGTCCTGAACGATCGCCGTGCCCAACAAACCGCCCCACTCCACCGTTTCTCCGGGACCTTTGCCCGGAACAGGAATCATGCGAACAGCGGTCGTCTTGTTGTTCACCATTCCGATCGCCATCTGATCGGCGATGATGCCCGTCATCACGCTTAGCGGCGTATCGCCGGGGACAGCGATCATGTCGAGCCCAACCGAGCAAACCGTTGTCATGGCTTCAAGCTTGGCCAATGACAACGCGCCCTTGCGAACGGCCTCGATCATGCCTTCGTCTTCCGACACGGGAATGAACGCGCCCGACAAACCACCGACGCGGGAAGACGCCATCGCGCCACCCTTCTTGACTGCGTCGGTCAAAAGCGCAAGTGCGGCAGTTGTTCCTGGCGCGCCGGTAACGTCGACTCCGATTAGCTCAAGAATGTCAGCGATGGAATCTCCGATGGCTGGCGTCGGTGCCAAGCTCACATCGACGATTCCGAACGTCGTTTTCAATCGCTTGGCGGCTTCGCGTCCAACCAATTCGCCCACGCGCGTGATTTTGAACGCGGTGCGCTTGATCGTTTCAGCCACGGCCACCAGATCAGCTTCAGGGCCGAGTTGCGCGAGTGCCGCGCGAATGACGCCGGGTCCAGAGACACCAACGTTGAGCACTGTTTCGGGCTCGCCGATTCCCATGTGGGCACCCGCGACGAACGGGTTGTCTTCGACTACGTTGCAGAAGCAAACCAACTTGGCACAGCCAAGTGCGCCAGTGTCCGCAGTGAGTTCCGCTGTCGCTTTGATGACCTCCGAAAAACGAACAACCGCATCCATATTGATGCCAGCGCGAGTGCTCGCGAGAGAAATCGAAGCGCAAACCCGCTCGGTTTCAGCCAGCGCTTCGGGAATCGAATCGAACAACGCCCAATCGGCTTTCGTGAAACCCTTGTGAACGTAAGCGGAGAAGCCACCGATGTAATCCACGCCGACTTCGGCCGCCGCCGCGTCCATTGCGCGAGCGATTGGCACCAAGTCAGGAGAATTGCTTGCGGCCGCGATCAGCGAGATCGGCGTCACCGCAATGCGCTTGTTGACGATCGGAATGCCGTAATCAGCATGGATCGAATCTGCGATTTCCACCAAGTCTTTCGCGTGATGCAAGATCTTGGCATAGACCTTTTCCGCAGTACTCTCGAGGTCCGGATCGGCACAGTCGAGCAAATTGATACCCAGAGTCGTCGTTCGAATGTCGAGCGTTTCGAGCTCGACCATACGCACGGTCTCTAGGATTTCGCGATCGCTAAAAGGCATAGAAGTGTCCGCTGCTTAGATTCGGTGCATGAAGCGGAAGACGCGATCGTGCATAAGCTGCACAACGTAATCCTCTTTGCCGCCGAGGCAGGCTAAACGCTCCTGCAAATCCCGGAAGGTGTGCGATCCAGAAAGGTCTGCGGTGATCACCATGTGAAAGTGACCGCCCACAACCTTTTGACTGACGTCCATGATGCCCACTTTGTGTTCGGAGAGCACGCTCGTGATCTCGGCGAGTACGCCTTCACGATTGCGCCCAAAGGCGGTCACGATCACGTTGTCCCCTTGCGAGCCAGGTCCGGGCTCAGGCAAGTTCGGCAACTCGCGAATCGCGAAGCTGGCGTCCGGTCCACGATCCGGCGTGGGCTCCGTGTAAGCACCTTGCGCGGTTCGAATGGCGATCCCCGCGGCCTCCGCAACTTCCAAAGCTTGCGGAGTGACGATCGTGCTCTCGTCGACCAGGATCTCTTTCGATCCCGCGCCGTGCACGTCCTCTGCGGTTAAATATTGTCTCGGCATGATGATTCTCTACTCGCTTACAGATGAACGGAGAGCGCGGGATGCGGCCGAGGAATGACGACGTGCTCGGAGAGCTGTCCGCGACTTTCCGCACACTGGGCACCGGCTGCAACAGAAGAGCGCACGTCGGAAACCTCACCCGTCAGGGTAAAGAAACTCTTGCCGCCCAAACCGTTGGCGATGCGCAGATCAAGCAAATCGACGGTCGCCGTTTTCAACGCCACGTCGGCCGCTTGAATCGATGCCGCGACTGTACGCGTTTCTATAACGCCCACCGCGTCGAGTTCGCCTTTCACGTGCCCGCCGCGCCGACGCAAGCCGGACTCCACTTGACTGTGGATTTGAGGAATCAGCAACTGATCGACCAGGGTATCCCCCGCCACTTCCACTCCGCGATTCACGGCCAACTGCACGTCCTCGACACTTCCCGTAAAGAGCATCACGTACTTGCCGGGTTGAACGGGAGAAGCGAACAGCATCTCTACGTTCGCTTCCCAGAGCAACGCATCTGCCGTTTCGACGCCGCGCGCCACCGACGAAAGCTCGAGCAAACCGATACACGGTCCGACGCCTTGGTTTTCCGCGAGGGGCGGATTGAAATCGTTGACTGTCATGTTTGTCACTTTCTGTCCTAAATTGAGTCCTGATCCGTTATGAGTCGAACTCAGCGCTTGGTCCAACCATGCGCCCGTTTTCGAGTTCCATGCCATCGATGATCGCGGCCACTGCCGTTTGATAACCGATGTCGTGCCCGCGTCCGATCACATGACGTGCCGCACGTCCTGCAACAATCAATACTCGCTCGCCGATGCCCGCACCAAGCGGATCCACGGCGACGATTGTTTCTGCCGATTCCTTGCCGTCCGTCGTAAACGGACGCACTACCAAGAATCGCATGCCTTCGAGCGTGGAGTCTTTTTGCGTCGACCACACTTGGCCAATCACCGTTCCGATAATCATGCTCCGCCTCCGCCACTCTTCGATGAAACTGAGCTGAGTGATTCAGCGCTCGTCCAACTTGCGGGAGCGCCGGGTACATCGAGGTCATCGACGATGCCAACCACCGCTGCTTCGAAGGCGTAATCACCGTCTCCGCCACAAGCCACGCGCGCGGCTTTTCCGAACGCAACGATCACGCGCTCACCAACGCCGGCGCCAATCGGATCGGCGGCCACGACCGGTGTCACCATCGGCGCCGTCGGGTCTTTGCGATCGTCGAGCGCTTCGATTACGAGCAATCGCTTGCCCTCGAGATCCGCGACCTTTTGCGTCGCCCAAACCTCACCAATGACACGTCCAACAAACATCAGTCCATGCCCCGATTGCTGCGACCTTGGATGCCTTCGAGCGCGCGATCCACGGCTTCCACCGCAGCTTCGATCGCGGCGTCGGTGCCTGCCAATTGCAAACGCCCGACCGCGCCGTTGTTGTCCAAACCAACCAGGCGAACCGGCGCGGCTTTTTCAGCTTCGTTGGCCGCGAACAAGGTCCAAACCGCTGGATTGACTTCAAGCGTGTACAGCGTGTCCCCGCCGAGTACCAACATGCCCGAGCGCGTGCGATTGACCATCATCGCTTGATGCGCGTCGATTTGACGGATGATCTCGTGCGTTAGAACATGCGGCGCGAGGCCGTCTGCTTCCGACACGCTCGCCGTGCGCAGCATCGCGGCGCCCGCTTCGCGCACTTGTCCTTGATCATCGCCGTGCACTTCCAAAGTTCCGTACGAGCGCTCGGTAATCATGGCACCGGGCGTCACTTCGCAACTTTTCAGAGCCACGTCCATCAAGCGATGAATCACGATGCCCGGGCGCACCTCGAGCCAAAACGCGCTCTGTCCCGCAACGGGAAAGAACCCGTCCGAGTTGGCGGCGATGGTCGCGGCGAATTGCGGCTGCATCTGGTCGATGACCAGTGCACCACGCAGTTCGATCGCGGGGCTTGAGCTTCTAGGCGTCACGAGATGAGTCGCCTATCTACTTCTTGGCCGGAGCCGGCGTCGGCGGAAGGAACATGGCCAAGTCGTCTGCCGGACGCGGAATCACGTGAACGCTCTTCAGCTCTCCCACGCGCTTGGCCGCAGCGGCACCTGCGTCCGTGGCCGCTTTCACAGCACCGACTTCACCGCGAACCATCACGGTCACGAGTCCGCCACCGGAAACTTCTTTGCCGAGCAACGTCACCTTAGCGGCTTTGCACATGGCATCCGCAGCTTCGACGGCACCGACCATGCCCCGGGTTTCGATCATCCCCAATGCGATTTGGCTGTCCATAATTTGATTCTCTATCTAACTAAGTAGTCAAACAAACTAGGCCGTACAGGCTCCGGTTTGCACGTCCAGATGCGGACATCCTTTGCATGGACCGAGCGGACAACCCGCACCGGCACTGTTCATGATTTCTTTGATCTCTTCGGCCGAAAGCGCGGAACCGACGTCCGCGACAGACACGCGCGCGCCACTCGAAGGCGGCGGCGAACTCTGAGCTGTACTGGTCGCGGTGAGCGGTCGTTTCGGAATGCTCGGAACAACTTTGGATGCGCCACCACCCGAAACAAACGTTGGAGCGCTACGACGATTCGCGCTGAAGTTCGTGGCATGACTCGCAGGCGTGGCCGCCGGCGCTGAATAAGACGGAGCGGGCGTCGGGTTCAAGATCACCGGTGGCAAACTCGAAGTCGGGCGGCCAACTCCACCCGTGATACCGGGATCGCCGGGCAAGCCCGAACCGCGCGGCGCCATCTCGCCGGTCATCTCCGCAACGCGCGCCATGTCGCGTTCGTAGGATTGCTTCCAATCGTTGCGCGGCGCAGCGGCGCGCTTGATGTTGACCAGGTGGCGCGACGAAATGTTGTCCGACGTGATGTTCCCCGCTTGCGGTCCGCAACCCAAACTGAGCGAGGGCATCAGGTTCGTGCTGTAACCGACGGCGCCCGGCGAAGTCGGACCGTTGACGATGATGCGACTGGCGGGCTTTTGCAGGAACCAGGCATCGAGCACTTCGGCGTCTTCCGCCCAAAGTCCGATGGTATGGCCCAATCCGCCGAATCGCAGGATGCTGAATGAAACGTCGCAACCCGCTTTCCACCCGTCGACGATGTGCACCGACAACAGCGGGCAAAGAATTTCGATCGAGAGCGGGAAGTCAGGCCCCACGCCGCCTTGATGGGCGAGTAGAACCGTCGTGTTTTTGTCGACGCTGAAGCCAGCGCGCTGGGCGATGAAGTGCGGGTCTTTGCCAACGATATCGGCATTCATCATGCCGTCTTGGTTGCAATAGACCTCGAGTTTGCGCGTTTCCTCAGCGTTGCAAAGGTGCGCGCCACAGCGCTGCATCTCGGCCAGGAACTCGTCGGCGATCGGCTTGTCTAAGACCAACGCTTGTTCGGAACAGCAGAAGGTCGCGTTGTCGAAGCTTTGACTCATCACGACGCCGCGCGCCGCTTCGGCAACCTTGGCGGAACGATCGACGTAAAGCGGAACGTTGCCCGGTCCAACACCGTAAGCCGGCTTGCCTGAACTGTAAGCCGCGCGCACCAAGGCCGACCCACCGGTCGCCAAGATGATCGCGGTCTTCTTGTGCTTCATCAAAGCACCGGTCGACTCAATCGTCGGGTTCGCAAGCGCGATCACTAGGTCCGGCGGACCACCGACACGTTCGATTGCACGACGCATAACTTCGGCAGACTCACCGATGCAACGTTTGGCGCGCGGGTGCGGGCTGATCACGATCGCGTTGCGACCCTTGACCGCCATGATCGCTTTGCCGAGCGCCGTCGATGTCGGATTGGTCGTCGGAACGATGCCCGCGATAACGCCCGACGGTGTGGCGATCTCAACGATTCCGCGCGCAGTATCACGCGAAATGATCCCTACCGATTTCTCATCACGAATCGAATCCCAAACGCCTTCGGTGGCGAACAGGTTCTTCAGCACCTTGTAGTGCACACGCCCGATGCCCGTTTCTTCGACGGCCAATCGCGCAAGTTCGTGAGCGGCACGAGCGCCCGCTTCAGCCATCGCCGCACACAATCGATCGGTTTGAGCCTGATCGTAGTGGGCAATCGACTTTTGGGCTGCGGAAGCGCGCTCGACAGCGTCGCGCACCTCCTGTAGTGCCAGCAGGTCGGGATCAATCACAGACATCGTCTAAAGTACGTCTATTTACTCGACGACTTAGCTTTAACCGGAAGCATGGGAGGCAAGATCGCCTCGAGCTGGTCGTGCGGACGCGGAATCACGTGCACACTGACCAATTCCCCCACGCGACGGGCTGCAGCAGCGCCAGCGTCAGTTGCAGCCTTCACAGCTCCAACTTCGCCGCGGACGTACATCGTGACAAGGCCAGCCGTGGCCTTCTCTTTGCCAAACAACTCCACCAAAGCGGTTTTAACCATCGCATCAGCGGCCTCGATGGCTCCAACAAGACCTTTGGTCTCGATCATTCCAAGTGCGCGGTGTTCCAAATCAATCCCTCTTGAGTGTGATAGCTATTGAATTCCTCGCGCAGGCCGCGAAAGGAGGCGCGCAGTTTAGGCTTGCCACCGTCGATCGGCAATGCCAGTGATTCGAGTTCCACCTAACGGGCAGTTGCGATGAACTCGTCTTGTGTTTATTCGGAAGACGCCTTCCGTTTCTGATCGTAGCCCGTCGATACGGCGTCGATACGGAGCCAGGACAAAATCCACCGGGGCAAGACCACGGGGGGGGCGAGCCAAACGGC
>JBLINP010000055.1:0-18745 GCA_047639415.1 Planctomycetota bacterium | reverse complement strand
CTCTGACTTGCCCCGGTGGATTTTGTCCTGGCTCCGTATCGTCGCCCATTAGCTGGGTAAACTACGCACGTGGAAATCGTACTCATTCATCCTGAAATCCCGCACAACACCGGTTGCGCCGCTCGACTCGCCGCGGCGACTGGCTTGCGACTGAACTTGGTGGAACCGCTCGGCTATTCGCTCGAAGATCGCTACCTCAAACGGGCGGGGCTCGACTATTGGCCGATGGTCGATTTGTGCGTGCACCCCAACTGGGAAGCGGCGGCCGAAACACTTTCGGAAGGCAGTTCCTTGCCGCTAGGTGAACGCTTGAGGCTGTTCAGCGCGCGCGGTGGCAAGTCCCTATTCGAGACCCGGTTTGGGCCCGACGATATCCTGGTGTTCGGGTCCGAATCGAAGGGCATCCCGAAGGAGTTACTAACCGCGCACGAAGAGCGCCGCGTTTACGTTCCGATTCGCGACGGAATTCGCAGTCTGAATTTGGCGAGCACGGTTTGTCTGTGCGCTTACACCGCAATGAATAATGCCGGCGTTCCGCTTCCGGATAACGACGGCAGTTATAGCGCTCACCCCGACGCCAAAACCGATTTGCGCGCTGCGGACATTGCTAAGTTTTCGAATCAAACGAGCGAATAGCGTTTCTTCATTCGCAGCAGCCATGACCGTCCCAGACACACTAATCGCGACGCCGCTTCCCGAAGGCCGCAAACCACGACGCGATGACGAGTTCCTCTGCACGATTGATTCCATCGACGCGCGCGGAATGGGAATCGGTCGTTGGGGCGAGTACCGCGTGCGAATCGCTCACGTGGCCCCAGGCGCAACGGTGCTCGCACAAGTAGTCAAGCGACGGCGCGATCGCTTGGACTCGCGCGTGCTCGAATTGCGCGAGGTTTCACCTGATGCTGTCGAACCGCGCTGTTCTCACTTCGGTAGTTGCGGCGGTTGCAGCTTTCAAGGCATCGGTTACGACAGGCAACTGGAGCTGATGCACGAGCTTTCCTGTCGCGAGCTTGCGCCTATTCTCGGTCGTGCGGGCGAAGCCTTGGTGCAGCCAGTGCTCGGTTGCGCGTCACCGTGGAACTATCGGAACAAGATGGACTTCACTTACTCCAACAAACGTTGGGTGGAGGAGGGGGAGCCGGAGGGCATCGATCAAAGCTTCGCTCTGGGGATGCATTCGCGTGGCCGCTACGACAAGGTGCTCGACGTAAAGAACTGCGACATTCAGTTTGAAGCGGGCAATCCAATCCTAGCAACCGCTTCGAGATTGGCGCGCGAACAGGAACTGTCCGGTTGGGATACGAAGGAGCACGAAGGTGTGCTGCGGCACTTGGTACTTCGCCACGGCGTTCACACGAACGACATCATGGTTTACCTCGTGACATCGCGCGAAGGAGATGACGTCGCGCGTTACGCGCAGGCGATTCTGTCCGAGCATCCCGAGATCACGACGTTTATACACGGCGTCAACGATGGGCTTGCTTCGGTAGCGACCAGCGCAACCGAAACGGTGTTGCACGGACCTGGCGTCATCCACGAACGCATGGGGGAACTCGACTTCGAGATTTCTTCGACGTCTTTCTTTCAAACCAACACGCTTCAGGCCGAGCGGTTGATGGAAGTTATCGAGGCCGAGGCCAAGGTCGGTTCAGACGACGTGTTACTCGATCTCTATTGCGGAGCGGGCGTGATCGGTTTGATGTTGGCCAAGTCTGTGCGCGAAGTGATCGGCCTGGAGCGAGAAGCTTCCTCGATCAAAGACGCGATACAAAACGCTCAGCGCAATGGCATTTCCAACGCGCGCTTTGTAGCCGGCGAAGTAGAATCAATTTGGTCGGCGGAATCCGATCTTCCAAAGCCTGACGTATGCATCGTCGATCCGCCGCGAGCGGGTTTGCATCCCAAGGTCATCGTGACCTTGGTGGAACTCGCACCGCCGCGCTTGATCTACGTCTCCTGCAACCTGGCTGCCGCAGCTCGCGATCTTGTGCCATTAATCGAATCGGGCTATGAACTGATCAACGTGCAACCCGTCGACCTCTTTCCCCACACGCCGCACATCGAAGGCGTTTTGACTCTCATCAAGCACATCGCGTAGGCCCATGAACTTACAAGTCGATCCCGGAACATTGCTGGCCGCTTGGCCGGACCTTCAGGACCCGAACTTCATGCACGCGGTGCTGCTCATGTGCCAGCATTCAGCGGAGGGAGCTTACGGATTAATTGTGAATCGACCGGCGGGCTTGGTCGTGCGATCGCTATTGCCGGATCATCCGATTCTGGGGGCGAGCAATTTCCCCGTCTTCTTGGGCGGCCCGGTGGATCACAGCAGCCTGCAGTTCATCCATCGCATTCCGGACGAGATCCCCGGCGGTTTTCCGCTAACCGACGACATTTGGATGGGCGGAGATTTGGAAGCTTTGGCTGAACTGGTTGGCGAAGACGAAGAGCGGGCGGCGCGATCGATTCGTATGCTGATCGGCTATTCGGGCTGGGGTTCGGGTCAACTCGAGTACGAATTGAGCGAAGGCTCCTGGATTCCGGCTCCCGCATGTACGGATGCTGTTTTTTCAAGCGAGAGAGAGGCCACTTGGCGAAAGGTTGTACGCTCCATCGGACCGGAGGGGATCGGCCTTGAAAACCTCCCACCGGACGTCAGTTGGAACTGACTCGATCTGATTCGTAATAATCAGAGGTCCGCTGCGGATCGCTGGCCCCTCATCGATGAGTAACCCTCCTCCCCGTTTTCGCCGATTGTTCTCCTGTCTGGGCTGCCTCGTAGCCGGACCGCTGGGCTGCCTATCCTTTTTGGGCGGCGGTGTGGTTATGGCTCTCGTCTTTTTGCCAGAGGTTGCGGAGCAATGGGTCCTGAAACGCATGCCGGAATTCGCTCGCGATCAGTTCATGGGCGAGTTGAGCGTTGAGAGCATCGACTTGGCATGGACGAGCGCTCAGACGATCGATGGCATCTTGCTGCTCGACGATCAGGGGAGGAAAGTGCTGGAGGGCTCGATCGTGATACCTCCGCTTCTCGCCTTGTTCTCGCCCGAAGATGGTTTGGGGCTCTCCAGTCTCAAAGCGAGCCTCGATGTCGTGATCGATGAAACGGGCGTGAGCAATTTTGAACGCGCTCTTACTCTGAAGAAAAACATCGACGATCTGAGCTACACCCAGACGCGTTGGACTACGGACCTTCTGGACGTCGTGAATTTTTGCTTCAAATCGGAAGGCAAGCTGGAGGTTGAGATTGAGGAACTTGTCTGGTCGATTGAAGGCGAGCAGGGCTTTTCAGGGATTCGAGCGAACGACGTCACGGTAAAAATCGAGCTGGATACTGCGGCCCCGTTGGCTATTGTTGCCAACGGACTCGTGAGCGATCTTTCGTCGAACGCTCAAGCAGGTTCGTTGTTCCTGCGCGCTCACGTTGAACGCAACGCCTTTTTTGGCTCGGAAACGCAGACGAGGCCGGGGGTCTGGGGCGGACTGATCGCCAAAGCCGTGCCCACCACTTTGTTGGATCTCCTGCCGATCTCGGTCGAGGCCAACCGAGACATGTTGGGAGAGCAAGCGAACTGTGTGGTCTCGATTGAACCGTCAACGATTTCGACCGCTCCGTTCAATGTTTCCTTCGACTCGGGGAGCCTTAGCGGGAAAGCTTCGGGCCAACTGACTTCTTCCGGATTGCTCGCGATTTATCCGAAGGCAGAGGTCGCGGAGCGATTGAGCTTCAGTGGGCAAGTCAGGGGCTTGACTCATGCCAATGTCGCGGATTGGTTGGTGGTTACGCCGCTTGCTGGTGCCGACCTTCGATGGGATTGGCAAGCCGACCAAGCGCTGGCTTTCTCGGTGGACGATTTAGCCTGGGTACGTCGTGGATCGCAACCGATGGATGGCCGGTTCGAAATTGAACTGCCCAACTCGTCGATTCATTTTGCCGGCGCGCGCTCCATCGAGTTGTTTTCGACTGGGCTGCAGTTCTCACGCGACGAAGACTCCGTGTGGAACGCCGAAGTTAATGGATACTTGGGCGCCGTCGATCGGGGGAGATTCGCTCTTGAGGTTGCCGTACAAGAACCTGCAGGTGGTGATGGCATTTACATGCTGCGCAGGATTGACGCGCAGTGTTCGCAAATCCCCATCGAGGAGTTGGACCTAAGCCTTGGAATGGGCGGTCAATTACTCGAGGTGTTCGGAAGCACGGCGACTTTCCACACCGGCTTCAATGCCGTGGATGACAACTCCGGGCCGTTCGATTTCATCCTGCAGTCCGAGCGAACCGGCGCCGAGTTCAACGGAACGGTTTTTGGGCAGCCGCGCACGATGGATGAATGGATCGGCGCTTTAGATTTCAATGGCGAGTTGGGCGCCGCGGGCAGCGAGTGGCTGGCACCGTTAGCTTTCGGCGCGTCGCTCAATTGGAGCAAAGGTGTTGAAATTGAGTACGAAGGCTGGCGTCCACGAACGTTGATTGTCGGCGATGACATCGTCTCTAAGCCCGTCGTTACTGGTCCTGACGGTTCAATCCGCTCTGAAGACGTCAGCGGCGGTAGCTTGACCGTTTCGGTTCCCACACTGTCCTACCGCACCTTGCTTTCGAATGGAGAAGAGTTGGAACTGGCGTTGGGCGAAGTGTCCTTGTCCGCTCGCGGCGATTCAGATGTCCTGCGGGTCGATCTCTTCGCCGACGTCGACTCCGGCGGTTCGCTCGAAAAGCACTGGGTCTTTTACGGATTGAGTGGACCTTTTGGTATCCGAGGAAACGAAGATTTACACCTACGTGCCGAAGCCCATGAGTTTTCGACGGCGGTGTTGGATCAGCGTTTCGGGACCGATGGCTTGATCGAAAGCGTGTTTGGACCAGTCGCCGAGTTCAGCTTGACGGGCGAGGGCTTGTCGGTAAACGGTGGCCGATTGACCTGCGATATCAAGTCTGATCTGGCAGAGCTGAACCTTACGGGGTTTCGGATGACCAGCAACCTGATGACAGATGCAGAGGTCACATTCGAATGCCTGGCGACTGAAAGCGCGCTCGATCGCATCGTTACACCGCTACTGCCGTTTATTGAGAGCTTGACGTTCTCGGAGACGGGGCAAGCACGTCTGCACTTAGTGCTCAATGAAGCCACCTTCTCGCTAGCCGGAGATCTTGGTCAACTCGCTGGTCAAGTTCGTTTGGATTTGGGCGCGCTGGGTGTGAAGTACACGGAGCAATTCAACTCATTCTTAGTGGAGCCAAACTCGGCCAAACCTCCGCTGCTTCAACTCCTGAAACCGATCAAGCTTGCATTGGGCGAAGGGCGCGTCACTTGCGAGGACGTTGACTTGCCCGTTCGCGATCACATTACTCGATTCGAAGGCAGCTACGGCTTCGGAGGAACAGAGCTCGATTTGCAGATCGAATTGCCACTGGAAACCGTTGGCGGAGAAGCCAACTTGGTGTTGGACGGCATGCGCGACAATTTTCAGCCGGAATTTCCGGTGCCGCTCGTGATCACCGGCGCGGTGATCGACGAACTCGATATGTCGGTGCGCCCGCAGTGGTTCCGCACCGTCTCGGACATCATGAACCAGTTCATTCCCGATTCACTTCAAGACACGATGCGTGGGCTATTGTCCGAGGACGACGGGGAAGGCGACGAGGAATAGCTCGAGATCGCCAGCCGAATCAAAGGCCTCTAACTCTTCGCTTCGACCGGACGGCCGATCTTCTCCGAGATAGTCTTGGCGATCATGGCATTGAGTTCGTGCGAGTCGCGATCACAGACCCAAGCCTTCTCGGCGACGCCCCAGTTGTAGTGCCAAGCACGCGCACCGGCGGCGTACCACATCTGATTCGCGGCGGATTGCCGGTTGAGTACGAACCGAGCCCCATCGGGGAATTCGATGGTGACCACTCCGTCCGTGGTGGCGAAGTCGACCTCGTCGGGATCGAAGTTCTCTAGCCAAGTGGCGATGCCCTCAAGGCATTCATCGGCCTTGAGTTGGTATTCGTGGGGGTCCATATTTGCTCCGGTGGGGGAGCCCCAAGGTAACAGCTTGAACGGACATGCATGCGTGTTGTTCGGACAAGAATACCTAACCGGTTCATCTGTCATCGAAGACCGCTCCGGGAAAGGGGGCCGCGAATCAGAGTTCTCTCCGAACCCCAGTACGGCGCCTCGATTCAGAATCAAGGGTGGGCACCAAAAGCAGAGCGTTGACTCGCCCGCCTCGCATCGTTACTTCGGGTACTGGAAAACTTTTCTAAACGCCCCCTGTCGCATGAACAACCCAGTTAGCCGCGTCCTTCTAGTTGAGCACCGTGAAGAACATGCTGGTCGAGTAATCGAAGGCTTGGCCGGCGGTAAAAGCCACTTTGCGCGGGATCTGGAGATTGTTCGCGCGGGCAGCCTTGATGAGGCGCGAGTGCAACTGCTTGTCGCGGATTACGACGCGGTCTTGATGGGGGTCGAAGCTCCAGAGCTGGCGGTCAGCGACTTGAAGATGTTGGAGAGCAAGCCGATCGAGACGCCGATTCTCATCTACGGCGCAGAGGCAACGGCCGTATTGCGCGACCAAATGATGACCGCGGGTGCCGCGGACTATTTGGCGTGTGGCGTTTTATCGAGTGCGGAACTACAGCTGTTCGCCCGCTGTTTACACAACACGATCGATCGCAGGGGCATCTTATCAGAGCTCGAAGACGCGCGTCGTTATTCACAGCATCTTGCTCATCACGATGATCTTACGGGGCTTCCTAATTCGCGATTGTTCGCGAGTCGTCTCAAGCAGCTGATCGCCCAAGCCAAGCGCTATCCGCGGCAGCTGGCCGTCTTGTTGATTGACTTGGATCGCTTCAAAGCCGCGAATGAAGCTTTGGGCTCGGAGCGCGGGGATAGCCTGTTGGTGTCCGTTTCCGAGCGTTTAGCCGATTGCTTGCGCGAGAGCGATACGGTTGCCCGACGAAGTGCCGACGAATTCCTTTTGATTCTCGACGGGATCGCTCGCACGCAAGATGCGGCCCGAGTGGCGAATAAAATTCAACGCGCTCTTTCTGTTCCGTACGTATTTGAAGAGCGCGAAATCATTCTGGATACCAGTATCGGGATTAGTTTGTTTCCGTCGGACGGAGAAGACGAAGACACCTTGATCATCAACGCCGACGCCGCGATGAACCGCGCTAAGGAACAAAGCGGTAACTCGATTCAATTTTTCGTTCCGGAGATGAACGCGAGCACGAGTGAGCGTTTGGAGCTTGAGCAAGAGTTGCGATCAGTGATCGAACGCGGCGGTTTGACGTTGCATTATCAACCGCAAGTCGATTTGGCGACAGGTCAGATCTCGGGAATGGAAGCTCTGGTCCGTTGGCCTCACAAAGAGCACGGCATGATTGCTCCCGGGCGATTCATACCGATGGCGGAAGAGACCGGTTTGATTTTGCCCCTCGGAGATTGGGTCCTCAAGACAGCTTGCGCGCAGAACAAACGTTGGCAGGATTGTGGATTGCCCAAGTTCCCAGTGGCCGTAAACCTGTCCGCGCGACAGTTCCAGTGTCACGAACCGGCGGACCGCATAGCCCGAATATTGCACGATTCTGAATTGCCTCCTGAAAGCTTAGACCTGGAGCTCACCGAGAGCACCGTCATGGCGAACGCGGATGTGGCGATCGATACGATGGAGCAGATGCGCGACCTTGGCGTGAAAATATCGATCGACGACTTCGGGACGGGCCATTCCTCTCTCGCTTACCTCAAGCGCTTCCCGATCCACCGGCTCAAGATCGACAAATCCTTCGTGGATTCCGTTCATGAGGACCAAAAAGACGAGGCGATCACCCGCGCAATTATCGGTATGGCCAACAACTTGGGGCTCTCGGCCATCGCCGAAGGAGTCGAGTCGCGCGAGCAGCTAGATTCGCTGCGCAGCTTGGGTTGTAACGAAATCCAGGGCTACTTCGTCAGTCGGCCCCTGCCCGCGGACGAGGCAGAAAACTTTTTGGCCGAGAATGCGGACTTGGTCTGCGCGCTCAACTAATTGCACTCTCGCTGCCTTGGTTACACTAGTGGGGTGAACAACAGTAACTCCTCAATTGGTCCCCACGCAGTGCGTGGTCGCCTCGCCGGAACGACGCGCGTAGGTACAGCTTGTCTGATACTGGTGGCCGCTCTGATTGCGGGATGTGACGAGACTCCGCCCGCGCAACCGGCTGACGTCTTGCTGATCAGCTTGGATACCCTGCGCGCGGATCGGTTGTCGTGTTACGGCTATCCTTTCGAAACCTCTCCGCAGCTTGATGCTCTTGCCGAAGCGGGCGTTCGCTTCCACGAAGTTCACGCGCCCTCGGGCAACACCAAGCCGAGTCACATGAGCCTGTTCACGGGTTTCGACCCGTTAGCCCACGACGTTAGGCCGGTGCGACTAAACGCGCCCGTTCGCCCGGCGCTCAGTGCGGACGTGCCAACCTTGCCGGAGTTGTTGAAGCGCGCGGGTTATCAAACCGCTTCCTTCACGGACCGCGGTGGTTTGCCTCCCTCCGCTGGATTCGGTCGAGGATTCGAATTTGAGCGCGCCGAGTGGGAAGAGCTGCCCAAGAAAATTAACGCGGTGAAGCGTTACTTGAAGACAGCCAAGCCGAAGCTCCCGCTGTTCCTATTCTTTCACACCTACGAACCGCACGCTCCTTATCTTCCTCCGGGGCCACATCGCGGCAAGTTTACCGACGCGGACTACAAAGGCCCATTTCGACAGCGATACGCCGATTTAGCGGGATCTTCGATGTCCGAGTTTTGGAGAGAGAAGGGCAAGTTCCTTCGCGAATGGCCGGAAATGGACGAGCGCGACGTCGAGTTCATTTCCAAGTTGTATGACGAAGAAATTGCTTGGACCGATCAAAACGTCGGTCGACTCTTACGCGTTTGGGATCAAGCCCGTGATCGAGCCAACACATTGTTGATCGTGCTCTCCGATCACGGCGAAGCTTTCCACGAACACGATCGACTGGGACATCAACGCAGCCTGTACGCGGAACTGATGCGCGTTCCGCTGCTCATCTCTGGTCCGGGGCTAGCGCCGAACACAGTCGTTGAGCAACCGGTCAGCTTGACGGGAGTGCTGCCGACAATTTTGGAATTGCTCGGACTCGAGTCACTGGAAACGCAGGTGATGGGTTTCGCTGAGTTAGCGCGTGGAGGAGCGCTCGAGAGTGAGCCGATCTATTCGCAAATGGGTAACCGTGGTCTCGAGCTCTTCGAATCGGTCATCGTCGACGACTTGCGTTTGCTGCGTTCAAGCGACGGGGAGACCGTGAAGCTGGAACTGTTCGATTGGGCGAGCGACAAAGCGGAGCAGCATGACCTGGCGGATAAACGCGCTGCAGATGTCGAACGGTTATTGGGCTTGCTCGATGAGCGCAATCGTGAAGCCGGCGAGCTTCGGAAGCGCTTTCCACCGGGAACGGAAAAGGCGCTAACCCTCGAAGAGGAGCGCGAAATCGAGGGTCTCGGTTACACCGGTGAAGACTAGCAGCCCGCTGATCAGACGAGCCGGGTTCAGCTGACCTGATCCAAGAGCCCCTGTTTTTGCATCCACGCCAATAGGAATTCGGACTGCCAGAGCGGGTGGTTCGGGAAGTTTTCGGTGACCGCCGCGGCCAAGACGTTGGCGGGGATGGGGGCACCGGCTCCCAGCAACGCGGCGCTCACCATGACTTCGTCAAACAGATTGGTGAGCTCCGGATAGATTGGAGGAGTTGCCCTTGCTTCGCTGAGCTTGCGACCGTGGGCTGAGGTGACAAGCGTGCGATCTGGAGCCTGCATCGTCGTCGGGTAGTGAGCGAAGATCTCTTCAAAGCGATAGGCGAGCGGATGGCTCGAATCGGGTCCAACGTGTTCGCCCGGCGTGAATGATTTTGAAGCGAGCCGATCGACGAGTGCTTCGTACTGCGGAATGACCTGGCTCCAGTCATAGCGTTGTTCTGCACGTTCGCGTGCAGCACTTGAAAACTTCGCGCGTAGCTCAGCATCCGCTCCCAAGCTGAATAGCGCTTGCTCCATCGCTTCGCCATCGACGGTGACGCCTTGTCCCAGGAACAAATGCAATGGCCGTTCGTTCAGGAGCGGACCGAGGTTGCAAAGTTCGCTCGAGGGCGGCGACCAGTGCGTGGGGATTCGAATCCCAACATCCTCGGTGACACTTTCACGGTAGCCGTCGAAGTCCGCCACGATGGGCGGCAAACCGGCAGCCATGGCTTCGATGACCGTAATGCCGAAGGTCTCCTGCACGTTATCGGTGGGGGACACAAATACGTCGGCTGCGGCGAGCACGTCCGGCTTGCGCACTTCGGGAAAGTCGGTCATGAAGCGCAGATTGCTTTCGATTCCCAGCGCACGAGCCCAAAGCTGAATCATCTCCGGTGTTTTTGTGCCTTGCCTTGCGCCCGCAAGTAGCAGGATCGCAGGGCGATCCATTCGCTCGACTACGCCGCGAAAGGCTAGCAATAGCGGAAACAGGTCCATTTTGTCGAACTCGCTGAACCGTGCGAGCGCCAGTGCGCAGAAGGCTTGGCTAGGAATGTCGAGTTCGCTCCGTAATTTGGCGCCATCGCCACCCTGCAAGGTCTTGGCGTCAATACCGAGCGGTATGACGGGCATCTCGCACTGCAGCGCGGACATCTCTGTGCCCTTTGCGCGAAGGGACTCGCGCAGTTCGTTGAGCGAGTTTTCGACCACGCGTTTGCCACTTTCCGTCGAGCACAAGATCGCGTCCGTCTCGCGCGGCGGAAGCAAATAAAAGCGCATGTAGTCGTTGAGCGAGCGCGGGTAGCTGAGCGAGTGAATCTGTCCCGTGATGGGGATGTTCTTTGTCGCGTAACGATCGCGCAGCCAAGTTAGATCGCCGAAGCGATCGAGGTGCGCGCCGTAATGCATTGCCGTGAAATCTGCGGCGCTGAAGTCTTGTTCGAGATGAAGCAAATTGCGTATCTCGATTCGATCGGCGAGCGAATTCCCAAACAGCTTCTGAATCGTGGCTTCATCCGCATGTTCACCGATGTAAAAACGAAAGCGATCGAATTTCGAGTACTTGCCGAGTGCTTCAATGAAGGCGGTATTCGCAATCATGCGCCCGACCAGGACGCCGTCACCCGCGCGGCCGTAGGTCGAATTTGTCGCGATCGTTGCAAAAGTGCGTTGAGGGCTCATCACGGAAGCTTGTGATTCTGAGCTGCCCGTAGCAAGTACGCGGTTATTTGGATCCGACGCGCTCTTTTGAAATGCGCGCTTTGGTGGCGGCCCAAGAGCAGATTGGGCACTGGCTCAAGTCGTGACCGCGCGCCGGGCAATATTGGCGCCCAAAATAGATGATCTGAAGGTGCAGCTTGATCCAGCTCTCACGCGGAAAGATCTTTTTGAGGTCGCGCTCGGTTTGAACCACGTTGCGGTCGTTTGAGAGGCCCCAACGCCCGGCTAAGCGATGAATATGAGTGTCGACTGCGAAAGCGGGCACGCCAAAGGCCTGCGACATGACGACGCTTGCCGTTTTGTGCCCGACGCCGGGAAGCGCTTCGAGTTGCTCCATGTTCGCTGGGACGACGCCGTCGTACTCGCGCATCATAATTTGGCTGAGTGACAGAATCGCAGCCGATTTGCGCGGTGCCAAGCCGCAGCTCTTGATGCAGTACAAGATTTTGTCGACCGAGACCTTCGACATGTCTTGCGGATTGTCCGCCAATGCAAACAAGGCGGGCGTCACCATATTGACGCGCTCATCCGTGCATTGAGCCGAGAGTAAAACGGCGACGAGGAGCGTGTAGGGATCCTTGTGGTCGAGCGGAACCGCAGGTTCGCCGATCCGTTCCTCAAGAATCGTCTGGATTCGAATCGCTTTGTCCGCGCGTTTCATAAGGCCAGTCTTACCGAGCGAGACGATTCCTTCAACGACGCTTCGTCTTCTTCTCCCGCTTCGGCGGAGTTTGCAGCGCTTTGAGTTTCTCCGGACTAATGGGGCGCCCATCAGCATGCACATTGCCCTGCATGACCGTTTGAGGATCGATGTAGATGGCGCCGATGGGCGGACTGTTCGGCCGCGTTCCCGGTTCACCTCGCGGCGGGTCGATCGAAAGCACGGGATGCTTGCCGCCAGCGACGAATCGATTGCTGCCTACGATCGCGACTCGATCACAACCGCCGACCGAGACAACCGGCCGATCGCCACAACCCTTCGCAAACTCGAAGTCATTGTCTTTGATCGTAACCGTGCCATTCTTGCTTTTGCCGTCATCGGTCCAGCAAACCAGAGCACCAGTACTGTAGGGAACTCCCGGCCGAGTCAAGCGCGCGAGCGCCGGCGTGAAACCCGCACGATAGCTATTGTTTTCGACCAAGATGTCGCCCTGCAAACGGCCGGCAAAGGTGAAGGCTGTTCCGCCTTTGTGGTTGTCGTCTTTGAATAGACCAATGTCCTCGACGACGCAATTGCGAACCGTGATGGTTCCAATTCCGGGAAGCCCATCCTTGGCGCGCGCGGTAAATTGAACGAAGGTTCGCCCCAGTCGAGCGCCATGTACGTTCTCAATCAGAATCGGACCTTGGGGATTTTGAATGTAGAAGCCGTGCTCTTGTTGCACGTTTTGAACGCGAGCGGGGGCACTCAGGCCACGAAACTCAAAGTTGTTCATGTTGTGGCCCCAAAGGCCCCACTTGGAACGTTTGCCTTTGTTGGTGTCGTGGCCCCAACTGCCGAGTATGTGGCAGTCCAAGAATTGAAAGTT
Organism: Planctomycetota bacterium; assembly: GCA_047639415.1. Classification (GTDB taxonomy): domain Bacteria; phylum Planctomycetota; class UBA1135; order UBA1135; genus OFTM34. Next base: position 5,997 of record JBLINP010000055.1, on the reverse strand, counting down.
GTCGTGTGTTTCGGGTCCGCCCTGCTTGTAGAAAATAATTCCAGCTCGATAGCCAGGCTCGATCATCAGGTTCTTGAAAACGAAGTTGCCGTTCCTGATTTGTTGATTGACCGCGATCGTGTCGGCTTGATCCTTACCCGGGCGAATCCAAACCTTGCCTTCGCCGGTTACCGTGATGGGCTGTCCCGGGAAGCCTCCGGTCGTTCGAGCGTTGCTCGCATTCTTCTTGCTGAAGCCAATTGAAAAGCTGGGGTACTCGCCAGCTTTGAGCGTAATTGTGCAGCCTGGTGCTGCCGCTTCGATGGCTTCGGCGATCGGGTTTTTGCTGTGCTTTGGACCGGTACGATCAATTTTGATCGTCGTTGGCGTGCAGATGATCTGCACCGCGCGGCCGGGCGTGACTTGCTCGAATTGACCGATACGCATCAATGGAAGAGTCGGCTGACTCGATCCGAGCAAAAGGGAGAGAGTGAGAACGAGCGAGCTGCAGTGGGAGAACATGTGAGGGCTTACGTGGGGGCTTGGCGCGAGTTAGTTTTACGACTAGCCCGGATTATTCATGAACCGCGAGGCAAAACGCCTCGAATTGGTTCCTGCTGGCACTTTGCAGATATTTGCCCCCGCAGACGACCTTGTAAGGTCGTCGAGGACGCCAGTATCTGCAAAGTGCCAGCAGGAACCAATAGACCGGCAGTGCCGGTCGTTCGTGGTGTTTGGTCCGCGTGTTCATGAATAATTCGGGCTAGGTCTTTGCGTTGACTAAAGCCTATAGCTGAAACGCTGCATTATGACGGAGAGTCTTTGCAGATCTCTCGCATAAGTGAAGTTGCATAAGCGCCTTCGGGCAGGCAAAAACTGAGTTCGAGGGAGTCCGAGTCCATGGCTCGTACACTCAGCTCGGTGGGGCGCACCCGCAAGGGGCGCCGGCCGCCCGAAATCCCTGCGAAACGTCGTGGTTCAAGTTGATCGAGCTGAAGACCGTTTTCGCCCAAGACGCTCGATTCCCGTTCACCGATTTCGCCGGTGGAAAGTGACGAGGCGGGACCAAATAGTGGACCGGCAGGGGAGACCTCGAACAATAGAGCGCGCGCTCGTTCCAGGTTCAGATCTCGAACTTGAAAGGGACGACGGCCGCCATGGTTCCACGCGAACTCACCTTCGTGGAGTTTGTCGATAGCGGGCATGCGCTCGGCGAGTACGCGATTGAAGCAGGCCGCTTGCCAGGCCGAGACGTAGAAGCCTTTTTCGCGTTTCGATAAGGAGCGAGTCGCACGACTTGCGCGGCCACGGTTCTTGTGCATCGCGAAAGAAATTTTGGAAGAGAGTTCGTATCCGCGTGGCCACGTCTTCGAGGCTAACTCGTACTCGCCCGCCTCGAATAGTTCGCGAGCATCGCGAACCGCCCCAAAATCAAGTTCGTTTGGGCGTCCGGCGATTAGGTCGACAACTTCTCGGTGATTGCCATCGATTAACGCACGCCCGATCTTGTCGCTGTCGCCACGCGCGCCAAATCGTTGCGGTCCGAACGCGTTGGGCAGTCCTGTACGTTCCAGTTCCCTAAAGATCTTGCGTACGTCCTGGATTCGAGCGCTGTCACATTCGCGCAGAACAATTCGAAAGCGATTGCCGAGCAAGTGCCCACGCTTCAACTTGTTGGAGTGACGTTTCGTCCACAGAACTTGCGTGTCTTCGATCACGAGTTGTTCGACGATCTCCGCGGCGACGTGTTCCACGCTCAGGAGTTGACGAGTGACGGCGCGTGCATCTTTCAGTCCGGCGTAACCGATCGATGTCGTCGGAACTTTCAATTCCGACGCGAGGCGGCGAACCAGAGTATTGGTCGTCATGCCGCGCTTCTCGATTTCGAAGAAGAGGTGATCTCCTTCGCCCGTGAGCTCGTACAGCGGCAGCTCTTCGACGCGAAAGTCTTCGGCGCACTGCTTGAGAACGCCTGGTAGCGGCGGAATGGAGGCCGTTAGATAAGGCAGCTCGAACGCCACGCCATCAAGCCGGTTCGACTTCGATGAGCGCCACGGACTTTTCAGCTTCGGCACCATCCTCGACCAAAAACCGAATCACTTTTGCGCGTGGCGGCAAACCACCCTGTGCGCGGTAGTGGACGTGCGTGAACGTCTTCATGACTTCGATCAAGCCGATTACGCTGCCTTCCTCGATCACATCGCCGACGTTAACGAACGCGTCATCCGCCGGCGAAGGACGTTGCCAAAAGCGTCCGGCATGCGAGGCGCGAACAACGAGGTCCGCCATAGAGTCGTCTTGCTTCGATTCGATCGCAAAGCTGATGCCGTCTCCGATCGGCTCCAATTCGTACAGCAAAGTGCCGAAGGCAACAGGTTCGTGTACGCGATCAAAGCGTTCGTTGACGACGCGTCCGGAGCAACCGGGCGGGATGATCAGGGTAGTGACGACACCAATTGTTGTAATGGAACCGGCTGATTGACCGGGGATCAACAACTGTCCAGCAGCGGCGGCCTCGGTGAAAAATCCGACGAGGGGCGAGAGCAGTAAAGTCTTGTCGCCGTCGGTTTCGAGCAATAGTTCGATGGATTGTCCCATGTGATCAACCTCGCGGGGCAGAGAGTGCAGCGATGTCGTGCAGCGACCAGATGCGCGGGTTTTTCACGCGTCGGTAGCCCGTCGACTGGTAAGCCATTTCCGCCAAGGCGACGAGCCAAGGTCGCAAATCGGAGAGCGCGACGATTTCGTCGGTGTCCATTTGCGCAGCAGCTTTGAAGGGATCCATGTCGCTCTCAATGCGCTCTTCAGTGGCTTGCATGCCGGCCGCAATCTTCTCGCGTTCTTCCGGATCATCGGTGGCGATTTCAAACTCGTCGTCGAGCTTCGTGTTGAATGCGGCAATTGCGAGCGTGCGACCTTCCATCACGGATTGCCGGGTGATGGTCGTCGAAAGTTGAACCACCGGCTCGTAGGGCAAGCCCGCCATCGCGTAATAACCAGCTCCGGAGGCTTTGCGCATCAGAACCGTGAACATCGGAACGCTATTGGTGCTGTTGGTGTAGATCAAGTTCGATCCGTAACCGAGCAGCCCGACGCGTTCGGCTTCCACGCCGATGTCGAAGCCTGAGATGTCCTGCAACCAGACGATCGGAATTCCGTCGGAGTCGCAAGCGCGACTGAAAGCCGAAACTTTGGCGATGCCCTCTTTATAGAGAATGCCCGCCGGCTTCACGCCGCTTCGATGTAGAGGATCATCAACCAAACCTTGGCGGTTGGCGATGAAGCCGACATACAGTCCGCCGACGCGCGCGACTCCAGTGACCATCTCACGTCCGCGATCGGGGAGGATTTCCCAGAAGTGACTGTGGTCGACCAGCCGCGCTAAGATTTCCATGACGTCGTAGGTCATGCGATGATCAGAGGGCAGCAAGCCACCAATTTCGCGATGGGGGAAGTGGGGCTCTCCCGCATCGGCGCCCGTGCGGTAATAGTCCGCGCCGCTGCTGGGCAGCTTGGAGATCTCCGCTCGAATCTGAATCAAGGCCGTTTGATCGTCGGGCACGCGCACGTCTGCGCAGGCAGACAAATGCACGTGGACTTCGGGCCCACCGATGTCGAGGCTCGACAGGTGCAAGCTCTTGGCGCCTTTGATCAAAGCTGCGCCCGCGATGACCATGTAGGCCTGCTCGGTCATGAATACGCGATCGGAGATGATCGGCATGTAACCGCCGCCCGCGATGCAATCGCCGAAGACGCCGGCAATTTGCGGAACTCCGTTCGCGGAGAGTTCGCTGTTCTTCTTGAAGATGTGTCCCGCACCGGTGCGACCCGGGAAAGACTTGGATTGCTCGGGCAAGTACAGACCGGAGCAATCGACCAAGTAGATGACCGGTAACCGCAAGCGCATTGCCATCTCTTGCGCGCGCTCGATCTTCTCGGGAGACATCGGCCACCACGAGCCCGACGCAACCGTGTTGTCGTTCGCGATGATGACGCACCAGCGTCCTTCAACCTTGGCGAAGGTCGTGACAACACCGGCGCCCGGACTAGCGAGTTTTCCGAAGGAACGTCCCCAGTTGACGAAGGTTCCAACCTCGAACAGCCCGGAATCTTCGTCGATCAGGAGTTCAAGACGCTCGCGCGTTGTGAGCTTGCCCTTTTGGTGGACGCGATCCGCGTATTTTTCACCCCAGCCATCCGCAACCGTTTGACGGCGTTCATCGAGAACGTTTTCACGTTCGGACAAAGCAGCAAAGTTTGCTTTTAGGGTGGCGGAGTCGAGCACAGAGTCGCTCGGAGAGCCGATGGGGGCTAAGGGGACGTGAGCCATAACGTCACGAAGTGCTTTCGGGGTTCCAACCAGGAATGCTGGTCGTGTCGTACTCGCCCGCTAGAAACTCGCGCGACAGTAAAACAGCTAAGTGCAGAGGGATGGTGGTTTTAACGCCTTCGACGCGTGATGCTTGCAGCGTGTTGATCGCCGTTTCGACAGCGCGCTCGCGCGTCTCGGCATGAATCAAAACCTTGGCGATCAAGGAGTCGTAGTAAGGGGGGATCGTGTCGCCCGCCCGCAGGTGAGTGTCAATCCGAATGTTTCCAGGTCCTTCGCCGCGCGCGAGTTCAAAAATGTCGAGCGTCCCCGGCGAAGGGCGAAAGTTGGCCGACGGATCTTCCGCATTGATTCGGCATTCGATTGCGTGGCCTTCCAGTTTGACGTCCGCTTGCGTAAAGCTCAGCTTCTGGTTGGCCGCGATCTTGAGTTGCTCGCAAACGATGTCGATGCCCGTGACCAATTCGCTGACTGGATGTTCCACCTGCAAACGCGTGTTCATCTCCATGAAGAACAACTCGCCATCCGCACTGCGCAAAAATTCGATGGTTCCCGCTCCGCGATAACCAAGCTCGACCGCGGCCTTGACTGCCCGAGCACCCAGTTCTTCGCGTTCTTTCGACGAAAGCACCGGTGAAGGCGATTCCTCGATGAGCTTTTGATGATTGCGTTGAACGCTGCAGTCGCGTTCGTATAAGTGCACGCCGTTGCCGAAGGCGTCGACCAAAATTTGCACTTCGATGTGACGACCGCCGGTTAGAAATTTTTCGAGATAGAGTCGGCCGGTGCCGAAAGCCGAGAGCGCCTCGGCCATGGCCGTCGGAAAAGCGTCGCGTAGTTGGCTTTCGTTTTCGCAGCGACGCATACCGCGGCCACCGCCACCGGCGTCGGCCTTCAGAATGATGGGGTACTCGATTTCGTGCGCGATGCGAACGGCTTCGTCTACATCGTCGAGAGTTCCCACCGATCCCGGAATGACGGGCAGCCCGACCCCGCGAACCGCTTCCTTGGCGGGTGACTTTAAGCCCATGCGTGCGATAACCGCAGGTGATGGTCCGACGAAGGTCACACCATGCTGGTTACATAAAGCGGCGAAGCGGGGGTCTTCGGCCAGAAAGCCCCAACCGGGATGAAGCGCTGAGCACCCCGTTTGAATCGCCGCTTGTAGGACGCGTTCGGAACGCAAGTAGCTCTTGCCCGCCGGGCCTTCGCCGACGCACACCACTTCGTCCATTTCCTTTAGCCAAGGCGAGCCCATGTCGGCGGTCGAAGCCACACAAACGGGAGCAACGCCCATGTCACGACAAGCTCGCGCGATTCGCGTCGCAACTTCCCCGCGATTCGCGATCAATAAACGGTGAAACAAAATGAAGGAAGGGGTGGAGGGATTCTATGCCGCGGCCAGCCTGCGGGGAACGCTCTACAGCGAGTCGTATATCAGGCAGGAATTTGCGCGTCAGGATAGCAGTACTCCCCATTTCGCACCATTCTCAGGACCCTTCTCGTCGGGGAGGATGCTGTGTTGAAGCGATTGTCGACTTCGACGACTAGAAATCGGCGTTTCTAGCCCGAATTATTCATGAACACGCGGACCAAACACCACGAACGACCGGCACTGCCGGTCTATTGGTTCCTGCTGGCACTTTGCAGATACTGGCGTCCTCGACGACCTTACAAGGTCGTCTGCG